>CAZMSP010000019.1:0-25042 GCA_964568985.1 uncultured Pirellulales bacterium
TAATTACTACAGAATCTGGCTTCGGAGGAGGGTGATGAAAAGCTAAATAATTGCGCTCAAAAGCTCCGTTTATCAAATTTTCATTCTACTATATATTAATATCGAAAAAACAACAGAAATTTCTTTAAGAAATCAATCAAGAGTTATGAAAAACATTACACATTTCTTACCAAGAGTCAAGTATTTAATTGTAAAATTCTCAAAATTTTTTTACTTTTTTCAAAATAGGCAAAATTTAGCTCACTATCCATAATAAATTACGCTTGAGAAATTTATTTTGTTCTCACATTTTAACTAATAAACTGTTATTTCCTTCAGCACTATCTTTAAGAAAGAGCTTATTGCGAACAATCAGGTCACGAGTGCAGATTTACTAACTGCCAAGCGTGAAAACTGCAAGATTGTTACCACAAGCTGTTGTGACCATACTTCCGCAAAACTTGTCTCTCAAACCGACGTGGAGATGGTATTGGTACGTGACTCCGCTGCATGGGTTGTGCTTGGCTTAGGTTCAATACCCCCCATCATGGCTGCCATAACCGCTGCGGCTCGCAAAGGAGCACCAAATGTATGCCTCGTTGCTGATATGCCCTTCCTATCTTACCAAATCGGCAAAGCCGAGGCCGTAAAAAATGCCGGCCGATTCGTCGCCGAAGCCGGTACGCAGATAGTAAAAATCGAAGCGAGCAGAACGTATCTCGATGTAATTAAAGCAGTTAGTGACACCGGCATAGCTGTTATGGCCCATATTGGCATAAGGCCGCAGAGCATCGGTAGGCTCGATTCGATTCAAAACAAAGGCAGAAACCGCTGAAATAGCTCTGATATCGACCCCGCCAAGCAGATGACACAACTAGGTGCAACCTCGATATCGCTCGAAGGAACCATCACGCAGGCGGCGGAAATTTTCATAAATCGCTCTGAGGTGCCGGTAATCAGCCGTGGCTCCGGGCCGGACTGCGATGGACAAATACACATTGAAAATGATATACTGGGTTTGATACAAGGGTCGTGGCCAAAGTTTTCAAAAAGTTTCGCTAAGTTAGCTGACGACACAATCGATGCGTTCAACAGCTACAACAAGGAAATAAAGACCGGCCAATTCCCTGACGACCAGCATAGTTACCATTCGTAGAAGAGAAAAAATAAAATTTCGTTCTGCAAAAAGAACTGCAAATGAAAGTTATTAGCCAAGTAATATTCTTTGCTTTGATGTGTAGTGTTATCGGTTTTTCCTTCGCTGACAGCCCGACTAAAAAAGTTCTCACCTATCAAGGAACAACTGACGCATCGGCAGCGGCGGCCATCAGCAAAGATATGTTCATTGCAGCCGATGATGAGAACAATATTCTTCGAGTCTACAATACCAATAAAGGTACCCTGCCCATCCATTCTTACGACCTGACAGATTTTCTTGACATCGACCTCGAACACCCTGAGGCCGACATCGAAGGGGCGACTTCAATAGCAAACCGAATCTACTGGGTCACTTCGCACGGCAGAAATAAAGATGGACAGCTCAGACCAAACCGCTATCGTTTCTTCGCAACCACCGTCGAGGTCCAAAATGAAAAAGTTTCTATCAACCCTATTGGTAAGCCCTGCAAAACCCTTGTGCACCAGATGCTCAAGAATGAGACTATACGCCATCTGGAATTAGATAAAGCAACCCGATTCGATGAAATCCTTACAAAAAAAGAACAAAAGAAGCTGGCGCCTAAGGAAAAGGGCCTTAATATTGAGGCCCTTTGCGCATCAACCGATGGCAAAACACTCTACATTGGATTTAGAAACCCTCTGCCCATCAATAGTGATACTCACCAGCCAAACGCACTTGTTATACCTTTGAACAATGCCGCTGATGTAATTGAAAAGCAAAATGAACCGATTTTTGGTGAGCCGATATTATGGGATTTAAGAGGTCTGGGGATAAGAAGTATGGAGTATTCACCTTTCCATAAGGCATATTTTATTATCGCCGGGCCTTATGATGAAGAGGCAAAATTCGCCCTATATCGCTGGTCAAGAGATATAGACACCCAGCCGGTATTAGTACGTCAATTGAGTTTCGAGAAAAGCAATTTTACTCCTGAAGCCATAGTTCCATTTACAAACTCATCTGGAATCCTGCTGCTCAGCGATGATGGCAGTTTGATTATCAAGGCAGATGGACCACGCGAATGTATGGATGGTCGATTTCGTCAAGACGGTACGTGCTTGAACAAATTTTTGCTCGACCCAAGCAAGAAAACCTTCCGAGCAATCTGGCTAAAACCATAGAGCTATTGTTCCCAGAGCCATTTTTAAATTCTATATTGCAGTAAACAGCTTAAAATTAAGTATCTTTACTGAACAAAATAATCTGGCGGAAGGTATTGACTATCAAGGAATTTTGGGTAAATTTATAGCTTCTAAACGGCCTGTGGATAAGGGCAATGCAGAAATTAAAGCCTGTCATGGCTGCCCTACGATACAAAATCATTATAAGAGTTTTTAGTACTTGGTCTTGTGGAGACGGATATGATAGAAGTTAAAGAGCTTAGGCGCTCATTTGGGCCTATCGTTGCGGTCGACGGCATATCATTCGATGTAGAAAAAGGCCAGGTCCTTGGCCTTCTCGGGCCTAACGGGGCCGGCAAAACCACCGCTATGAGAATGCTGGCATGCTTTCTAAAACCTGACAGCGGGACAGCCACAGTGTGCGGATATGACATCTTGAGCCAATCCGTTGAGGTCAGGCGGTCGCTTGGATATCTGGCGGAGAACTCACCTGCTTATAACGAAATGACCGTAGGAGGATTGTTGAACTTTGTTTGCGACGCCAGACAGATTAAGGGCAACGACCGAAAGCGAGCACTTGACCGGATTGTTCCAATGTGTTCTATCGATTCTGTCTACCATCAAACAATTGAAACGCTGTCAAAGGGATATATGCGACGTGTGGGCTTGGCCCAGGCACTAATCCATGACCCGCAGGTGCTTATCCTCGACGAACCCACTGACGGCCTTGACCCTAATCAAAAACACGAGGTAAGACAGCTCATAAATAAAATGTCGAAGGACAAGTGCATTATTGTATCGACCCACATCCTCGAAGAAGTGGAGGTGCTGTGCTCGAGAACGATAATTATTTCCAGAGGCAGAATACTTGTCGATTCAACCCCACAGCATCTCAAGGAAAAATATAATTGCAGTCTTGATGAAGTCTTTCGCAAAATCACAAGGGCCAAAGTCGCATAGCTTAGGTTCCGGACTTAACTGTATATAACAATTAAACAGGAGTACCAAATGCAGAGCTTTTTGGCAGTGTTCAAAAGAGAGCTAAAGAGTTATTTTACGACTCCCATTGCTTATGTTTTTCTTGTTATCTTTCTGTTTTTCTCCGGATACCTGACATTCAAGCAGGGCTTTTTTGAGATGCGCCAGGCAGATATGCGGGCGTTTTTTATGAATATGCCGCTACTGTTTATCTTTATGGTGCCCTCGGCAGCAATGCGCCTGTGGGCCGAAGAGCGAAGGGTCGGTTCCATTGAGCTGTTGTTTACTTTGCCGATTACAATAACACAGGCCGTTTTAGGAAAGTTCTTTGCAGCGTGGCTTTTCCTTGCAATCGCATTAGCGTTGACTTTTACGATGGTAATTACGGTTAGTTACCTTGGAGACCCTGACATCGCACTTATTATTACGGGCTACTTGGGCTGCCTGTTAATGGCGGGAGGTTTCCTCGCTATAGGATGTTTCTTCTCAGCAGTCAGTAGGAACCAGGTTATAAGTTTTGTTTTGTCGGTAGTCGCCTGTGCAGTACTTGTTTTTGCTGGTATGCCGACGACGTTGAGTTATCTTTCTACTTTTTTACCGGCCGGCCTGGTATCAGCAATTGAAAATATGAGTTTTCAAACACACTTCGAGTCCATCCAGAATGGGCTGCTGCAGTTTAAGGACCTGGCTTACTTCATGCTGCTGATTATCGGATGGCTCGTTGCCGGCTGCATTGTTTTAGACCAAACCAAGGCCGGCTAATTTGCCCCGCCGTAAATTGTACGACGAGGTATGTGGAGATTTATAAAACTATGGGAAAAAAAAGACAAATTTCTCACAGAGCCAACAGAATAATACGAGCAATTACAGCTGCGCTGCTTGTTTTGGTAATCACTTTCAGTGCAATAAGCATCTGCCAAAACATCGGCAAACGCCTGAAGGTCGATGTCACCGACCAGAAGCTCTATACGCTTTCAGATGGGACAAAGGCAATTTTAGCCAAGCTTTATCAGCCAATAACAATGAAACTTTACTATGCAAAAACGGCTACATTGAAAGCGCCGGACCAGATTAAGTATTTCAACAATTATTACGAGTTCGTTAAAGTGCTACTCCAGGAATACGTCGCAGCATCCAAAGGAATGATTAAGTTACAAATTATCGACCCGAGACCTTTTTCTGACAATGAAGCGCAGGCATTGCGCTATGGCCTGAACCGTTTCCCCATAACTCAGGAGGAGAACTTCTTCTTCGGCCTGGTACTGCAAACACAGTTTGGGGTTGAAAAGGTTATAAAATTCTTTTCACCTGACCGACAAAATTTCGTCGAGTATGATATAAGCTACCTGATAGACACCGCAATCACTCGTGAAAAAAAGAAAATAGGAATACTAAGCTCGCTACCGGTAATGGGAGAAGACATCAGCGAATATATGGCCCAGCTGAGGATGATGCAGGGACAACGAACCAAGCCGCCCTGGACATTCGTTGAGCATTTACGCAGAAAGTACGAAGTAAAGCGGCTCCCCACGGATGTTAATGACATAAATGATGTAGATATACTGCTGGTTATTCACCCCAAAGAACTTCCTGAACAAACCGTCTTTGCGATAGACCAGTTTGTTCTCAAAGGCGGCAGAACAATTGTATGCGTTGACCCCCATTGCATTGCGGACACACCAAATCAAACGGCAATGCAAATGGGTGCTTCGCGGAGTTCGAATCTAAACGTACTGTTACGAAACTGGGGCCTTGAAATGCCGCAGAATACACTTGTCGGCGACTTGAACCTGATGTTGTCTGCACCTATTGGCCAAAATAACCGATTTGAAAATGTCATCACTTTTCTTGGTCTCAGGCCCGGCTGCTTTAACGCCGACAATGTTATTACCGCCGAGCTTAACGAGGTACGATTCCTGTTCGCCGGTACACTGAAAGAAGTCGAAGACCCAAACCAGACGGGTTCGGCTAACACTGAACGAACTGTGCTTCTCTCAACAACCAAACAGGGCAACTGCATTACAGTAAGCGGTCCGTATGAGTTGATGTTCCTTGAGCCGTCTAAACTGAAAAACAGATTCGCCCCAGGATTTGAGCCGGTTCCGCTGGCCTACCTGGTTACGGGTCGCTTTAAGAGCAGCTTTCCTGAAGGCATTGAAATCGAGGTTGAGCAAAAAACAGAAGACCCGAACGAAACCAAAAAAATCAAAAAACACATTAAAGGTTTAACGCAATCAGAGAAGAACTGTGCCGTCGTGGTATTTGCGGATGTTGATTTCATAAGCGACACATTGGCGTATCGTGATTTTTCCATCTTTGGCAAAGTCCCCTGGGCTGATAATAGCACTTTAATGCTAAATGCAATTGATGACATGACCGGTTCGACCGACTTAATTTCAATCAGGTCAAGAGGCAACTTCAGAAGACCGTTCACGGTTATTGACGAAATTGAAAAACAGGCAGAGGCTGAAACTGCCGAAGAGGTAGCAAAACTCAACGCACAAATTGCCGGCTTCACAAGAGAATTACAATCTATCCTGGCTTCGGCCAAAGGTGAAGAAGCAGAAGTCATCGGCAGTACCATACTGCAAAAACAGCGGGACATTGAGCTGAAGCAGCACGAGGCGCAGCGCCAGCTAAACGAGATAAAATTGAAAAGACGCGAAAGAACCGAGCATTTAGGCAATGTCCTTCGCAATTTTAATATACTGATGGCTCCAGCCGTTATCCTGATAATCGCTATAGTCCTCGGCATCCGCCGAAGTGCAAGAAAGAGACATTATATCAGTCACGCAAGTGATGCCTAAGAATGAATATGGTGATTGGTTAAATGGTAAATGGTTAAATACAAAGTTACCAATTACCAGTTACCAATCACTGGTTACCAAAAAACGGGAGTCTTACAGATGAGTGACAAAAAACTTGCAATACTTGCCGCTGTTGCCGTTGTTACGGTGCTCCTGGCGGTAATTCTACCATACCTCTCTGGTGAGTCAGCAAAGTTGGAAACATCCGGCTATCTGATGCCGGGTCTAAATACTGCCCACATCGGCAGTATCGTTGTCGGGAAAGACGATAATATTGTAACCTTAAAGCGAATAGAAGGCCGCTTCGTTGTTGCAAACAAAGGAAATTATCCCACAAAGGTTAGTAAAATAAACAACTTGCTCTCAACGTGTCAGGAAATCCGATGGTCGCAATTTATTACCGACGACCCGGCGAATCACGAAGACCTTGGGGTAACCGAAGAAAAGGCCCGCAATATCATCAAATTTTTGACGCCGGAGCCAAACTCCACAATTCTGGCTGGGGTTGTCGTAGGAAAAACAAAAGAGAACGAAGCCGGAACTTATGTAAGACTGCTTTCGAGCGATAAGGCATTGAGCGATAAGGTGTACCTTACGGAGAGTGAGCCGTGGTTCAGTAATCAGGTGATGAATTACATCGAACAAAACCTCACTTCCATCAAGAGCGAAGATGTCGAGTCGGTAACGGTCAGCTCACCAACTGGCGAATATACACTAAAAATGACAGAGGATGGCAAAGATATAGTGCTGGAAAACACCCCACAAGGCAAAATGCTAAAACCAGGCTACTACCGAAACGTTTTTGCCGCTTTGACGAGTTTTAGATTTGAAGATGTCAGGAAAAGAGCATCAGGTCTGCTATTTGACAGAAAATTCGTATGTCGGCTGAAAAACTCGGTTGTTTACACTGTAGAAACCGCACAAAAGGATGACAAGACATATGCAATTTGCCAGGCCAATTTTACAGAAACCATCGAAAGGCCAAAACAGGATGAGTCACAAGAGCAATTGAAGGAAAAAGAAGCCAAACTTATTGCCTGGGAAAAGGCAAAAGAGTTTTCTGTAAAACATCAGGGGTGGATTTACCAAATCGCTGACTGGCAAGCAACGTACCTAACAAAGGAGCTTTCTGATTTACTCGAGGATGAACCAGAACCGCAGGAACCCAACGAAATAAACGCCGAAGAGCCTAACGCGATAAACACCAAACAGTAAAATATTCGACCTCGGACCCGCCAAAGGGCTATGGAAAAATATATCCCCTCTCAGAAACAGCTAATCAGCAGATACAAAAAACAATAAAGACGACGGTGTCTGGTTAAATTTTTCTTATTTAACCCCACTTTTCTCCCTGTTAAAGCTTGGGAGGATAGTTTATACTATGGCTTCAAGATTTGTAAAAAACGATTTGCTTGGTCCTAACTTACGGAGGCACAAAAGATGATTAAGTCAAAACATTTAAGAAGCGCAGCTTTAGCAGGTCTGTTGATTTTCCTTGTCTTTACTACGGCGGTCAAAGCAGAAATTTCGGGAAAGCCGGCTGGTGATGACCTGCTTAAGATGCTTCCAGCCGAGAGTCTGTTTTGCGTCCGTGTGAACAATCTTGAGAACAGTCTCGGTCAGACAGACCAGTTTTTGACCGGCATATCACCTATGCCTATGTTTCTTTCGATGACGGTTCGTGGCCAGTTGGCAAAACTATTAGGCAGTCCCGAGCTGACAGGCCTGAATATGAAAGGCAGTTTTGCAATATTTGGCGTAGCATCAGCCGGCAAATTACCATCAGGGCCAAAACCATCGGATATGTTTGTCGGTGTTCTTGCGCCCGTTACGGATTATAAACAGTTCATTGATGGCGATCCTAATCTAAGCCCACCGGATGCAAACGGAATTTCAAAAATCACAAGTGGCGAACTCAGTGGAATTCTAATTAAACAGCTCGGAAATTATGCGCTTTTAGGCTCAGATAATAATGGCAACTTTGCTGCGACGGCAAAATCAATTTCAGAGGGTAAGACAACCGCTCTGGCAGATATTCTCGATACTGATGAGGTGAGTAGAGCTACGAAAGAACCGCTCTGGGCTTATGGAAATGTCCAGCTCACCTCCAAGATATACGGCGAAAAGATACGCACTCAGTTCAAAGAGATGAGAGCAGTAATGAGTGGCGCAGGACCGGGAAGACAAACGAGAACTGACGTAAATGATTTGGCGGTTTGCTATCAGGCCGATGCGGATAGCGATAAAAAACTGACAACCGATGAACTTGACCAACAAATCACGAAGCTTAAGACAGAGATAGATAACATGGAACGGAATATACAAGCAAAAATTAAGCAACTTGAACAGCAAAAAACCGGGCTGGCTGATAAGGACACCAATCTTCGCAATTCGATTGAGAAGCAAATCGAGAATCTGAAAAAAACCATTGATGATAGCAAACGAGAAACGGAGGTAAAAATCGATAGATTTGAGAGTATAAAGAGCCAGCTGACCAATATGGGGCCAGGGCAAAAAGTGAAAATCAAAGAACTTGTCCGGCAATTGGAGGATGTAAACGAGCAATCAAACAGCCCTCAAGCAACAAAGCTTGCTGTCAATGTGGTAAATATGTATGCCGCTATTCTTGAGACGTTGATGAAAGAGACAAAGTTCTTGAGTTTAACTGTCAGGCCGGAACCTAATTTGTGCAATATGGCTATGAGTATTGCAGCGATGCCGGGTACAGATATGGCAAATATATTTGTCGCAGATACCTCATCGGGACAGGAAAATAAGTTTTTAGCATATCTGGAAGATGGTGCAGCAATGAATTTAGCCGGCAAAATGAATACACCTTTCTGGAAGCTTTACGCCAAGAGCATTGATTTAATACCAGCTATGATGGGCGAGGCTATGTCCCCTGAGGATACGGCGAAAATAAAGGCTCTTATGGAAAATGCCGCTGCCGCTCTCGGTGATTCGATGGCAGGCTCGTTTGCGGTAGATATGAAAAATAAGCCGACTTTCAAAGGTAAGTATGTCGTAGCGGTTAAGGACCAGGAAAAATTCAACCAGCTCATCGAAGAAGGTTCACAGATGATGAACACAGGTGCCATTGCTGATTTTTATAAGAGTTGTGGTCTTGAAACGGGCTTTACAATAAAGCGAGCTGTCGACAACTACAAAAGCGTTTCAATAGACTCGGCAAAGCTCGCAATGAAGTCAACCGAGCCCAACTCGCCCCAGGAACAAATGATAAATGCTATGTATGGAGAGGGATTTGATTACCGATGGGCTATAGTTGATGGACTGTGTGTTTGCGTCATGGGTGGCGATGTGGAATCTGCTATACGCCAACTTATTGACCAGGTAAAATCTGGCGGCCCCAAGCAATTGGCCGATGAAACCAAGGCGGCTCTGTCGCTGATTCCACAGGCAGGTAAAGCTGATTTTGTCGGGACGTATAATTTTCTACGGTGGTTTAAAATTATTGGTGCTACGATGCCTATTCCGGCGCCACAGACGGATATTCCTACCAGCAGCAACATCGCATTTGCCGGCAAAATTGCTAACGGCAAAATGTTATTTGAAATTGCTTTTCCGAAACAGCATCTGATGGAAATGATGGGAATGTTTCGGATGACTCAGCAGCAGCAAATGCAGCCCAAACAGCAAAACAACAGTCCTTAAGTTAGAAGTTTTCCAGTATTGCTGCTGTGTGGATTGCGACCAGCATCAAATAGTCCAAATCACTGAGACTATAGCACTGCTGGTTCACAGCATTATCAACATACACTACACCGAAACAGCCCGTGGCATCGATGATAGGTGCTATCATCGCAGAGCGAATTTTGTCCCGTCCTGTTTGAATAGTAACTTGCGGCAAAAGTAAAAACTGACCTTTTTCAACCGCCTGAGTAATCTTTTCACCGAGCTTTATCTGTCTCAGCTCAACTTTTTTACCATCACTTCTTCTGCCGGCATGATATATCATCGCCCCCGCCGGCTCATCTCTTAAAGCACACCAGCTATGAAAAGCTGCAAACTGCCTTAATGTAATACTCAATATAACCTCGAGTAATTCCTCCGGGCTATTGGTTTTGCAAATCGCCTCTGTGCCCTGCAGGAAATCGTTTGCCCTTTTAGCTGGTAACCTAATATCGGGTGCGTATTCGACCTCCGCTTTCCTTACTATAATCTGTGGCTCTCGAACAGTGGTGATAAGCGTATCTTCCATATGGATGTCCTTGTCTGCTTTGGCACTGTCTTCGAGTTCAATTTCTATGGTAAAATTCGCAATTTTCAGAACGTCCCCTGTTTTAATTTCAACCTTGCGGATTTGCTTATCGTTTAGATACGTTTTATTTGCTGAATCGAGGTCCTCGACCATCCATTTGCCATCCTGTGTTGCAAAGATTACAGCGTGCTGCCTTGATACTGCCCCGTCAGGCAAAAAGACCTGGTTATTCGCGCCTCTGCCGATATAAACCGGACCCGCGGTGAACCGGAGCTCATTAACTTTTCGGCCGTCTTGTTTTACTACCAAACGCATAGCTTTCCCTCTCTGAACGTTGCTTCTTATAATCTATCTATAATTATCTAAAATTCATCATAATTTGTCAAACAAACAATTTTAAGATACTGGGACAAAACGGCACGGCCACGCAAAATACTTGGCCCCGCGCCTGCCCTGAGCAGTGTCGAAGGGTTTTACGCGGGGTTTTGTTCACCGCCACCTGTGGGCGGGCTTTTCATTTTTATGGTAAGTCCTCCATTGTTATTACCTTTCCCACGCCGACGCTTATGTAATTGCTGCCGAAGTGCTTTTCGAATAAGGCCCTTGCTCTTTCGCCGGTACAATGACCGGGGGCAACATACTGCACGCCCATTTGCTTAAAAGCTGAAATAATCTTCTCGATTTTACCTTTAGTCACCCACTCCAGATGGAATCCGCCCATCACCAAAAGAATATCATCCTTCACTAAATCTTTTGCTGTACTTAAAATTTTCACAATACCCGGATGCGCACAGCCGGTTATAATTACTAACCCTTTGTCCGTGCGAATAATTAGAGACTGCTCTTTTATCCACGTCCCAAGCTGGCCGGTAGAATAAACATCTTCACAAATCTTCGAATATTGATTGACATCGACTATCTTCGCTCTATGGACTTTCACATCATCCTTAAATTTCTGTGGAAACGATTCCGGTAGATACACCGTAACGTCAGAATTCTTTTGAAGAAAGCTATCTAATCCGCCGGTATGGTCGCTGTGAATATGAGAGAGAAAAACTATATCTATTGTTTTCGGTTCTATTGCCAATTTTTTCATACTGTTAAGCAATAATGGGCCGTCCCCACCGGTATCGAAGAGAATCGTTTTCTCGGTGCCGCTTATTAGGCACGAAAATCCCCATGCGGTTTCCAGGCCTTCTTTGTACGGATTATTGTCGTAAACAACCGTAATTGTGAGGTCGTTAACACCGGGTCTCGAGGTGGGTTCGGCTTCTTTCTTCATAATTTGTCCTCTCCCTTGAGTACACAGGGTTAAGTCGAAACTTACTCCCAAAACAAGCGCAACGCCTGTTAGTAGTAAAATACAACTGGCAGATATTTCCCGCATCTGTTTATCATTGTATACGCTGCAACAACTAAAAAGAATAACCGCTAAAGTTCAAAAAAGCAATCTGTGGACTCGAAAAATGCGGCCCATTCAGAAATAAAGGGCAAATCATCGACCTGTTGGGCTACTTAAAGCACAGCCAACAATCAGGTTAGCTAAATAGCTAACATTCCCAAAAAAACGCCGTATTTTTCTTGACATCTCTCGCCTGTTCGGATAGACTATTGTACATAGGGATGGGTGTGAGAAAGCTTGTTGTTTATCTCTATCAAGCCTTCCTATACAAAAAATGGATGTCGCAAATAGGCTGTTACGACTTGAACAGCCGAAATCATTTTAGTTGGATGGGGCGTGGGTCCTGATTCAATCAGGCCTACGCCTTTTTTTTATTAGCATTATCCTGTCCTTTAAGTATAATTACGCCCTTGTTTCATGGTTTGTGAACCATCACAAAGGATACTTAGATGGCAAAGGACAAAATTACCATAGTCGGAGCCGGCAACGTCGGTGCGACAACCGCACACATCGCTGCAACAAGACAGCTCGGCGATATTGTCCTGCTCGATATAGTCCAGGGCCTCGCTGAAGGAAAAGCCCTCGACATCGCCCAAGCTGGCCCACTTCAGCTTTATGATTCCAATGCCATTGGCACGACCGACTGGCAAAAGACCG
This sequence comes from uncultured Pirellulales bacterium, assembly GCA_964568985.1. GTDB lineage: Bacteria > Planctomycetota > Phycisphaerae > Sedimentisphaerales > Anaerobacaceae > CAZBWE01. Next base: position 12,344 of record CAZMSP010000019.1, read on the forward strand.
CAGACAGCAATCTCGTCATTGTAACAAGCGGCCTGCCGCGTAAGCCCGGTATGAGCCGTGACGACCTGCTCACAAATAATGTTCGAATCGTCAAAGATGTCAGCCAAAAAATCGCCAAATACTCTCCCGACAGTATCGTCATCGTCGTCTGCAATCCGCTCGATGCAATGGTTTACCTCACCGCAAAAGTTACCGGCTTTGCAAAAAACAGGATTATGGGTATGGCCGGTGCACTGGACTCAGCCCGCTTTAGCTATTTTCTTGCAAAAGAGCTCGGCAGACATTCGGCTGAGCTCAGTCGAAGTCTAAGTGTCAAGGACATAAAGTGCCTCTTAATGGGCAGCCACGGCGATGATATGGTTCCTTTGCCGCGATTTACTTCTGTTAATGAAAAACCAATAACAGAGCTGCTTGACGAAAAGAAAATCGCTGAACTAATCGAAAAAACTCGCAAAGGCGGCATCGAGATAGTAAATCTGCTTGGCTACAGCGCTTATTACGCACCCGCCGCGGGAGTAGCCAAAATGGCTGAAGCGATACTAAAAGATACGAATGAGCTTATTTGCTGCTGTGCTTATTGTGAAAGCCAATACAATGTCGGCGGGCATTTTGTCGGCGTACCTGCTGTTCTCGGCAAAAACGGCGTCGAAAAGATTATCGAGCTTGACTTGAACAATTCTGAGAAAGCCGAATTCCAAAAATCCCTCGACCACATAAAACAGCTCACCTCGCAAGTCGACAAACTCTTATAACCTACATTTCCTGTTAACCTATAGATTTCACTGATTTTTATTTCTTTGCGCCTTCACAGCCAACAACTAATATTTATGGGACAAAACCCACTAAAGAATTCTTGCCTTTTAACGAATAATAATATATATTGTTGTCTTTTATATATACACTCTTGAAAGTCAAGGATTGATATGGAATTGATAAGGAAAATCAAGCAGGCTGAGGCCCAGGCACAGCAGATTATTGAACGGGCCAAAGCCGACGCCGCCGAATTGGCTGAACAAGGCCGCAAGCACCACCAGCAGCTTCTCGAACAGGCCACCCAACATAGAAAAAAAGAAATCGAATCTGCCCTTGCCGAGGCAAAATCAAAGGCCGACGCTGAAGTTCATAAGCTCAAGAAACAGGCGGAAAACCAGCAAAAACAACTGCGGGATAAGACCGCTGATAAATTGGACGCAGCAGCAGCAAAAGTAATGGATTATTTAAAGTGAGCTAAAGTAAACTAAAGTTAATCCGCCTGCGGCGAACCACAACTTTAGGCATTCCACACTTTAGGCACTTTGAAAGGGTAACTATGGCCATTGCCCAAATGGCAAAAGTTATGATTGTCAGCCATCGCTCACAGGCATCGGAGCTGCTCGAAGCCCTGCAGGCCGAGGGTATTTGCCAGATACTAAACACCGAAGAAGCGATGGTCAGCAAAGATATGCCTGAGCTTAATACCGCCGCAGAAAGGCCGAAGGATATTGAAGGCCTCATTAATCGCCTTCAAAAGTCTATTCTCTCTCTTAAAAATTATGCTCAGGTCAAAAAAGGCCTTGCCAGCGTTTTTTCGCCGCGAACAGTCATTGACAGTCAATCATACAACGAGGTTGTTCGTCGAACCGATAGAATCCTGAAGATTGTCGAACAGTACGAGCAGACAGAAACAGCTATAGAGAAAGCAAAATCCGAAATCGAAAATCTCAACGCCACTCTGCAGACACTTGAACCCTTCAAGGCTCTCGAAACTCCTGTAGATGAAATCCGCCCGTCCAGAAACACAAACTGTTTGGCCGGCCTGATACCGATTCAGCATTACGAATACGCTCTCGCCGGCCTGAGCGAGCTTGCCGCCGCAGTTCAGCAGATAGGCACTTCCGCCAATAAAAATGCCTGCATTATAGTCTGCCTGAAAGAGCAAACCGACGAAGTTCAGAAGCTCCTGCGTTCAGCCGACTTTGAACAGGTCACTTTTGAACCTATGACCGGCAAAGTAGCAGATTTAATAAACCAGCATAATGACAAATTGCTCTACGCCGAGGACCAGCTACGGACACACTACAAACACGCAACCTTGCTCTCCGAGAACCTGCTAAACCTGCAGATTCTTCACGACCATTATGAGAACCTCTTAAAAAGAGAGCAGGCCAAAGACGCCGCACCTGCCACAGAGCATACCGTTATTCTGGAGGGCTGGGTAAAAAAGCAAAACTACAAACGTCTTGAAAAAATTGTCTCTCGTTTCGATGCCGCCACCGTCACTAAAATCAAACCCGCCGAAGATGAAGAAATACCCGTTGAAATTGAGAACAAGAGCATCATTAAGCCATTCGAGGTAATAACCCGTCTTTACGGTATGCCCCAGCATTTCGAGGTCGACCCAACCGTATTTCTGGCGCCGTTCTTTGCAATCTTCTTTGCCCTGTGTTTGACCGACGCCGGTTATGGTCTTGTCATCATCGCATTGATGATTTTCTTCATAAAGAAAATACAGGGCGACAAAAAGCTGATGTGGATGCTTGCCATCTGCTCAGCCGCCACAGTCGTAGTAGGAGCTCTGACCGGCGGCTGGTTTGGCGACGCCATCCAGCAGTTTGTACCTGCCTTAGAGCCTGTGCGGGAGAAGCTAATGTGGTTCGACCCATTTGAGAAACCGATGACATTCTTTGTTTTAGCACTGGCGATGGGTTATGTGCAGATTATGGCAGGACTGATGATTGCGTTTGTGCATAACCTTAGACGAAAGCAATATATAGCCGGACTGTGTGACCAATTGACCCTGTTGGTGATGCTCAATTCGATTGCAATATTTGCGGCGAGCAAGGCTGGGGTGCTCCCAATTAAAAACGGAAAATTCTTCGGAATTATGGCAATTATTCCAGCGGCTGCTATCTTATTGTTCAGCCAGCGCGAAGGTGGCTGGCCCAGCCGAATCGGCATGGGTGCATATAATCTCTTTAGCACAATATTCTATGTCGGGGATGTGCTCAGTTACATAAGATTGATGGCCCTGGGTATGGTTACAGCCGGCCTCGCTATGGCTATAAACGTTATGGCCGGGCTTGCGCTCGATATACCTTACGGCATAGGTATTGTCGCGATGTTATTGGTACTTATTGGCGGACACGGATTTAACATAGCTATAAACGCATTAGGGGCGTTTGTTCATACTTTGAGGTTGCAATACGCGGAGTTTTTCCCAAAGTTCTTCATCGGTGGGGGTAGAGCGTTTGAGCCGTTAAACAAAGAATATAAACATATTTATATATGTAAAAGGTAAGAAGATAAAAGTAAAAAGTTAGAAGGGCAGGTTGGAAATGGATTATGGAATGACATTGGCTTTAGTTGGTGTAGGATTGGCGGCTTTATTAGCCGGTATCGGCTCGGCTATCGGTATCGGTATTGCTGCAAGAAGTGCCACAGGTGTATTGAGCGAAAAGCCGGAAAGATACGGGCAGGTGTTTATTATGGTTCTACTGCCTGGTACACAGGGTTTATACGGTTTTTTGGCAGCCTTTATGGCTATGCGCAAACTAAACTTCTTCGGCGGAGCCGGCGTGCCAGAGTTGACTCTAACGCTTGGATTGGAAGTGCTTGTAGCTTGTTTGCCTATTGCTTTTGCCGGTCTGGTCAGCGCCATTTATCAAGGCAAAGTCTGCGCAGGCGGCATCTTGATGGCTGCTAAAAGACCCGAAATGGCATTCAAGGCAGGCGTTATATACGCAGTTATGGTGGAACTTTACGCGATGCTTGGCCTGGTAATAACATTGTTTATCCTGCTGTTCGGTATCACCTGGCCAACTGCTTGATTGTTGAAGCGCAATACGCAATACGAGATACGAATTATGGAAACTGAAAAGGTAACAGAAAAAATATTGGCAGACGCCAAAGCCGAGGCACAGAAGATAAAAAGTGCAGCTAAGGAAAAAGAAGCCGCCGAGCAGAAAAAACTCGACGAGCAGCTCGCTGATTTCAAAAAACAAACTAAAGCCCTCGCCGAAAAGGCCGCAAAAGACGAAATCGCACACACGCTCGCAGCGACAAGAATGGTTCTTGCCAAACAGCTCCTCGCTGAGAAAAGAAAAATACTTGACGAAGTCTTCCAGCAGGCGCACCAGCAGCTAAAAAATTTGCCGGACGACCAGTTTCGCAAGCTCATTACTAAACTAATGCTCGAATCAGTCGAAACCGGCGAAGAAGAGGTTATCGTTGGTGAAAATGAACATCGAATCGACCAGCAGCTTATTAACAAGGTAAATGAGCAAATAAGTGCCGGCAAAAAAACTGATTTGAAACTGTCCAGTGAAAAGCAGGACATCGAAGGCGGTTTTATCTTAAGACGCGGCAAGATAAAAACCAATGTCACCCTCGATGTACTGCTCAATAACGCCCGAAAAAACCTCGAAATCGATTTGGCAAAAGAAATGTTTTGAACTTATGTCATTTGAATTTGTTTAGGATTTCGAATTTAGATACCTGTCCTCGTGAAAACGGGGATTCGGATTTTGTTGAACTAAAATGGCCCAGGCAATCAAGCAACCTGTCATTGATTTTTATACCTATCCTCCTGTCGGCGGCGACGACTGGCGATATACGTTCCAGACGGCCCAGGTGCGGGTCCTTGAGATGCAACTGCTGACAAGAGCAACGCTCCTCGATATGGCAAATGCCGAAAATTTTGCCCACGCCGCCGACCTGCTATCAGCCACCGAATACGCACTGCCGCCGGGCGGCAAAAGTCCTGACGAGTTGGAAAATCTCTTGCTCGCTCGCAGATATGCTCTGCGTGAACTGTTCGCAGATTTAATCCTCGATAAACCGCTCGTGCATCTTTTCAAAACGCGGGACGACTTCGCCAATCTTCGCCTGGCGCTTCGCAGAACCTTAACCGATAAGCCGTTGGGAGCTGATTACAGCGATGATGGCAATGTCCCGCCGGAGCTCTTTGAACAGGTATTCTCAGAAGAAGCTCCTGAATCTGCCCAGCTTCCCGATTACCTGCAGCAGGCCGCAGACAAAGCAACCTTGGCCTATTATCAAAATAAAGATGTTCGTCAAATCGATTACGTAATCGATAGCTTCCAGGCCCAATACAACCTAAAAACAGCACAAGAGCTGCACAGTATTTTTCTGCTCGGACTTTTCAGAATCCAGATTGATTTGACCAACATTCGTACAATGCTTCGTCTTAAATTCACCGAGTCTGAAGACCGTAATGTCTTCTTAAAAGATGGTTTCATTGCGACCGAGCGTATCCTGCACGCCCTTGACCTCGGCTACGAATCGATGGCGCCGTTATTTTTTGTAACGCCTTACTATCGTGTCGTTGAAACCGCAGCCGCTTATTTAACTTCGGATAAATCTTTCTTAAAAGTCGAGCAGCAATGTGACGAATTCTTAACCGGCTATCTAAAATCAACGCTCGTGATTACCGCCGGCCCCCAGCCGCTCATCGCCTATTTATTGATGAAGGAAAACGAAATCCGAAACGTCCGACTAATACTAACAGCCAAAAAGAATTTCCTGGACACAAAACTTATTCTGGACCGTATTTCGTGACACGAGGCACGCTTGCCCGCCGTAGCTTCCACCCTCCGCAGCAAAGCTACTACGGAGGACGGGGTCAGCGAAGGCGGGAGCGATGAGAGATGAATTATGGAAGGTAAAATCGCAGTTTTAGGTGCTTCCGATTTTGTAATGCCGTTCTCTGCCCTTGGAGTAGATACGTTCGCAACAGGTCGGATTCGTGACGAAATTGCTGAGAATGCTAAGAAGCTCATAGAAGCTAAATACGCCCTTGTCATCGTTGCCGAAAATATTGCTCCTGACGTCGAGCAATTCTTCTCGGATTATGAGGATTTGCCGACCCCCTGTATTATCGTTGTGCCCTTTACAACCGAACCATCGGGCGTCGCCACAAAGACTCTGGCAGAAACTCTTAAAATAGCTACAGGCATAAATATCTTAAAAAATAGTTAGGAAAAAGTATGAGCAAAACAAAACAAGGCAGAATTGTCAAAGTCGCCGGCCCCGTCGTTGTTGCCGAAGGCATGGCCGGTGCCCGAATGTATGACGTCGTTCGCGTCAGCGAGCTTGCCATTATTGGTGAAATCGTGGAGCTGCACGAGGACTTGGCCTCAATTCAGGTCTACGAGGAGACCACCGGCATAGGCCCGGGCGAACCCGTCGTCGATACCCAGGCCCCCTTGAGCGTTGAATTAGGACCGGGACTTATCGAGAGTATCTACGACGGTATTCAAAGGCCGTTGGATTCTCTCGTAAAAGTCGAAGGCGAATATATGAGCAGAGGCAGCACCCTGCCGGGTCTGAACAGAGAAAAGAAATGGCATTTCAAACCTACTGTAAAAGATGGAAAAAAGGTCGCCCCCGGTGACATCATCGGCGAGGTTCAGGAAACCTCCCAGTTCGTGCACAAAATTATGGTCCCCTTCGGCGTCCAGGGCACTATCCGAAAACTATCTGAAGGCGATTTCTCAGTTGATGAAACTATTGGCGTTTGTGTCTCCGCCGATGGCGCTGAAACCCAGCTAAAACTAATGCAGGTTTGTCCCGTCCGCAGTCCCAGGGACATAAAAAGGCGCCTTGCCCCGGAAAAAGTTCTCGTTACAGGCCAGCGGGTCATTGACACATTCTTTCCCGTCGCCAAAGGAGGCACCGCCTGTGTCCCGGGTCCTTTCGGCTCAGGCAAAACCGTTGTTCAGCACCAGTTGGCAAAGTGGGTTGATGCCGACATTGTTGTTTACGTCGGCTGTGGCGAACGCGGAAACGAAATGACCGACGTCCTGATGGAATTCCCCGAATTGAAAGACCCTCGCAGCGGCGAGCCTTTAATGAAACGCTCCGTACTTATCGCCAACACATCCAATATGCCCGTTGCTGCAAGAGAGGCCTCCGTTTATACCGGCATCACCATCGCCGAATACTTCCGCGATATGGGCTATGTCGTCGCCCTTATGGCCGACAGCACCAGCCGTTGGGCTGAAGCGATGCGGGAGATTTCCACGCGTCTGGAGGAAATGCCCGCCGAGGAAGGCTATCCTGCTTATCTCGCTGCTCGAATCGCCTCTTTTTACGAACGGGCAGGCAGGGTCGAATGTATCGGCTCTCCAGAACGCGAGGGTGATTTATCGATTATCGGTGCGGTAAGCCCGCCAGGCGGCGATTTATCTGATTCCGTCGTCCAGGCAACTCTGCACGTCGTAAAGGTCTTCTGGTCGCTAAAAGGCGAGCTTGCATACCAGCGCCACTTCCCTGCCATTGATTGGCTGACCTCGTATTCTTTCTACAAGCAATATCTCAAGGGCTGCTTCGAGGATAAAGACAAGGGCGTGGAAATGGAGCAGTTAGCCGCTGAGGCGATGGGGCTCTTGGAGGAGGAATCGAATCTGCTTGAGATTGTTCGCCTCGTTGGTGCCGAGGCATTATCACCGAGAGACAGATTAGCACTTGAGACCGCAAGGTCAATCCGGGAAGACTATCTGCACCAGAACGCCTTTCATGAGGTCGATACATTTACTCCGATGGACAAGCAGTACGAGATGTTAAAGACCGTTTTGCACTTTCACAAGCAGGCCCTTGCCGCCGTCGATGCCGGTGCCGAGACCTCTGATATATTTAAGCTCACTGTCCGCGAGGAAATCGCAAGGGCAAGTTATATCCCGAAGGAGAACATAGACCAGCTTGTAAAAATAAGAGAGACTATCGATACCCAGATGAAACAGTTGCAGGTTCCAAAAACCGTTTAATCGTTTAGCCCCCAGGCCTGTCCTGAGCGCATTTATACTGAGCGCAGTCGAAGTAGTCGAAGGATTTATTGCGGGGTTGCCTGCCCTCCATAGCCCAAAGGGCGTCGGAGGGTTATATTTAGCCCCCAGGCCTGTCCTGAGCGCATTTATACTGAGCGCAGTCGAAGTAGTCGAAGGATTTATTGCGGGGTTGCCTGCCCTCCATAGCCCAAAGGGCGTCGGAGGGTTATATTTAGCCCCCAGGCCTGCCTGGGGGGTCATTACCCGCAATTTATTGCGTGGTCGGAAATGTATATGTAGAATGGGCACTGCCCACCAATAATTATGCGAAAAATGGGTCTTTAAGGTGCCAAAATGGCAATCTCGAAATCGTTTAGCCCCCAGGTTTATCCTGGGGGGTACCTGCCCCTGCATGCATTAGCTTGTGCCAGCGAAGGCGGGTAGCAGGGGTCTCCGGATTATACGCAGGTTTTTGATGCCAAAAAATTTGGAGAAGAAATGACAAGGGGAATGAGATAATGGCTAAATCAACCAATAAAGTCGAAGAATCGGTATTTCAACGCAACATTAAAGGCGGAATCAACGAAAAAATAATCTCCTTTAATGAAAACCAAACAAGAATAACCTACCATTGCAAACGAGATTATTCAACCAGTTTTAAAAACCCTGAAGAAACGGTAAGAGCATCGTATTTTGTTGAACTTGTTCTTGATTACGCATACCCCAAAACAAGAATTGATATTGAAGTAACGGTTCCAAGAAGAAAGCCCGAAGATCGAGCCGATATCATAGTTTATGAAGACAACGAATGCAAAAAGCCGTTTCTGGCGGTTGAATGCAAAAAAGACGGTATAACAGATGCTGAATTCAAACAGGCAATTGAACAGGTTTTTGGGAACGCTAACAGCATTCGAGCTAAATATGCTTCTGTCGTCGCGGGAAATACACGTACTACTTTTGATGTTGCTGGATTTAAGCCCAGCGAACGGGAAAAAAATGTTATTGCAGATATTCCCAAGAAATATGGAAAAGCCCCTAAATATAAATTCATCAAAGGTGACCCTGAAAAAGACTTAAAAATTGTCTCCAGAGAAGAGCTTATCAAAGCTCTGGAAAAATGTCACGATACCGTTTGGCAAGGCGGCAAACTGGCACCGACCACTGCCTTTGATGAAGTTTCCAAACTGCTCTTTTGCAAACTGCGAGATGAAAAATATAAACCTGAAGGTGAAATCTACGATTTTCAAATTGGCACTAATGAAACTGCTGACGAAGTTTATAAACGAATCAATGCGATATACCAAAAAGCAAAAAAGGAAGATGAAGACGTTTTCCGTGAAGATATCCGCTTAGAACCACGCATTGTTTACACAGTAGTTGAACACTTGCAGGAATTGGCGATTAACAAAATTGACCTTGATACTAAAGGCATCGCCTTTGAGCGATTCATGCAGGATTTTTTTAGGGGTAAAATGGGGCAGTTTTTTACGCCCCGACCCATTGTCGATTTTGCAGTTCAGATGGTGAATCCTAATTTTGACCACAAGGTGATCGATCCCGCTTGTGGAAGCGGCGGTTTTTTACTGCACGCTTTGGACTATGTCAGAATTAATGTTGAAAAAAAATATGAAAAATCACAAGCAAAAGAAATTTGGCATGAGTTTGCAAAGGGGAAACTATATGGTATCGAAATCAATGACCAGATTGCACGCGTTTGTAAAATGAATATGATTATTCATGATGATGGGCATACCAATGTAATTAGCACAGACAGTCTTGAAGCTTTTAATTACATACAAAACATTAAACAGGATTTCAAAGCAGGTGAATTTGACCTGCTGCTCACCAATCCGCCTTTTGGTGCTACGGTGAAATCAACCGAAAAAGATTATTTGAAAACTTATGAACTGGGTAAAATCAATGGCAAGGAGCGCACCAATCAAAAAACTGAAATTCTCTTTATTGAGCGCTGTATTCAGTTTGTAAAACCCGGAATAGGCAAAATAGCCATTGTTTTGCCTGATGGTATTTTAACCAACTCATCCCTGCAATATGTGCGTGATTTTATCATGGAACACACCCAAATTCAGGCGGTGATTTCATTGCCTCAAACTGCATTTACCCATTTTGGAGCCGGCGTGAAATCTTCGGTGGTTTTTCTGCGGCGCAAAGGTAAGGATGAACAGTTGGGCGATCACCCTATTTTTATGGCGATTGCTGATTATATCGGCTATGACGCTACGGGACGAGACATCCCACAAAATGATTTGCCTGAAATATTGAAACGCTACAGAAAATTTGAAAAAGGATCGTGATGGAAGTTTTTACGATACAAAAAGAGGATATACACGGTAGATTAGATTGCTTTTACTATCAACCTGAGTATACCCTTTTAGAAAAAAGCGTTGTTGCTAAAACTGATAAAACCTTAGGGGATTATATAATTGAAATTGCGGGTGGAGCTACTCCCAAAATAGAAGATAGTGATAAATACTATACAGATGATCCAAACATAGGTATTCCCTTTCTTCGTGTGCAAAATGTTAGCCCCGAAGGATTAAAATTATATGACATAAAGTATATTACACCATTTACGCATAATAATCTTTTGAAAAGAAGCCAAGTTAATGAGAATAATTTGATTACAAAAATTACAGGCGTAGGTCGGATGGCGGTTTCATCAGTTGCCCCCAAAGGATTCAAGGGAAATATTAATCAACATTTAGTTATGATTAAAACTAAAGGTTATGAAACCAGCAAAATATTGGCAACTTTTCTAAATACAGATATTGGGGAAAAATTAGCCAAAAGACGTTCTACTGGTGGAACTCGACCAGCTCTTGATTATCAGGCCTTAAAAACCATTCCAATTATTTACAAACCTGAAATTGCAAAAATAATGGACGACGCCCATTCCAAGAAAAAACAGAATGAAGAAGAAGCGGATAGGTTACTTAATTCCTATTCAGAATTGATTAATGAATTTATTGATATTGATTTAAGTACATCCGCACAAAGAAAGATTTTCACAGTCGACTTTGACAAATTAAAAGGTGCATTAAATCCAGAGCGCTATGCAAACAAGCTTTCATTAGATAGCAATTTTTCATGGATTAAGGTTAAGAATGTTGGCGATGTTATACGTGATAGCTTTACGCCGGCTCGCTCTAACCCCGAAGATGAGTATGGATTGATTAGGATTGATGATTTAGAAAATAATCCACAAGATACAATAATAAGGAACGTTCAAGGAAAAGAAGTAAACGGAATAATTTTAAAAGTTCAAGAGAATGATATATTGGTTGCTCGACTCGGACCAACGTTAGAAAATAAGAAAACAGTAATTGTCTCAAATTATCATAGAGATTTAATTGCATCAAATGAATTTATTTGCCTTAGATGTAATGAGAATATTAATCCTGTTTTTGTCTTAGTTTTTTTGAAAACAGATTTCTATAAAAATCTGATGATACAAAAATCTCGCGGCGCTACACCGAGCAGAAGACGCCTCTCACACGAAGACTTTGCGGAACTGTCCTTTCCTGATATTGACAAGCCAATTCAAGATGAAATTGCGAACAAGTTTATTGAAATTATTGTGAAAGCAAAAAATCTGAAAAAAGAGGCCATTGAAACATTAGAAAAAGCCAAAAAAGAAGTAGAAAAGATATTGTTTGAATAACAACTATGAAAGTATTCTTTCAAATAGTTCACAATTCTGAAAATATAGAATCAATCATATTTGATTCCATGAAGGAAGCTTACAGCAATCTTTACATTGAAAAATCCGACGATGAAGTAAACGACCTTTTTGAGATTAAGTATAACCTCCAATTAAAGAATTCAAGGTTAATCTCTGGATTTGAAATTGAAGTAGAAGAATTGACGGATGATGAGAAAGAATTGATAAGTGAAAAGATTGATACCTTCTTAGGCAGTTTTACAGGCAAAATTAGAGAAAGCCAACATATTTTTGCCATTATCAAATTACATGATGAAACCAGATTTGAAACTTATCTGAACTTTTATAAAGAAATTGCATGTCTTGAAATGCGACTTAGGGAAATTTTGTCATTTATATTCTATTATGAGTATTCTGATGATCTTTATAATCTTCTGGAAGAATATGAGGTTAACATCAACAAGGGGAATCTAAAACAAGAAGAATTGCAACAAGAATTACAAGAACGTCTTGAAAATGAGTTTTTTTATTTGAATTTCAGCCATTATCTTAAATTAGATAAGCCAAAAGAAATCAGGCATGTCAAAGACATAAGTTCCATTTTAGAAAGTTCGGATTCTTATGAAGCATTCAAAAATAAAGTCTGTAATCGGGGAATTAAGAACGAAAAACATCTAGAATTTTTGGCAGCCATAAAACAAGATTTGGAAACCGTTGAAGGTGTTCGTAATGCAATTGCTCATAATAGGACGATATCAAATACCAAATTAGGGCATTATGAAACTGCAAAAGAACATTTAATACAAAGTTTTCAAGAATTTTGGGAAGAAAATGAAGAAAAAAGTAAGCCGTAAATCTCAGCCGAAGTCTGGGGAAAATGAACCCTATGAAATAAATCGCCGCCGACTTGTCCGCCGCCTTGCCCGCCAGTCGTGTGGCGGGTCCGTCTGGCGGAATATAAAAACAACGAACTATGCTTGTCCGCCGTAGTACAAGCGACCTGTCCTCCGAAGCCCCTTAGGGCGAAGGATGGAAGGCGGAAACCATGAACAATGAACAATGAACCATGAACTATGAACTATTAATATTGAATTATTTCATTGCACAATTAGTGAGTGAATTAGCGAGTGGTAACCAATAACCATTTAACCAGTTACCAGTCCTTCGACAAGCTCAGGATGGTGAGCAAAGTCGAACCATTATCATTTAACCAAATACGGAGTACAAGATGCTTGGAATAAAAGAGTACCAGAC
>CAZMSP010000020.1:0-10368 GCA_964568985.1 uncultured Pirellulales bacterium
TCCGGGTGCAGTTGTTTTAGCGCCAGCAATTGATTTCTGCCTAATTTGGCATCAATCAAAACGGAGCTATCCAAGTATTGTTCATTTATAACCCGGCCGTGTGCACGCAGGTAGCTCTGCACCTTACCGTTCGATTGACTGCTCGTAACACGCAGCAGGATTTCGCCGCCTTTATACTTTGCAGTTACCGCTTCGCATAATTTGTCCAGGGCGAAGCCAATTTTAGCCGATATACTGACCGCATCAGGATATAGCGTTTGCAGCATCTCAAGGTCGCTAATACTTCTGACAACATCGACTTTATTAAGGACCTCTAAAATCGGCATATCAGAACAGCCGATTTCCGCCAGAACGTTTTTGACCGATTCAAGCTGGTTCAGCGCATCGGGATTGGCTACATCGACAATATGCAAAAGTAAATCTGCATTGATGGCCTCTTCCAGAGTTGCCTTAAACGAAGCGACCAATTGATGAGGCAGATTCCTTACAAAGCCGACGGTGTCACTGATAAGAACTTCAACACCTCTGGCCGGCGACCATTTTCTTGTTCGCGTATCGAGCGTTGCGAAGAGCCGGTCCTCAACAAGGACTCCTGCGCCGGTAAGTGCATTTAGCAGCGTGCTTTTTCCGGCATTGGTATAGCCGACGATACAGATTTTAAATAGTCCTTCGCGCGCCTTTATTTCTCGAACTTTTCGTTTATCGATATTTGTAAGCTCGTGTTTTAGGTCGGTGATTCGCTTTTTAACCAGACGGCGGTCGATTTCCAATTGCTGCTCGCCCGGCCCTCTGGTTCCTATACCGCCGACAGCACCGGCAGCGGTTGCTCCGCCTGCTCCGGCTACGGCGTCGAGGTGCAACCACATCCTTGTCAGTCGCGGATATGTATATTCAAGCTGGGCCAATTCCACCTGCAACTTGGCTTGCGCAGTTTTCGCTCTTGTGGCGAATATATCCAGAATCAGCTCGCTTCGGTCGAGGACTTTTACTTTTATAATCTCTTCGAGGTCGCGTATCTGAGCTGGTGAAAGGTCGTTATCAAATATCACGACATCCGCTTTGAACCGTTTGACTCTGCGGGCAAGCTGTTCGACCTTACCTTTACCTATATATGTTCCTGGTTTTATAGTGCGGATTTTCTGCTGAAATCTATCTACGACAACTGCTCCTGCACTTTCAGCCAAGGCGGTAAGTTCAGCTAAATCGTCCCCGCCATCCGCGGAGCGCTGGATTGCTGCCACCAAAATGGCTCGCTCTTTTCTGACTCTGAGCGTCTGGCGCAATTTTTCCAACTAAAATATACCTCCCAAAATTGCCCCTCTATTTTAACATATTTGCCTATATTACTCAATAAAACCTGAAATTTCGGCAGATTTCAGCAGTTTATAAACCAATCATATCGCTTTTTCAGCCCAAAATACCCCTTTGGGAGAATAAAAAACCACCGCCAGCAGTTTTTCGACTTGAAAAAAATTAAAACCCCCAGTAGAGTAATCCGACATACGTTTTTTGACGAACTAAAAATATAGTGTTTTTTCTTAGTATTTGTGACATCAGAAGGATAGGAAGGTTTTAGTCTCTATGTTGAAAGTTAGGTCACGAACAGGTGAATCAGTGCAACAAATGATCCGTAGATTCAAGAAGCTGTGCGAAAAAGAGGGTTTGGTCAGAGATATAAAGCGGGTTGCCTACTACGAAAAACCTTCGGAAAAGAACCGCCGGCGTATGCGCAAGGCCCGGCGGACAGCTATATACTAACTCGTCTGGGCGAAGGCCCTGCCGTAGTCCCGATACAAATTCTTTCGGCGAATCAGCCTCAAAAATCAACAATCCGAACAAGTAAACCCCGTTAGTCCTATGGACTCCTTACGGAGAAAGCTCAAGCGGGGCTAAAAATGACCCCCTAATAAATTGTGAACTAATTATTTTGCTTCACCGTTCGGGCCCGCCTCGGCGGGCTAAATGAACCCCCCAACCTCGCTCCGCCAGAGCAACTACGCAAAGGCAAGAGCGGCTGCAAAGGCCGAAAACGCTGCTACAGAGAACGGATTTGCCCCAAATTACATAAGAATATATGGAACACAAAGCGGCTTTTGAGCATCTTTTATGTCTGAAAAGTCCCATAATTTCCTTGACAAATTTGTCAAAATAGATAAAATTCAATATATAACTATGACAAAATAAGCTGTGGGAGATTTGTCCGCCATACGCTTGCCCGCCGTGGCAGGTTGGGCGGATTTATCCGAGTTGGCCTTTGGGCCACTAAGGATTGGTTACATTTCAGCACGATATTGCCAGAGACCAAATTAGCAAATCTGCCAATTATTTTTGAAATTTTGTAGAAAAAAATTGTAACGTTTTTGCGCGTTTGTGGACTGTATATATTAGAACCGTATTAGCCACGAAGAGAAAAAAAGTGACTAAAGTGAGCTAAAGTAGAAAAAATAATACGCCATAGGCGTATAAATCCGTAACTTTAGGCACTTTACACTTTAGGCACTTCGCACTTCTTTTTGCCTTTGTGGCAAGGAATATAAACCGGTGTTAATCTGTGTAAATTCGTGTCTAAAAGAACAAAAGGTGATTTTCGTAAAATTTGAAGGGGCGAGATATGGGAAAGAGAATCTAAAGTAGTCTGTTGTATTTGTTAATGGTTTTATGAATGAAAAATGTTTTTTACTGTAAAGAACGGGTTCTTTTTTGAAGGAGGATTATTATGTGTAAAAGATTGATTTTTTTAATTTCTTTTGTTCTTGTATTGGGTCTGGCTGGTTATGCGGCCGCTGATGCGGGTATAAAGGGCGATTACTACAACAACATAACTGCGTCAGGCAAAATAGTGCTCACACATATAGACCCTAACATAAACTTTGACTGGGGTGAGGGGTCTCCGGATCCAAACGTTGGCGACGAAGACGGTGATAAATGGTCTGTCAGGTGGACCGCTGAAATAAACGTGCCGGATACCAACACCTATACCTTTACTACCGTTCGTGCTCCTATAACTAACGGCGTCCGATTGTGGATAAATGGACAACGGCTTATCTCCAGGTGGACTACGAGTGAGAACCCAGGTGACGAACCATATGAAGATAGTGCCACTATCGCTCTTGATGCCGGGATGGTACCTATTATGATGGAGTTCTATGACGACTCGCCACCGCAAGGAGTCGAGGAAAGAAATGCAAAGGCACAATTATGGTGGCAAAGGCCATTCGGACCAAACGAAATTATCCCCGACAGTGCATTCTTCCTACCACAAAGGTCTGTGCTTCCAAATCCGCAAGATGATGCGACTAACGTGCGTAGTGACCCTATTCTTAGCTGGGTGTCAGGCGAGTATGCTGATACACGCGATGTATATTTCGGCACCGATGAAGACGAAGTGACCGACCGCGACGCGAACGCACTGGTGGACTCTAACACCAGGGACGTTAACTATTATGATCCTGGCCTTCTCGAATTCAACACAACCTACTACTGGCGGGTTGTTGACATCAATGATTCCAACTGGCCAAGCGATGTCTGGAGCTTTACGACAGGCGCCTATCATGTCGTGGATGATATGGAAAAATACAACTCCACCATCAATGATGCATGGAAAACCAGCGCGGGCGGCGCATCTATAACCACTTCGACCGACCCTTATATGGCTGGCATAGTTCACGAAGGTTACGAGGCGATGGCCTATTCCTACAACAACAGTATCGACCCCTGTTATTCAGAGGCCTATGCTGAAGCCAACAGTCCGCATATAGGTAATATTGTTGGCAAAAACTGGAGATTAAAAGATGTTAATTTTTTGTCGCTGTGGTTCCATGGGCAGGGTGTTCCAGATATTAGAGGCAGATTCGATTATAACGATGTCAATGGCGTCTATACGATAGAAGCTGACGGCCGAGGCATGCCGGGCTCGGGCAAAGCAGAATCCTTCTACTTTGTCTACGGGCAGTACAATGGTAATTGCGCGTCGATATATGCGAAGGTGCTAAACGTCGAGAAAACAGACCCCTATGCCAAGGCCGGTGTGATGATTCGCGATACGTTAGACCAGGACGCCAGATACGGGGCGGTAGTTTTTACACTGGAAAACGGAGTTATCTTCCAGTATCGCGCTACCGCGGGCGGTGCTGCCGCGTACGTACCTAAACCTGAAATCACTGATCCGTGCTGGGTAAAGGTGGAACGTACGTGCGGTTACCCTGGATTTGTTAGAGGCTACTATGCAACTACGCCAGGTGTACCCACATATGCGGACTGGAAGGAGATTGGCGGCCAACCTCAAGTAACGCTGGGCGCGCCAATATATCTTGGCCTGTGCGTTACGAGCAGTTCCTATTGTGAGATGTGCACAGCCGAAATCTCTAACGTTACCACGCTTCCAGTTACCCCTCTAACCAGCAGCAAGGACATCGGCAGAGTTTACAACGACCCTGCGCCGATGTATGTGGCTCTGGAAGATAGCAGCGAACATAAGGGGACTGTGAATCACATAGACCCCTATGTAACGCAGGAAGGCAACGACTGCAACTGGACGCAATGGTGTATTGACCTGAACGAATTCAGTTACCAAGACGTGAACGTGTGTGATGTCAACAGGATATATATTGGCTTTGGTAATGAGGTCGATTCAACTGGTTTAGGTATCGTGTACATTGACGATATTCGGCTGTATCTATCAAATCCATGTAAGCCATGTGAGACCCCGCCAACACCCAATGATATTAATTACCCCGAAACCAATTGCGGCGGCAGTTACACCGTTTGGTGGGCGGATTCGAACGGGGCTACATATTATGTGCTGGAAGTTAATGACGGAAGCGGTTGGGAACCGGTGCAAAACTATAACGGCACCGACACTTGCTACGATGCGACTGTGGGCCCCGGCAGTTATCTTTATCAGGTGAGGGCGTGCAACGACTGCGGCTGCAGCGATCCTTGCATCGGAGACCATAATTGTGTAGTGACACTTATACCGGAAGCACCCAATAATATTAATTACCCCGAAACCAATTGCGGCGGCAGTTACACCGTTTGCTGGGCACCATCGAACGGGGCTACGTATTATGAGCTGGAGCGTTTCCCTGATGGAGGAACCATCTATAACGGCCCCAATACTTGCTACGATGATAGCGTGGGTGCCGGCAGTTACCTTTATCAGGTGAGAGCGTGCAACTACTGCGGCTGCAGCGACTGGTGCACCGGGGACCATAATTGTGTAGTGACAGAATTCTCGCCAGATAAGCCAAAATCTATTACGGTCCCAGGCACCAATTGCGACGGCAATTATACCGTTAGCTGGACGCCAGCGGAATCGAACGAGGCTAACGTAGCTACGTATTATGAGCTGGACGTTAACGACGGAAACGGTTGGGACCCAGACCCAGTGTATAGCGGCCCCAACACTTGCTATGAATTTGAGAATGTTGACCCCGGCACTTATCGTTACCATGTGAGGGCGTGCAACGCCTGCGGCTGCAGTGATTATTGCGAAGGCGGAAATTATTGTATAGTGGCACGCACGCCGGACGCGCCCGCTTCTATTACGGTACCCCCCCTCAGCGATCCTAACAGCAGATACACCGTTAGCTGGACGCCCTCAGCCGGGGCTATATCTTATCAGTTGGAGAGTAAATCTAATTATACACCATCCATCCCTGATGGTTGGGTGCAGGTCTATTGCGGACCCGACACTTTCTACGAAGAGTGTAAGGTGGGCGGCGGCACCTGGAGTTACCGTGTGAGGGCTACTGCCGACGTCAATCTTTGCACTCTTTGTCCCAGTGCCTGGACATACAGTCAGAACGATTGTAATGTAAGCGATTGTCTGATTGGCGGTAATGCCGGTCCGAAAGAGCCCAACGATTGGAAGGAATGGCGATATCCTTCCTGCTGGTGCTACGAGTACCAGTGCCGTGGTGATATAAACGGCAAGAAGACTACGTTATGGCGCGTTCAGTCAGCCGACCTGACTCTTTTCAGGGCGGCATTTTTCCAGAAGGATCCTGAGCTGGCCGCGATACCAAATGGTATCTGTGCTGACCTTAACCATATAAAGACTACGTTGTGGCGTGTCCAGTCAGCTGACCTGACTATCTTCAGAACGTATTTCTTCGTGAAGGACCCAGGGGTGCCTTCTTGCGACCAGGAGCCAATTTACACGGGGCCTTACAACTTCTGGACATCGCCGTGCGACTGACAGCTTGAATAACGCTAATGGCTGTAGGTAAGCCGTTAAACTTGCGTTAGTTCGGGGCCTACATCGAATTAATCGATGTAGGCCCCCTTTTGTCCTTTCGTTAGAGTTGCTGCTCCTTCGACGCTTCGACCTCGCTCAGCCGACTCGTGCTACGTAGCAAGCTACTTCGCAAAGTAACAAGCGGCTACGCAAAGGCGAGTAAATCAGGAGGCTAAGTATTTTGTGTCGTCACCTCGGCAAGCTTTCCTCAACCGCGCTCGGGACAGGCAGTGCAGGCGTGCTGACGACGACTAAACATAACCCCCAGCATAAAGCTGGGGGCTAAATACCTTATGGGTTTTTTCTGGACAATGCCAAAGCGAGGCCTGCTACAATTAAGGTTGCAGCGAACCATAACCAAAACATAAACGGCTTTACCATCACAGTTATAATCACGGCACCGGCCTTGCTAAAGCGGTCAAATGAGATATAAATATCTTCGAGCAATCCCATATGAACGGCCACTTCAGCAGCTCTGCGGCCATCCGGATATAAACATTGATGCGGCCAAAGTTTTCTCTGCATATTCTCCTTTGTTATGACAATTTCCGGTCCTTCTTCAGTTACACCAGCGAAGGACTCGCTCTTGAAAGATTCATAGAAAATTTCATATTTACCGAGCTTAAACTGTCCTTTTTCATTTAATATGGTTTGAACACTTAGCTTGTCCGAAGAAAAACTGGCAGCGATGACCAAAAGCAACAGCCCCAGATGAGCAATGCCACTTGCGATTTGACCGGTCTGTTTTAAGTTAAGCGCTAACTTTATCAAAACAGCAACAAAGCTAAAGGCACATATCCCACAAGTCAGGTTTAGTAAAAGCGGTTTTTGGCCAAACCTAAGGATAAGGCCGAAACACAACAAGCCGACTGCGCAGCATCCTAACAGCTTCAGAATAAAACCATGGTGCTCCTGCAAATCAGTCAGCGCAGCAAAGCCAACGAGAAAAGCCAAAATAATCCCCGCTAACAAAACTATGCGGTTATAAAACAGTGGCGGCAGTGCAACGGCTGAACCTGAGCCTGTAACAGCCTGCCAAATTACAGGCCAAAATGTAGCAACTCCAATAGCAGCAGCCGTGAAAACAAAGACAACAACAGCCCAAAAAATGGCCTCCCTTTTATCTAAACGAAATCCACTGGCCTGAAAGAGACTAATTGAGCCGCTTTTCACTGTGTAAATAATACAAATCAGCCAAAGTAAAAGACAGCACCCGATAAACACCGACAGAGCTGAAGAGAAACCAGTCTCAATGAAAGAGCGTAGAGACGGTAAAATGCCACTTCTGGTGACAAAAGCTACAAACAAACACAGAATGAATGGAAGAGGTGCGAGTGTGATAGTCCAGAACCTGAATTTGTCTGCGATGCGGATGCCAATGAGACTATGCAGAGCCGCAAGACCTACAAGCCAAGGTAAAAGTGAGACATTTTCCACAGGGTCCCAGGCCCAATAGTCGCCCCAGCCAAGCTCAATATATGACCACCTTGCACCAGTAGCGATACCTGCACCCAAAAAACAAAGACCAACCAATAGCCATGGCTTCAGCCGCCTGTAAATTTCAGAGTCCTCTGCTCTGCCGGCAAAAACGGCAGCTAAAACAACCACAAAGGGAATCAAAAAAGCTGAATAAGCAACAAACAACAAAGGCGGCTGTATGAGCATCCAGAAGTTTCGTAATAAAGGGTCAAGCCCAACACTACCATTAACCGTCGCCGAGCCAGCTGCAAAGGGCTTTGCTAAAAATATTAAAAGCGCTGTAAATGTCAGGCAAACACCGGCTCCGATAGATAACGCGAAAGCATCAAACTTCAAATTGCTAATTGCTAATTGCTTATTAGTATTCGTCACCAGCCATAGGGCAAATAGTACGAATACACCTACCGACCATAATAAAAATGAGCCGGCGGAGCCGGCCCAAAGCGCACTTAGCTGATAGTATAGCGGCAAATCTATAGAGCTATACCGCCGGACAACATCAATTGAAAAATCATACGTGAGAAAGGCAACTATAAGCAAAAACAACACAACTACCGAGAAACCTGCAGCGATGAGCATTGCCCCCCTGCCCAAAGCAAGAACTTTCTTAGCTATTTCAATCCTTAACATCAAAGCTATCAAAGCAAAAGCTGTTACAAAGGTACAAAGAAAAAAAACGACAGCTAAAAGAAGTTGACCTAAATCGCTCATCCCTGTAAACAATATAATCTTCCCAAAAATTTACAATAAATCCGCTGAATTACTCTGCGGAATAATTATACTACGAATTTTAAATAACAAGTAGAAAAACATTAATGATTGAGCTCGTATAGCTCGGCACAACCAAGAAGTCTCGATAAGAGACTACCTTGAGAAAGCCGTCGGCTCGGATAGGGAAAAGTTATCACTTATAGCCGACAGAGCTTACAATAAATGAATTTTGTTGGCTGCTTACCCTAAATCTATAAAGCTCGGAGAAACTCGACCAGGTCCTTTCTCTCCTGCTCAGTAAGTTTAGTCCCAAGAATCAAATTGAAAAACTCGACAGTATCTTCCAAGGTAAGTAGTCTTCCATCGTGCAGATACGGGGGAGAGTCCTTTATACCCCTCAATGGGAAATTTTTAATCGGACCATCGGCAGCAGCGTACCTTCCATTTATCATTTGCGGCTTGTAGAATCGCTCAGTTTTGAGATTATGCATAAGATTATCCGTGTAGTAAGGGGTCGTATGGCATACGCCGCATTTGCCTTTGCCAAAAAATACATCCTGGCCACTCAGTTCTGCCTTGGTAGCTTTGCCTGGGTCGAGCTTACCAAAGATATCCAGTTTCGGGGCGGGTGGGAAATCCAGAATCGCCTGGAATTCAGCCATAAAGTGCACCTGACTTGCCCGTTCGAGTATATTGACGCCTTTTTTGGTTGCGATAACGGGGTCGCCGTCGAAATACGCGGCCCGCTGTTCAAACTCAGTGAAGTCTTCCACAGATTTGAGAGCACGCTGAGAACCAAAGAGCCGCTGAATGTTCACACCCCGCAGTGGCGGGGTATCGAGTCGGTGGCGAAACTTCTGCGGCCGAATATCACCTACCAAATGTGTCGGAGCAGCAGTATGCCCGTTGGAATGACAATCGAAACAGGTCACGCCCCTGCTCGGCTTTTCACTGCGGCGGTCTTCGGTCTGGTTGAATTGCTGCTGTGGAAATGGAGTTACCAATAAACGCAGGCCTTCGAGCTGCTTAGGATTAAGTATTCCGTTAAAAAGCTCATAGTAATTGTTGATGGTTACAACCTTTCCCTGTGAGACATCACCAAGGTCAGGACGAGTGGTCAGATAAATGGCAGCGGGGAACTCGGGTAAAAAATGCTCCGGTAGGTCAAAATCAAGGTCAAAACGCGTCAGGTCCCTGCCTTCCTGCTTTCTGATTTCATCTATCACCATCTGTGGGAAGAGCATCCCTCCTTCATTGTGATTAGGGTGAGGCAAGGGCAGGAATCCCTTTGGGCACAGGCCTTTTTCACGAATTTCATCTGGAGTCATTTCTGCCAGTTGCTGCCAAGTCACCCCCTCCGGCAGTTTTGCTCGAACGCCCTGCTGGATTGGCTTTCCGCGAGACATAGTAACAGCTTCGGCGGGATTGTCTGACAGGTCGTACCTTTGCCGCAGTAAATCCATATGGCGTTTCAGAATCTCCGGCTTGGCGGCCTTCATCCCGGCCATAATTGAATCAAAATCCTCAGTGATGACCACAGGAGAGTAGCTCGAGGATTCTGCGCTGGCTGAGATGGCACAGACGGATGCGACTATCAGTGTAATTAGAGTTGTTTTTAAGATAGTGGGATTTTTTGAAGGTTTCATTTTGGCCCCCTTTCGCTATTTGTTATCCATCACATTAAATAACGAATTATAGAAGAAAAATTACCTTCCCTCCAACATCCTGTCAAGCCCCTTGATGGCGAAATTAATTTTTTTTATAAAATCAATGATTCGGCTATTTCTGATATAAAAAGCGGGTTTGCACCTATTTTATGCATGACAGGCGGGAATTCCTGTCTGTGTGGGAATAACTAAGGAAAACGTCACCGTTCCAGTGATGGCTAAACAATCTCCAAGATAAACCCTTCGACGGTTCGGCTGAGCTCACCGCAGGCT
>CAZMSP010000020.1:10468-24991 GCA_964568985.1 uncultured Pirellulales bacterium
CTAAACAATCTCCAAGATAAACCCTTCGACGGTTCGGCTGAGCTCACCGCAGGCTTCGCTCAGGGCAAGCCCGGGGGCTAAGTACGCTGAAAAATCTATTGCACATTTTCAACTTAAGCTTATAATAATCAACCTTGTGCAAGACCAATTAACATAAAAAGAGTAATAGATACATAAATAAAGATTATGGGAGCAAAATCCTATGGAACCGATTACAGAGCCGGAAATCAGCTTTTTTGCCGATACATTACCATCATTAGAGGATATCGAGAAACTCGCCTGTTATGTTCACAGCAGCGAGGCCAATCAGATAAAGTTTGCTGAACAGTTAGAAGCAAATAGGGCCAAAACTTCAGCGAATGCACAGCTTGCAGGGGGCATCGGTCTTTTTATCGTAGGCAGAAACAGCGAAGCAATCGAGAAACTGCAAAAAGCCAACGACTGCAAAGAAAAATTCATATACATGGCCCTTGCTCTTCGCCGAACAGGTAAATTTGATGAAGCAATTGAAAACCTGCAAAATAGTCTCAAATACGAGGCCGACACACTAAACATAACCTTAGAAAAAGCCGCTACCTATCGCCAGGCAGGAAACCTTGATAGCGCAGACAAGGAGCTTAAAACCTGCGTAAATTTTGAAAATATAAGCGCCGAATACCATTATCAACTGGGCCGACTTCAGGAAGCCCAAGGTCTTTATGAACAAGCGATGGACAATTACAAAACAGCTTTAGAATTAGTGCCAAGCCATCAAAAAGCCCTTTTTTACCTGGCTTACCGGTGCGACTTATCCGGCGATGAAGAGGCGGCGATCGACTACTATAGACAAATTACTTCAAGCACCAATGTCTATGTAAGCGCCCTATTGAATCTGGCTGTGCTCTACGAAGATAAAGACCAGTTCGATAGAGCATCTCAATGTATTGATACGGTCCTGGAGTCTCATCCAAATCACCAAAGAGCAATTCTATACAAAAAAGACGTCGAAAGCTCAAAGACCATGTACTATGATGAAGAAAAAGAGAAGAGAAAAACCCACAAAAGCCAACTTTTGGAGACGCCAATCTCCGATTTTGAGCTGTCGGTACGCAGCAGAAACTGCCTGAGAAAAATGAATATACAAACAATCGACGACCTTTTGAACATCTCTGAGGCAGAGCTGCTATCTTATAAAAACTTTGGTGAAACGTCGCTTAGAGAAATTAAGGCCATACTCGATTCGAAAGGACTATGGCTTGGTATGGCTCTGGAAGAAAAGGAGCTACCTTTAGAAAAAACCACTATGACAGGTACCGCAGAACATGAGGAGGAGAAGGGGCCCCTGAAGAATTCTGTTGACGACCTGCAATTGTCAGTGCGGGCTCGAAAATGCCTGCAAAAGCTCAATATTAGTACAATAGGTGAACTGACACAAACCACAGAAGCTGAGCTTCTCGGCGCTAAAAACTTCGGCGTAACAAGCTTAAACGAAATTAAAAAAGCTATCAACAATCTGGGACTATCGCTGCGAAGTCTGGACTGACCAATTGATTACTGATTATTTTCTGATTATTTATTTAATGTCTTTTTTAATTATCACCCAATCAACTGCAAATCGCAGCAAAGCTCTATCCCGGATAAATCTACCTTATGTCCGGTGGATAAATCTGCCTTACATCCGGCAGATAAACTTTTCCGTAATTCTCTTGTGTATGCTGATTATTCTCGGCGGGTGCAAGGCAAGACAGCTTGCCAAGCCGACTCCCCAGATGGACGTCGAGCCGCAGTTCTGGGTGAGGGTCTTGCTGCTGGACGATGTCACAGAATGCGTGCTGAAAAGCGGCTCATCTTTCAGTATAATCAACCCACAAACACAAATACTGCAAGGCCGCTTTGCCCGAATTGATGAACCAATAAAAGCCACTATTTACTCCGGCGGAATTGCTATTGCCGGACGGCAATTCAAAAGTAAGGAAGTAATTATTGCACCTGATAACCCTCACATCTTTAACCTAAACGGCAACGATTACCGCGGCAAATTAAAACTCATAGTCAATCCCAGTGGCGATTGCCTTGATGTTATAAACCTTGTACCGCTTGAGCCGTATTTAGCAGGCGTAGTTGGGGCCGAGATGCCTGATTACTGGGAGGCGGCAGCACTTCAAGCCCAGGCAATCGCAGCAAGGACATATTGTCTTTACTACAAAAAGCGATTTGGCAGCACCCGCAACTGGGACGTCACGAAAACACAAACAAATCAGGTTTACGCCGGCGTAAATGCTGAATCAGCCCAGGTATGGGATGCCATCAACAGGACATACGGCAGGGTCATGCTCTGTAAAGACGCTGACGGCAATGAAGATATTTTCCCCTCCTATTACAGTTCGGCCTGCGGCGGCCACACTGAAAACAGCAAAAATGTATTCGGCGATTCTTTCGAAGCACTCGCTTCCGTGCCGTGTCCCTATTGCCAAGATGTAGCTAAACTTAATCTTTTTTACTGGCCGATGATTCAATTCGACAAGAGTTATGTTACAACAAAGTTATTACAAAAATATCCACAGCTAAAACCGCTTGGAGAGATTAAAAATATAACTGTGGCCACAAAAAGCGATTACGGTAAATTTACCCGCCTGACAAAAGTAAAACTTGTCGGTTCAACCGGTAAAAGTGATTTTTTGAAAGCTGAGGATTTACGACTGACAATCGACCCAACCGGTCAGAAGTTAAAAAGCACAATCTGTCAAATCATCGATATGGGTGACAAATGGGCGTTTTCATCAGGCAGAGGTTGGGGCCACGGTGTAGGGATGTGCCAATGTGGCGCTGAAGGTATGGCAAGAAAGGGATATTCCACTCTGCAAATACTTTCGTATTATTATCCCGGCTCTAAAATCACGAGTGTCTACTGAAGGCGAAAAGCTTAAAACAAAAAGAAAATAAAAATGGCCGATTTCGAAATTATCCATCAGGATTCCGGAACACAGGCACGACGGGGCTTGTTGAAGACGGCACACGGCGAGGTTGAGACGCCGGCTTTTATGCCGGTCGGTACCGCCGGTGCGGTAAAGGGAATCACCCCTCAACAACTCGAAGAAAGCGGCGCTTCTATAATCCTGGCTAATACCTATCATTTGCTTCTGCGACCCGGAGTCGAAACGGTCGAGTCGCTCGGCGGGCTGCATAAACTTATGGCCTGGGACAAACCGATACTGACCGACAGCGGCGGATACCAGCTCTTCTCGCTGAGCTCACTGACAAAGGTTGACGACAACGGCATTGAATTCAACAGCCATGTAGATGGAGCAAAAGTGTATCTTAACGCCGAAAACGCAATAAAAATCCAAAATCGACTTGGAGCGGATATAATAATGTGCCTGGACGAATGTACGCCCTTTGGCATCGATGTACCGCGGCTAAAAAAGGCCGTGGAAAGAACTATTCGCTGGGCCAAGCGTGCTAAAAAGGCACATAAAAGCGGCAAACAGCTGTTATTTGCCATTGTCCAAGGCGGACTGAATCAAGAATTGCGAACTTATTGTGCCAACGAACTTGCCAAACTGGATTTTGACGGTTATGCTATCGGCGGACTAAGTGTAGGTGAAAGCCATGATAATATGATAAAAACAGTAACCCACACAACGCAGCTATTACCGAAGGATAAACCTCGGTACCTTATGGGCGTAGGCAGGCCAATTGACATAATTGCCGCCGTTAAGGCCGGTGTCGATATGTTTGACTGCGTACTGCCCACCCGAAATGGGCGAAATGCCTTTGCATTTACTGAAAATGGCCCTGTGCGGCTACGAAATAGCGCTCTGATAAACGACCCAGAGCCAATCGAGGCCGGTTGCGACTGCTACTGCTGCAAGAATTTCAGCAGAGCAGCCATCAGACATTTCTTCAATTGCGGAGAAATGCTCGGGCCAATCCTCGCATCGGTGCACAATCTGAGGTTCTACCAGAGACTAATGGCTAAAATCAGAAAGGCAATAGAAAGAAACGAATTTGGTGAGTGTTAACTGGTTAAATGGTTATTGGTTAAATGGTTAAATTACCAATCACCAGTTACCATCTTTAACTCCATTTAACCAATTTTTTTAGGAGCTCAAAATGAACAATGCATGGATATTAGCCCAAACGGAAACCAATGAGGCGCCTTCGAAAATTAGCTCAGCGCCGATAACTTCGGAAGGCGAAGCAATAACGAAGGTACCATCCGACTCTAATGCTCCCCCGGCTGGGAAAGAACCACCAAAACCACTTTTCCCGCCTTGGCTCCTGCTCGCTTTGGCCGCTGTCTTTATCTTCATGCTCTTTAGAGGGCCTCGAAAAAAACAACAAGAGCACAAAAAGATGGTCCAATCATTAGAAAAAAATGACAAAGTCAGAACGATAGGCGGGATTATCGGAACCGTTGTCGATATTAAGGACGATGAGATTACACTGAAAGTTGATGAGTCAAATAATACAAAAATAAAAATTGCCTCTTCAGCGATCGGAAAAAATTTGTCAAAAGAGAAATAGTGATTGGTGATTGGTAATTATTTAGCCCTGCCAGCAGGCATTCAACCAATCACCATTTAACCCATTATGCGAGAAAATTATGAACAAGAATCTGATGCCGAAAATAGTTTTAATCATTGTTTTAGTGGCCTTAGCGGCGTGGACTTTATATCCTCCAGGCAAAACCCTAAAGCCGGGAATAGATGTGGGAGGTGGAGTAAGTCTTATTTATGAAATCGACACTCAAGACCTCGAAAAGGAAGAAACAAAAGACCTTGCGCAAAGAATGATAACCGTTCTGCGAAGGCGCATAGACCCTGCCAACATCCAAAATCTCGTATGGAGACCACAAGGTAACACCCGCTTTGAAATACAAATGCCCCTGTCAAGCGCAGAAGCACATGCAAAGCGCCAGAAGTACGAACAAGCCCTGAGCGAGCTTCTTGCCAAAAACACAAGTACCGCAAAGATTATGCGCTCGCTAAAAAAACCGCAGGAAGAACGAATCAAAGATTTCAACGATTTTGCCCAGAGTGACCCTAACAGAATCGCCATTCTCGGGACACTCGCCACCTGTTACGACGAACTCAAAGAAAAACAAGATGAAAGAGACGAACTCGAAGCACAACTGAAAATTCCGGAGAATTTAATAAACCTTGCCAATCTTGACCTTGACGAAATTAAGCTTAATCTTGGAGACTGGATTAAAGTGGATGCCGAACAACTAACAGAATCTCTAAAAGAGTATCTCGGCTCCGAAACTAATCTGGACCTACTAACCAGATATGTAAAAATGTATGGCGAATGGGCTAAAGTTGCCGATGAGCTGACTGACCCTGAAACCGGCAAAAATATTCGGTACGAAAAGGCCAAAAAAGACCTCGACAAATTAAACCTGACCGAAGACCAGATAAATTTTGTTCTGCAGTTACCCGCCAAGTCATCCAGACGCACTTTTGTCATTGAAGAACTTAAAAGCAAGTTCGCTGACCGGGCAACTGAAATTGACAATGTAGTTGCAGCTTTTGATGAGTATCGTCCTTTCAGAGGCAGACTTGACGACCCTAAAGACCTACAGCGAATGCTCAAAGGAGCCGGCATTCTGGAGTTCAGGATACTTCCAACACAGGGACATCCAGAAGTGGATATGGCCGCAATGGCACAGTATGCCGAAACCCTCAAAGAGAAAGGTCCCAAATATGCCTCGGATAATAAGTTTATATGGTGCGAAATAGAAAATGTCAACGACTGGGGAGCCGCCGATGACCAAAAGCGTCCTTCAATCGTTGGTCAATTCGGCGACAAGTACTATGTCCTCGCAAGCAACAACAAAGACGAAGTAATGCTGCACCGAGGCGAGGGCAAGAGTTGGAAACTAAAAAGGGCATCAGCAGGCAGAGAGCCTCGAACAGGTCGAAGAGCTATCGATTTCGTTCTGGATGACAGAGGTGGAAAAATTTTCGGAAAAATTACCGGCAATAACATCGGCCGACCACTTTGTATCCTGCTGGATGGGGTCGCAATATCGGCTCCCAGCATCAATTCAAGGATAACTACACATGGTCAAATAACAGGCCAATATTCAGAAGACCAACAACGTGATATGGTAGACAAACTCAACGCCGGCTCTTTGCCGGCCCGCTTGATAGAGCAGCCCATCAGTGTAAAGACAATCGGCCCATCCATCGGGGCCGACAATCGCAATCAGGGTATCAAGGCCGGGTTAATCGGACTTATAGTAGTGATGGCCTGTATGCTGATTTATTACACCCTTGCCGGCTCAATAGCCGATATGGCACTATTTATAAACATATTGTTTGTGCTTGCAATAATGGCGGGAGTCAAAGCAACTTTCACATTACCAGGCATCGCCGGCATAATACTAACCATCGGCATGAGCGTTGATGCCAACGTTCTGATTTTTGAAAGAATCCGTGAAGAGCAGCAGCGAGGCTCGTCTTTGAGAATCGCTATAGCAAATGGCTACCAGAGAGCATTTAGAACCATCTTTGACGCTAACCTCACTACATTCATCACCGCAGCTATTCTTTACTGGGTCGCTTCAGAAGAGGTAAAGGGATTTGCCCTTGTGCTTATGTTAGGTATCGCATCGAGTATGTTCACCGCACTATTTGTAACGCGGGTAATCTTCGATTTCCTGTTGGCCTTGCGCTCTGGCAAATTCAAGTCTTCCAAGGTTAAAACCTGGACAGGTTTTACTCTTGCCGAGCTTGTACTCGGCTTTGTGACTTATTTAATTTCTAATTCGTTATCTATCACGTTTGTTGTACTCCTAGTAGTTCCCTGCCTTTCTTGGTTGCTTCGGGATTTGGTCAGGCGAACAATGACAGACCATTTATTCATGCTTCGGCTGATACACAAACCAAACGTAAACTGGATGAGAGCCAGGCCGATTTTCCTTACAATGTCAGCCGTACTTATCGCAGCAGGTTCATTTGTCTTCTTTACAAGAGATGATGCGAAGAACAATAAATACGATATCGAATTTACCGGCGGAACAAGCGCTGTAATCAACCTGAAAGAGGCGGCCTCCCTCAGCAGAAGCGATGTGGAAGACAGAATCCATAAAATCGGGGAAAAATTGAACAATCCTGCCTTGTTAACAGCAAACGTATATAGCATCGGAAAAACAGGCAAACAATATGAAATCAATACTACCGAAACAAATAAAAGCAAAACTATCGTTAAGTTTTCAGGAGGCGAGCCCCGCTCCTCTGAGGGGCTGGGCGAGCAACATACCGCCGAAACTGTGACCTCAGCGATTGAAAAAGCTCAGGATAAGTTTGTCCGCAAACTAAACAATCTGCTGGTAACACAGAATGCTCAAGCCGGAGCAGAGTTTACAATAACAACGAGTCAGATGAACCAGACATTAGTCAAAAATGTGCTGACAGATGCTTTCCCAAACGCTCAAATTTCTGAGCCGGAAATTGATGAAGTCGTTAATAATGCAATCCTGGCCGCCTTCGCCGATGAGCTTGAAATCCAACAGAACCTTCAACCAACGATCATCTCACAGGAAAAATTAACCGAGGAACTTGTAGATGCATATCCTGAACTTACTGATTTTACAGGCGGCATCAAGATTTTATGTGAAATTAAAAGAGCTGCAACTAAAGCGGAAATTGAAGCAAGGTTGGCATCGCTGCAATTCAAACCCGACACGCAAGACCTGCCACGCTATGACTATGTAATTTTGGGCCCCAAGCTGGCAACAATCGAACAAAATAAGCCGGTAAACCAGTTCGCTTATATAAGTGTCGTACCAGAGGCGGGCCTGCGTGAATTAACAGAGGATGAATGGACACAGTTTGTCGAAAACGAAACGACTAAAGTCCTGGCAGCGGTGAAACTTGAAACATCATTACCACGAGTAACACAGATAGACCCATCCGTCGGAGAAGAGCAAAAAACACGGGCGCTGATTGCCATTATCCTTTCACTATTTGCAATCGTTACCTACATATGGATTAGATTCGGAAATGTTCGCTACGGTATCGCAGCCATTATAGCATTAGTTCACGATGTATGTATTACGCTTGGAGCGGTAACAGCCTGCACCTATATCGCAGCAAGCCCAATCGGAGAGAAACTCTTAATCGGAGATTTCAAAATCAATCTGGCAATGATAGCCGCCTTTTTGACGTTGATTGGATACTCGCTGAACGATACGATTGTTGTTTTCGACCGTATTAGGGAGAATCGCAAAAGGGCCCAACTAAATCCAAAGATAATCTCTGACAGCATCAACCAAACTATCTCCAGAACGATTTTGACGTCGTTTACCACATTCATTGTGGTACTGATTATGTATATCTTTGGCGGTCAGGCTTTAAGAGGCTTTACATTCGCAATCGGCTTAGGCGTTATCATCGGCACGTATTCGTCCATTGCGATAGCTGCACCGATATTGTTGCTCGGCGCAAGAGCCAAAAATGAAAAAAGCAAATCCCGTTAGAGAGCCAAATGGAAAAGTCTCTAACGGGGCAAATAGAAAAATTAGCCATGGATTACACAGATTTCGCGGATAAATATAACCACGAATTAGCACGAAACAAAGTGATTACATTTCTTTTGCAGCTTGACGGTCGATGAGCCAGATGACCTTGTCAAGGACCGGCCAAAGGGCGTGAATGGGATAGCGGACCTCATCCGGTTCGCTTGTCAGAACCTCTTTCAAAATGCCGGCTTTTTCCTCGCCGGAAACCAACACAGCCAGATGAGACGCGGCACATAAAACCGGATGGGTCAAGGTTATGCGGTCTATCCGCCTTACGTCTGGCGGATTAACCCTCTCATCCAAAACATAAACAACGCATGCCAAATCTTCAGTATCAAAACAGGCATAACTATTGGGAAACAGTGAGCCGGTATGGCCCTCAACACCCATTCCGAGCACAATCAAATCAAATTCAGGAGTCTGCTTTTCTGGCAGGCCGAAAACTTCCCGAATGGTTTCTTCATAATAGCGAACTGAAACCCAAAAATCGCTGTGCTCAGTTGGAATCCGATGAACATTCACTTGCGGGATGGCAACTTTAGATAAGAAAGTATCAGCAGCCAGCTTGTAATTGCTCCATTGCGAATCCGGCGGAACGTATCGCTCATCAACCCAGAACAACTGGATTCTATCCCAGTGTAAAGATTTTGCTTTGGGCACTTCGCCAAGAAGTTCAAAAAAACGTTTGGGCGTATGCCCTCCCGATATTGCAACGTAAAAGGCATCCTTAGCCTTTATTGCTTTATTCGCATCAGCAACAAAAAGCTCAACGCTCCTACGAGCAAGAGTCTCAAGGTCGGAAGCAATTTCCAGATGCGGTTTATATTTTGCAGCGGTCTGCATACCATAACCCTCTTTTACCTCGCAAGCATAAACCTAAACTATTTTCTACTTTCAGAGTTTATTTGGCCAGAAAATTTTTTAAAAATGAAAAAAAATTGTGCTGTTGTGCTGAGATTTGCTAACTCATTGAATTGAAAGTACTTAGCTCTATATTCATTCCTGCTGCGACAAGTACCAGCCATGCCAGAGACGGCCTGCTGCGACAGTGCCACAGCACGGCGAGCACGTCTCGGCAGGCGCAGCACGGCGAGCAAGCCGGGATTAGGTGATATCCTCAATCTCCCACATAAACGCTTTAATGCCTTCTGAGCCGAGTTTCTTTCTCATCTGCCGGACACTTTCCAATATTTGTTTGGCGTTGGCCTCGTCGGTAACAACAAAGGTGCCGTAATTCACCCCCGGCCAAACATCGGTGTTCAAATGCGGCTCACTGAGGCGACCTTTACCTAAAGTATTAGTGAATTTGGTGTAGCAATCAACGCCGACAGAGACCAGTATCTCATCTACCTCTCCATCTATAGCGACATTGTGCACAATCAAAACAGCTTTCATAATTACCCTTTTGCATCAGTGGTCTTAAAACCTTCGAATAGACTGTAAAGAGTAGGCATTAAAACCAGTGTAATAATCGTACCTACAATTAAACCGCCAATCACGGTTATTGCAAACGGCACCCAAATTTCAGAACCTTCACTTCTTGACAAGGCAAGGGGTGTCATCGCCAAAATCGTGGTGGCGGTAGTGCATATCACAGGCCGCATTCTGCTGCGTCCACCTTCCATAATTGCCGAATAGACACTATGGCCGCGGTGGCGAAGTATGCCTATGAAACTGATTAGAACAATCCCGTCATTTACTACGATTCCGACCATCATAATCAAGGCCAGAAAACTAATAACGCTCATTGCCTGCCCCGTCAGCGCTAAAGCGATAATTACGCCCACAATACCAAACGGTATCGAAAGAAATATAATAAATGGGTCGCGTAAAGACTCAAACTGCGAAGCCATTACCATATATACCAATCCCATTCCCAAACCTACAGCTATCATCAACAGCCGGAATGCTTCTGTCTTTTCTTTCTCTGCACCGGCAAATTTATAACTAAAACCTGGCGGCGCAGGGATATTATCAAGGGCTTTTCTAACATCCTTTACCACCGAGCCGAGGTCCCTGCCGCTAATTTCGCCTGAGACCATAATATATCGTGCCTGGTCTTTTCGCTCAATCTTTGTCGGCCCCACACCTTGCTCGATTTTGGCAATATTGGCCAGACTGACCTGAGCGCCGCCGGGCAAGCTGATAAACACATCGCGTAAATCTTCAATCCTGTCACGGTCCTTCTCCTGCAGCCGCACTTCTATATCATATTCATCCCCGCCTTCGCGGTATCTCGTTGCGGTAGTGCCTGCGAAGAATGTTTCAATGGTTTTACCAATGGTTCTTACATCAAGTCCCAGTTTCGATGCCTTTTCGCGGTCAACGACAACCTTAATCTCCGGCTTTTCTTCTTTTCGGCTGATTTCAACATCCTGGACGCCATCAATCGCCTCTATTGCCGCTTTAACAGAATCCGCATATTGTCGAGCCAAATCCATATCGTGGCCATAAAGCTCAACAGCTAAACTGCCGCTGCTGCCGAATACCATTGCTTCGACAGGGTCCTCCGCGCTATAGCGGATGGTAACTCCCGGCATATCATCCGTAGTTTCGCGAAGGCGCTTTATAACGTCGGCCGGGGTGACATCTCGCTGACTTTTTGGTTTCAGACTGATAAACAAAATACCCTTATAGCTTTCCTCCTCTGTAGCAAAGTGACCGCCGCCGGCACCGCCATAAACGCCCCAGCGGATAAAGCTATCCCGCCTCTCAGGGACACTATTTTCTACTATTTTCTGTAACTGCTGGGCAACCGCACCGGTGCGCTCATACCTTGTGCCGATAGGCAATTCATAATTTGCCACTAAACGATTCTGGTCCTGTTCGGGGAAAAATTCTGTGCCGATAAAGCCAACAAGGCCGATGCTCAAAACGAACAAAATAATACAGGAAATAAAAACTGTTTTACGATTGCCAAGCGACCAATCCAAAAACCTGACGTAGAAGTCTTCCGTTTTATTCAAGACTTTTTCACCCAGGTTGTAAAACGAGTCCAAAATAGACTTTGACGAATTAGCATCACGGACTATCAGAATTTTCGAGCACACCATCGGCACAAGCATAAGGGCCGTAAACAACGAAGCCGTCAAAGCCATCACAACAATAGCTGCGAATTGGCCGAATACAATCGCCGTTATCCCACCGACAAATATAATCGGCGCAAAAATGGAAATGGTCGTTAGTGTTGAAGCAATAACAGGTACGCCCACTTCATTTGCCCCGAAAATGGCACCTTCCTTCGGCCTCTGGCCCTTGGCGCGATGGCGATTGATATTGTCAACAACAACTATTGCATTATCCACAACAAGACCGACGGCAATAGCCAGGCTGGCCAGCGAAGTTTCATTAATCGTGTAATCGGCTAAGTACATTAAAAAGAAGGTAAAGATAAGCGAAGTAGGAATCGCAAGTGCAACAATAATACTGGCTCGAAGGTCCCGCAGGAAAAAGAGAAGCACAATAAAGACAAAGAAAGCAGCCCAGAAAACCGTGTTACGCAAATTACCCACCGAGGCCAATATAAACTCGGAATTATCCATTACCATCTTCGGTTCAACATCAGGCGGCAAATTCTTTTTTATTTCCTCAAGCTTTTCCCTGACCGCCCTGGCAACCGCCACTGTATTTTCACCGCTTTGCTTCTGGACAAATACAGCCATTGCCTTTTTGCCGTTCATTCGCACTTCAAAAGTCCGCTCTTTGAAAAAATCTCTTACATCGGCAACATCTTTGAGCTTTATTGGTATGCCGTTTCGCCGAGCAATAACAACTTCAGCAACCTCCTGAGGACTGGAAAATTCCTCAGGTGTTCGCAGGAGATAGTCCTTGTAACCGGTCTTTATGTTACCACCGGGAGTGCTGATGTTTTGAGCAGCCAGAGCTGAATTTACCTGTGCAACCGATAAATTCAAAGCGGCCAGCTTGTCACGGTCAATATCAACGCGAATCTGTCGCTCCAATCCTCCCCGAGGCGTTACCGAAGCAACACCATCAACACGCTTAAGCGGGTCAACTATCACGTCATCAACTATATCCTCCAAATCAGGGTAGCTATCCTCAGCGGTAATTGCGATAATTGCAATCGGCATCATTGCAAGGTCAAACTTGAAAATAACAGGATTGTCGGCTTCCTCCGGCAGCATATCCCTAATCAGGTCAATCTTCTCACGCACATCGTTGGTACTTTCATCTATTTTTTCACCCCAATCAAATTTCAATGTTACCGCTGATATTCCTTCTTTGGAGACTGAAATTACCTCATCCACTCCAGAGATGGTACTAAGAGTATCCTCCATCGGCTCAGTTATGAGCGTTTCCACTTCCTCTGGCCCCGCCCCCTCATAGGCAGTCATAACCGAAACAGCCGGTATCTCCATCTCCGGCATCAAGTCCAGTCCCAGCATCGACAATGACACAAGCCCAAGAACCACCATTGCTATAAATATCATCGCAGTGGTTACAGGCCTGTTTACAGATAATTGAGCAAGTTTCATTATGCAGTCTGCCTTTTAATTCTGACTTACGCCGATTTCTTCTAACTTCACAACCTCGACCAACATCGCGTCGGTCAAGTAATTCATTCCATTAACTACAAGCATCTCTTGCGCTTTTAAGCCATCGATTATTTCATATTTGTCTGCCTGGCGTACTCCAATCTTGACAAAATGCTTATGGGCGGTTCCATCCTCCACTACGTATACATAAGGCTCGTCTATCCTGCCACCAAGAACAACATCCCTGGGGATAACGACCACATTATCTTTACGCTCTGTAATTAAAGTAACCCTGGCAAACATACCAGGTTTTAGCAGCAATTCATCATTGTCCATACGAATTTCGGCCTGTATGGTGTGTGTTTGCTCATCAAGAGCCGGATAGACCGAGTACACTTTAGCATCGAATATCCTGTCTCCAAAGGCATCAACTTTGATTCTCGCAGGCGTTCCAACAACAATCTCCCCGCCATATTTTTCTGCAACAGCAACTATCACCTTGACAGTTTTCATCTCGGCTATTGTAACTATCCTGTCTCCTTGCCTAATGAGATTGCCCTGGTCAATGTGTTTGGCTGTAACCATTGCCTCAATAGGAGCAATAATCGTTGACTCTCGCAGATTTATTTGAGCAAGCTTAAGATTGGCCTTGGCTAAATTAAGCCTTGCCACAGCCAGTTCTGCCGCGGTTACAGCTTTGTCCTTACTCTGCTCGGTAGCTGAGCCGCCCTCAAATAACCTGATAATACGCTTCTTTTCGCGCTCGGCATCGACCAACTCAACTTCTCTGGCCTGTAAATCCGCTTTTGCCGCATCCACCTGCGCCAAATAAGTATCATGGTCGATAACGGCAATCTGCTGGCCTTTTTTGACCGCCAGTCCTTCTTCAACTGCAACTACATCACCGTCATCCAGAATAACCTGTAAAGATTCAATTCTCCCCGGCACCTTTGATGTGACATCCACAACTTTATTTGCCGTTATCCAGCTAGTTACTTCTATAGTCTCTTCTATCGAGCCGGTGCTTACAGCTTCAATCTCAACCGGAACTATGCTTTCCTGCTCCTGACTTTTAGTGGACTTATGAAAAAATCCAAACCAAAAGGTAATGAACACCAACACAAACGCCGCTATCCAATATATAGTCCTTCTACCTACTTTCATTTTGCCTGCTCTGCCTTTCGCTTATAAAAGCTGCCGAAGCTGCTTCTCTGGCTGTTTTTAATTCGTTATTTCTAATTTTGCCTTCGGAGTCATCTGCTTCAAGGGTCATCATGGTTCCCATCGCTTTTTGCAAATCCAATTTAGCAATGATGTGCGAGTATATAGCCTGGTAATAGTTCGCCCCTGCAGTCGTTAAAGCCGACTGCGCATCTATCATCTCCACCTGTGTGTTTATTCCCTCTCTATAGCCAACTTCTGCAAGTCGCAATCCCTCCTCTGCCCTGGTAAGATTTAACCGCTGGGATTCGACAAACTCCGCCGCATTCTGTATACTTAACAAAGCGCTTGTCAATTCAA
>CAZMSP010000021.1:0-24800 GCA_964568985.1 uncultured Pirellulales bacterium
TATCCGGTATTACCGCCCCTTTCGGAAAGTTGCCGAAGCAACTGACGCTATCCCGAAGCACAGGGTACATTACCTATCCATTACTAACCCTTTCGCCACTAACCGTTAATAAATTAACGGTCCGTTCGACTTGCATGTCTTAGCCACGCCGCCAGCGTTCGTTCTGAGCCAGGATCAAACCCTTCAATTTATATCGTCGATACGCCTTCGCTAAAGCTACGGCGGACAAGTCCGCTTCGCACAAGACAAAGACGTTGGTCGTCGATGAAGGCTCAACACTCTGGCATACGCACCGAAAGTGCTGAATCAGGCTTCGCTTATCAGCTACGCCCCGATAAACTCAATTTATCAAGGCGAGGCACAGCAAAGCCAGAAACAAAATTTAAAGCTCATTGCGATAAGGCGTATCCATCGCACGAGCTGCACTTTCGCTGCTCACCCCAGTTAGAAACATTCTAACGGGGCAAATTGGCTTAACTGTTAACTTGTCAAAGAGCATAAATAGAACAAGCAGTAGATATACTTCTACCGCCTCAACCCACCCCTCTTTTGTATATAATACGTCCAATTGCAGGTTATTGTCAATAGAATAAGTAAATTTTTTAAAATTTTTTTTACATTGCCCCTTTAGCCACAGATTGCACTGATTATGCGGAGTTTTGCCACGAAAAGACACAAAGAGAAGACGAGGGAAAACAAAAGGCAGAGGGCAGAACTTTGAATTGACGGAAGGGAAGGAGTTTTGAGTTATGCGGCTGGGCTGAAGCAAGCCCGCCACACGGACGGCGGGTAAAAAATCGAGTGTCTTTTTGGATGAAAGCTGATAGAATGCAGGGTTCTACCCCTTTTTGAAAAAGGAACGATTTATGACTTTAGATAATGCCAAACCACCTGAACGGCAAAGGGACAAAGCAACCCTTGAACTTCTCAGAAAGCTCATGGAGAAGCTGCTCTCTGACGATATTTCAACTGCGAGACTGGCGGCTTTCGAGTTGGCGCGTAAGCAAGAGGACGGCTTAGCTATACTCAAAGAGGCATTATTCGGTAACTATCCAAGGACAGCTAAAAAGGCAGCTGCCTACGGCTTAAGGAGTATGAAGGGCAGAATGCGGAAGATGGCTTTGGAAGTTCACGAGCAAGGCCTAAAACATCGTGACCGTACTACCAAAGCTGTGTGTATTAAGTCTATATCTCTGATGAAAGGTCAGGTTTCGGGAAAAGGATAAGAAATACAGATACAGAAGACGGAGGACAGAGGACAAAAGGCAGAGGGCGGAACTTTGGATTGACGCAAGGGAAGGAGTTTTGAGTTAGAGGGATTTTCGGCCAAAAATTGATGTGGATTTTGAAACATCGCGGGGCAAGGATTTTAAGGATTATGGTTTTAATTGCCAGAATCTGCGGGTAAAATGGGGAAGTGAAATTTGGTTGTGGTTTTTCAGAGTTGAATTTCTTGACGATATGTGCAAGTTTTTGTACAAAGAATACACAATCCGTTAAAGAAAAGGAGAGAATTTGGAACCTCAAGGCCATTTGGGTCAGCTTTTCGAAGATGAAGCAACTGTAAAAAGAATTAAAAACCGTTTACCATATTTGTTTCAGCTTGCTGAATTGGAAAGTTCACGAGCTGGTAAGGCCGGAATGCAAGTGGGGTCTGCTCGCGAAAATATATTAGTTGCCCTGCTAATATACAAATTTGGCAAGGAAAATGTAGAAACAGAAATACCTATCACTGAGCCAGAAATGGACGCTAGATTGTTTGGAGAACCTATACTCATTAAGACAATCACAGGTAGTTTCAGCGGTGCTAAAGTGATATGGACTGTTGATGCTGCAAAGGCAAAAGGATTTTGTGAAAATTACCATTTTGTTGCTGACAGGATGTTTGCGCAATTAAACTGGAATTAGGTGATAGTCCTATGGAAACAAAACTTCAAATAAAAAAATGCCCGCACTGTGGTTATGATTTAGAGAAAATTGTTTATACAAGAGCAATGTCCGAAGAATGGGCTTGGAATGGAGATAATTGGGAATGTTTGGGGCATCACAGCCTGACCGATGATCCGGAGCAAAATGTATTTTGTCCAGAGTGTGATAATATAATCGGAACGGGACTTGATTTTGGTTTTGGTAAAGGGACAAAAAGCTAAGACAAAGTGCTGCTCACAATCTAACTATCCATAGGTCTCTACTCAAACTTTTTGCAAAGGGGTACTTTTCGATGGGCTCAGATGCATCACAAGTCATTAAAGGCGAAAGTCGGATCAACTATAGCTA
Organism: uncultured Pirellulales bacterium; assembly: GCA_964568985.1. GTDB lineage: Bacteria > Planctomycetota > Phycisphaerae > Sedimentisphaerales > Anaerobacaceae > CAZBWE01. The sequence continues at coordinate 2,278 of CAZMSP010000021.1, forward strand.
TTCAACGGTTAAAATAACTCGGAGTCGGATAGAGAAGGGGTTAATAGCTATTCCGATGTCCTTGGCTAAGTGGTTTCCCAAATATAATACTAACATAAAGGTTTATTTGGATGATTCAGACGTTTTACACCAAAAAAATTACTCTTCATACAAAAGTGCTACCCGTGAGTGTAGAATCGGAGGGATGGCAGAATGGTTTAAACGAAATAAGATTAAGTCCGGTGACGAAATAGTGATTCAGTTAGTAGATAAAAAAAGCTTCGAGTACAGATTAATTCCAGAGCGTATGTTTGTTAAAAAAACTCAAGAGTTCCAAGAAAATCTTGATACCTCAGGAAATGAGATAGAAGCTTTAGACGAAATCACGAGACTTTCAAACTGGACAGCTTTGGACAAACAGAGAGTTATGCTTAAGGAATATCACAGGATAGTTACCACAATGCCTTTGGAAGAAAGGGGATACATAAAACAGCGATCGAGACAAGCCAGAGAAAGCGTGCCGTCTAACATAAGAGTCATGTTGGGTGATATTTATAGTGGTCATTGTCAAGTATGCGATTTTTGGTTTCTAAAGAAAGACGGTAAACCGTATTTTGAAACGCATCATATTGATCCGTTAAAAGCTAACCACCCAAAGAATCTTGTTTTAGTTTGTGCAAACTGCCATAGGCAATTTGAGTATGCAAACGTAATTCATAAGTTCAATAAGCAAGATTGGCTTATTAGAGTTTCTTTCAATAAGAAGAGAATATATACTGTAAATCAAGTGTTCTTGAGAGAAAAATTGGAGAAATCAGTTAAAGAACTGTTTGTTTGAGAGTTCCGATGTTTTCTTATAACGTCACGAAAGAATACGATAAAGATTTGTCTCTAGAGGAATACAGGAATTTACTAAGGACCGTTTTCAAGGAAACCTATAAAAAATTGGTTACTGGTGGCCGGGCGTGCGTAAATGTTGCCAACTTAGGCAGAAAACCATATATCCCTTTGCACCGTTACATTATCGAAGATATGCTCGACATCGGTTTTTTTATGAGAGGTGAAATTATATGGAACAAAGCTTCGAGCGCTAGTCCTTCTACAGCTTGGGGTAGTTGGTTGTCTGCCTGCAACCCGGTATTACGAGATATTCACGAGTACATTCTAGTCTTCTCCAAAGAATCTTTCTCAAGAAAAAGAGGCAATAAGAAAAGCACCATTTCTAGAGATGAGTTTCTCGAATGGACAAAAAGTGTCTGGACATTTCCTGCGGTTTCCGCACGAAGCATTGGACATCCTGCACCGTTCCCTGTGGAATTACCATACCGACTTATTCAACTTTATACTTTTGAGGGGGATATTGTTTTAGATCCTTTTATTGGCAGTGGCCAAACGGCGATCGCGGCAATAAAAGCAAAACGCCATTACATAGGGTACGAAACAAATGAAGAATATATAGAACTGTCCGAAAAAAGAATTGGTAAGTTTGAATTTGATTTTAAGTCTCCCAAATTATTTGAGGTTAAAGGCCAAAAGAAACATCGAAGTACTCCCGCTGCATCTAAGGTTATATAAAAAGGCGTTAAGTCTATCAATTGTTACATAGGTAAGAGTTAACAAATCATAAAAAGACATTCCCCTCCGGATAAGATTTTTTGAAAGTTTTGTTGCGAAGTGCTGCCGGAGGCTGCGCTTCGCGAGAAATTAGATATTAGAACAGTTGAGCAGTAAGGCGCTTGAGGGGGCTAAATATAAAGCATTCCTCAGGTGTTTGCTACCAGAATCCTGCGGCAGCAGGTACGGAGCGGCGTCCCGACTTTAACTGATAGTCCCATATTATCAGACAACGGGCTAAAAGGCAACATTCTGCTTATACTTGGCTGGCGAAAAGCCGATAGGATTTCACCAGAACAATCTTGGGCTAAATTTGAAAGATGGATGTAATATGAATAAGGCAATATGGTTATTCCTGCCTCTCCTATTACTTTTTTCTCAGGGTTGTGTTACCTATCCTGTTGTAGGTTCTTTTGACGAATATAATGAGACTTTCAAAGGGACGGTGACTGCAAGTTTGTTTACAGGCACTTCCGAAATCAACATAGAAGGTGTTGACGGTAAAACCCACGGCAAGGGGAGTTCCTGGACGACTCATATGTCTCCGACTTTGAATTGTGAGGGCACAAAAGGGGATGTGTCACTAACATTTAGTGATGGACGCGTAGTAAATGCTGAATTTTTCTGTTTGTCTTGTTCTTCGGGATGGGGCAGCGGAAAAGACCAAAGTGGAAATACTTTTAGATTTACTTTTGGTATGAGTGATGAAGAGGCGGAACAATTCATAGAAAAAACAAAGAATGTTATGGCTGACCGTCCGAGCCTGCCTCCTGCCGGAGAGGAGCCGGTCGAGTTTGAATACGACGCAGAAACAAAAACGGGTTATATATCTGTAAAAGGCAAAGGACCAGAAGCCAGGTCCTGGATGCTGAAACAAATAGAAGAAATCTGTGCTTCAAAGAATATTGTTATTCAAAAGGGAACAACATTTGAGCCGGCTCATTTTCGAGTATTAAATGAGACGCTCCTGGACGGTAAGTTTACCATTAAGTTTGAATTGGTACGTTAACGCTGGCTAAAGACAGCCTCTGACGCGGAAATCTGGGGACACCATACTTATTTTTTCTCCGGCGGAGGTTTTTTTAAGGCGCATGGGCGGGCAACGACCCCTGCCTAAAGCATGCAGGGGCAGGCATTCGAGGGCAAGGTAGATCCCCGACACCAGCATTCGGGGACATAAGCATTTCTCACATATTTCCTACCAGAGTCCTGCCGCTGCAGGTACGGTGCGGCGTTCCTCAAGACGGATAGCGTCCTTTTGGCAGACAGAGCGGCAGATGCCGCAGCCATAGCATTTGGTCTGGTCAATGACAACTTTATTGTTTGCCGCGCTGTAGGATATTGCGCCGAACTGGCAGAGACGCATGCATTGTCGGCAACCGTTGCAAAGGTCGGGGTCAACGGCAGCAATGTACTCGGCCCGGAACATAATGGGGATTTGGTGTGTTACGGTGCAGCGCATCGCGAGGCAGTCAACCTGGTCGCAGTTGCATATTCCGGCGATGAATGGTGTGCGGAAGGTCCATACGGTGTGGCAGAGTCCTTGTTTTTCATGGCTTCGGAAATCAGCGATTGCCTGTTCTTTTGTGAGCGATTCGAAGCCGGAGGTATCCGGCCCGTTGAGAAAGCTATTGTCGAGGCCGCGAATGATTCGGCCGAGTCCTCCACCATCGGGGGCGAGACTGAGGCCGTAACAGTAACGTTTTTCCGTGCCGAGAGTGATGTAGCGGCAAAAGCAGGCGACACGGACAATGGAGTTTACAAAGCCGAAGATGCGCTCGATATCCTCGATGGGTACGACCTGGCCAAAATGGTCTTTCTTCATCCTTCCGGTGATAATCCGTCTGATGACGGTCCTTATGATGGCAGGCGCCTTTGCAAGCTGGTCCAAACGCTGTATATGTCTTTTGGTTTCTTCGGTTTTTGTGAAAAAGGTCTCGATATACTCTCGCCTGCGAACATCACTCAGCAGGTCGTCAGAGTAGTTATTTGCCTGCAAATACCACTTCTTGCCCTCGCCATGCTTCAAGCAGAACTCACACATACTATAGGCTTCCAGAATTTCCCAATGTCATCGCAGATACTCCTTGTCCACACGAAAAACTGCATCACAGGTGTATATAATTATCAAGGTACAGAATAACAAAAGAAGTAAAAAGTCACAAGTAAAAAAGCAAAGTTACAATGCAAAAATCAAAAATTGTTGAAGTTCAAATTTGCGAATTCCTTATGATACTTACGAGCTGCAGCATCATAAGCTTTAGCGGCGGTGATGGGGGAATTGAAATAGCCGAGATACTCGCGCTTATTGTTGTGCCAGATGGCAGCGAGAAATCGGCCTTTGTCCTTCGCAAACCAGACGCCTTTATATCCGCAGCGGTTCCTTCTCATTCGAGAATTCTGAGCATTTTGCGCGACGGTAGCAGGGCGGAGATTGGCCCTTCGATTGTCCAGGCCATTGCGATTGATATGGTCAATGACAAGGCCATCGCCGGTATGGCGATGGCAGTTATGAGTTCTTATCCTTCGACGGGGCTCAGGACTTCCACTTCGCTCCGGCCTGCGTAAATGGTCGAAATGCGCTCGATGCGAGATACTTGATTATAGATTTCCACTTGCGCGGGAATGACACTTGCCAAAGGAAATAATATCCATTACTTTATTGCAGATGGTAAAGAGTCAACAAATAAAGGTTAAGACAAAAGGCAACTGCGATGTCGTTAATATCACGGAGCAGATAAGCGAAGCAGTAGCACATTCAAAAATAAAGGCAGGGGCCGTTACGCTTTTCAATGTCGGCTCGACGGCGGGGATTACGACGACAGAATATGAGCCGGGATTGGTCAATTACGATATAGAAGCGGCGTTTGAAAAAATCGCTCCGCAAAATGCGAGGTATGAGCATGAAGAGACCTGGCACGATGATAACGGCCATTCCCACGTACGGGCAGCGGTTTTGGGACCATCACTGAGTATACCGATACTTGACGGACAGCTTACCCTCGGAACCTGGCAACAAATCATTCTGGTAGATTTCGATACCCGAGCAAGAACACGAACAATTATCTGCCAAATAATCGGAGAATCAGACGCTTAAAAAGTAAAAAATCATCGAGCAGTTAGACTTGACGGGAAAGACGAGAAAATGTAGTATTTCGATGCGTATGAATACTAACAATCGAAAAACTGTTTACCCCGTTAGAAATAATTTTTCTAACGGAGTGTATCTTACAGCAGCACTGCTTATCGTTTGTTTTCTGTGGGGCTGTGAAAAGTACACCTGGCGCAGCAGGCGAACAAAAGACCTTGCAGCAAAGGTAGATTTAGGCCCGACGATTGGGTCAGTTGCTGAGGTATATTTTCCTGAATCAATCCCAGTGATAGGATACGGACTGGTTGGCGGACTTAATGGGACAGGTTCAGCAGAGTGTCCACCACAGATACGAGCATATCTTAAACGATATGTGCTGGCAGTGGTGCCGGGGCAGAAAATAAATGTAGATAGATTTATAAACAGCCCTAATACCGCAGTGGTTCGCGTTGAGGGGATATTGCCAACGACAGGTTTGAAAAATCAAACCTTCGATGTAAAAGTGACCGCCTTAGCGGGTACGCAAACAACGTCTCTGCAAGACGGCTGGCTGTATAACGCCGAACTGATAGCAGCGAGAGAGTTCACCATATCATCAAAAACCCTGGCTACGGCCAAAGGGCCGGTCTTCATAGATACGACAGACACTGCCACAACAGACTTGTCGAGGCGAAGTCCACCGACGCAGCCCGATAAAAGAGTCGGATATATCATAGGAGGAGCAACGGTACTTGATGAGTATAAAATAAGCGTGATGCTTGGCAATGATGACTATGTAATGACGAGCCGAATTCGTAACCGGTTAAATGAGCGTTATAGCGATTCCGGGGCCATAGCAGTCTCGCCCAGAAAAATTGAGCTGTCAGTTCCGAGTAAATATAAAGCACAAAAACAAAAATTCGTCTCGATAATAAAGGCGACATATGTCGGCCAGACACCAGAGATTACCGAAGAGAGAATAAAGGCGTTTGTTAGAGAACTTGCCGTTTCAAACGATAAAGAGACAAGTGAAATTGCTCTTGAAGCGATAGGCAACCAAAGTGCCAGCAGGCTGGCTACTTTGCTGAATTCATCCAATGAGGAGGTTCGGCTTCGAGCAGGACGATGTATGCTCAATATGGGCGATGACCGCGGTTTGCAGGTTCTTACAGAAATAGCAATGAATAAAGGTGCTGCTTATCGGGTCGAGGCATTGGAAGCAATAGCCACCGGCGCAAGGCGAAACGATGCAGTCGCCGTTTTACGACAGTTGCTGCGTGATGCCGATTTTGACATCAGACTGGCTGCATACGAACAATTGAGGATGTTAGATGATGTTACTATAACACGAAAGTACATTGGGCGTAATTTTTATCTGGAGCAAGTTCGGCAAGCCGGATATAAGACGATATATGCCCGCCGCAGCGGTCAGCCAAGAATTGTATTATTCGGTGCGCCAATATACTGCAGTGACAATTTTTTTATAAAATCAGCTGACGGCAATATAATAATAGGTTCCAAGCGAGGCGAAAAATATGTCTCCGTAATTAGCAGACACCCCAGACGTCCTACGGTGATAGGCCCGTTGAGGAGCTCTTTTAGGGTCGGTGATATTATTCAACTACTTTGTGAAGAGCCGCCTAAGGAAGGCAATGAAGGTCGCGGCGGCTTAGGGGTTTCATACACCGAAGGAATCGCTCTTTTGAAACAGATGTGTGACAAAGGCATCGTGAGAGCAGAGTTTCGGGCGGGCCCTCTACCAAAATTCGACTAATAATCAAGAGAAAACATACCTTCGGCCGATAACAATAATGCGTGCTGAGCTAAAAGTACGCAATGTGTGTAAAATCTACTGCCGAATATCTAAAACAGGATAAAAAGATGAGACTTGAAAAAGTTATACTTGATGGCTTTAAAAGCTTCGCTGATAAAACAGAATTTTCTTTCAATACCCCAATAACGGCTATTGTTGGGCCGAACGGCTGTGGTAAGAGCAATGTCGTCGATGCAGTAAAATGGGTTCTCGGTGAGCAAAGCCTCAAGAGTCTGCGAAGCGACCAGATGGCCGATGTGATATTCAGCGGCAGCAGCAGCAGAAAACCATTGGGAACAGCGGAGGTAAGCTTGTTTATCTCCAATTACAACGGAAACAACAACGGGCAATTGGCAATCGATACCGATGAAGTACAAATAAGCCGAAGAATATACAAAAGCGGAGAAAGCGAATATCGGATAAACAATAAAATCTGCCGACTGAAAGATATCCGAGAATTATTTATGGACACCGGCGTAGGTACCAAGGCCTATTCGATACTCGAACAGGGACAAATTGAACGGCTTGTAAGTGCGTCAAAGACAGAGAGAAGATTTGTATTTGAGGAGGCGGCGGGCATAAGCAAATATAAAGCGCACAAAAAAGAGGCGCTTCGTAAACTGGAAAGAACAGAACAAAATCTGCTGCGGCTTGCGGACATTTTAGGCGAGGTAGCGAAGAGACTGCGAAGCGTCAAACTTCAGGCAGGCAAGGCGAGAAATTACCTGCAATATACCCAAAGACTCAAGGAGCTACAGGTTAAATACTGGCTGGCTGAATTCGACAAGATAAATACGCAACTAAAAGAGAAGAAAACATCCCTTGCGCAAGTAGAGCAGCAGCTTGAGCTTTTGGTAACGGAACTGTCAAGAAACGAGACTTTTGGCAGCGAGCTTGGAGAGAGGATAATAGAGACTGAGAACAATCTAAATATCGCTGGAAATCGCCTTATTGCTGTTCAAAGCAAAATTGAACAGAGCCTGCAACGAATCGAGTTCTTGCGAGCGAGAATTACGGAGCTGAGACAACGAAGCGAAAGCACAAGCCAAAGGATTGGCAAACTTCAGGAGCAGGAAAAGCTCTTTAATGAGAATTTTTCGCAATACGAAAATGAGCTTAAGGATTGTGTAAAGGCACTCGATGAGAAAGGCCGGGAAGCTAAGCAAATCCAAAAAGCTTTGCAACAAATAAACGCAGAACGTATCTCGCTGGAAGCAGATTTGGAAGATGAAAAGTCGGGTATCATCGATGTAGTCAGGAAAACAGCACAGCTTCATAACGAGATCCAGAGCATTTCCACATATCGAGACAATTTATCCAGCCAAAAAGAGCGTCTCACCAGCAGGGCAGAGACAGCCAAATCCGAACTGGGGAAACTGCTTACCGAAAAAGCACAACACAATGCTCGTCTGGAAGATATCGAAAAAGTGCTGGAAGAGTTGCAACAGGGCCTAGAAGATAAACGCAAAGAAGCAGAAGCAATTGACAGTGAGCTTGAAGCTGACAATAAGGGATTGGCCCAGAGCAAAGAACAGCGCAGCGCTCTGAACAGTGAACTGGCGATATTGACGGATATGGAAAAGAGATACGAGGGGCTCAATAACGCTGTCCAAATCATTCTGCGAAACCGAACACAAGAGAATAGCAAGCTGGATTATGTCGATGGGATACTGGCGGATATTATTGCAGCCGATGTCAAATATGCAAATGCGATAGAATCGGCCCTTGAGGGCAAGACCGACGCTCTGGTAATAAACAATACAAACAGATTATTAGCTGATAAGCAAACGTTCGAAAAACTTGATGGTCGAGTGAATTTTATATGCCTTGATAAAATAAGGCCTTTTGTAGATACAAAAGACTTTTCGATTTTACCTGAGGTCAAAGGCAGGTTAGCAGAATTCGTAAAAACTGATGATAAATACGCACCATTAATGTGGCAGCTACTCGGCAAGACCCTGATTGTCGAGTCTCTTGATACGGCGGCCAAACTTGCCGAGAAAACAGCAGCTGAATACAAATTTGTTACATTAAAAGGAGAATTTTTAAGCTCCGATGGAGTGATAAAACTTGGGTCTATTGGTAAAACAACAGGCCTGATATCACGCAAAAGCCAATTACGTCAACTGCAGCAAACAATTGCCGCAGTAGAGTCTGATGTCCGCAAGATTGAAAATCAAATTGAACGAAAAACTGCGGCAAATTCGCATCTAGATAAATTGTGCAGGGACCTGCGTACATCTATTTATGAGGCCAACACCCAAAAGATGCAGATAAGCTCAAAACTGGCCATCTACGAACAAGATATAAAGCGGCTGAGCCAGGAACAGCCGTTATTGGCAAATGAGATAGATACATTGCAAGAGCAGATAGCTCAATCAGTGCAAAAAAAATACGCTTCGGAACAGAAACTGCAGGAGCTCGAAGCGGTAAATGACCAGCGAACGGTGCGGATAAAAGAACTTGAGTCAAAATATGCCGAACGTAAAGAACAACAACAAATACAACAAAACAGACTTGCGGACTTGAGGGTTGCCCTTGGACAAATTACAGAGCATCGACAGGCAGTTGAAAAGGCGATATTAAGTCTGCAAAACCAGATGCGAGAGAACCAAACAGCCAGCCAGGCATCGCAGGAAGAAATACAAAGCTGCAACGAGCAATTAGAGCAAGCACAGAAAGATATTCTTGGCTGCGAAGCAGCAGTGTCAGAGCTTTACGTTGAAAAAGAGAAAAATCAACAGAGCAGCCAGTCACTGCAGAAGGAAATTGAGGAGCTGCTCGAAGAGAAAAAACAAACGGAACAAATTATTCGGCTCAAACGTTCCGAGAAAAGCCGGATAGAAAGCACAATGAGCGAGCTTAAAATAGAACTGGGCCAGTTCGAGGTAAAGCAGCAGGATTTGGTTGAAAGAGTGCAGGAGGAACTGCAGATTGATTTGCAGCAGGCGTATGAGAATTACAGAAATGAGGAAGTTGACTGGGATAAGGTAAGGGATGAAATAGCTGAACTGCGAGTCAAGATTGAGCGACTTGGCAATGTGAATCTGGATGCAATAGATGAACAGGAAGGGCTTGAGAAACGGCACGAGTTCTTAAGCAGCCAGGTCAAGGACCTCAATACGAGCAAGGGTCAACTGCAGCAGTTGATAAGCCGTCTCAACCAAAAAAGCAGAGAAAAATTCAGAGAGACATTTGAAGAAATCAGAACAAACTTTCAGCAGATTTTCCGCAAGCTGTTCGGCGGGGGCAGGGCTGACGTGGTACTTGAAGATGCAGAAGACATTCTCGAAGCCGGGATAGAAGTTATAGCCCGGCCACCCGGAAAAGAGACGAGGAGCGTATCTTTGCTTAGCGGCGGTGAAAAGTCACTGACGGCGATTGCCCTTTTGTTTGCGGTTTTCAAGACAAAGCCGTCACCATTCTGCTTCCTCGATGAAGTTGATGCGGCACTGGATGAGGCAAATAATGAACGATTCAATATGCTGGTGCGTGAGTTTCAAAAGGAATCACAGTTTATCATAATCACACATGCCAAGCGGACGATGAGTATAGCGGATGTTCTGTTCGGGATAACGATGCAGACGCGAGGTGTGAGTAAGAAGATAAGCGTCAAATTCGACGAGTATGAGGAAGAAACCGCCGCGGTAGCATAAGCGTTGCTGGTGATTTGTGATTCTATGAGCAAAGGAGACCTATGAAGAAGTGCCCATTTTGCGCAGAAGAGATTCAGGATGAGGCCGTAAAGTGCCGCTTCTGCGGCGAGTTCCTTGATAAAGCCGACAAGGTTAAAACGAAATGGTATTTCAGCACTGCTAATATTGTAATTGCCTTTCTGTTCGTAGGTCCGTTTGCCCTGCCGTTCGTATGGTTTCACCCATGTTATAAAAAGACTACAAAGATTATAATTACGGTTTTTGTCAGTGTAATTACAGCTTTGGTTATTTATCTCCTAATAGAGTTAGTTCCTAAAATATGGGAATATTACTCTCAGTTAGGAGAAATAATGAAGCAACTGTAGCATCGACATACTGATTTTATTTCGTATCGCACCGGCTGTGGCTGCGACTCCGCCAAACAAACGGCGGACAAGGACAAAACAACCCCAGTAAAAGTGGGGGGCCAATAGAACCAATGGGATGGAAAAGGCCATATAAACTCCGAAATGTAAAGATGATAAGCTGGACTCAAATTTGTACTGTCCTGATTATGCTTTTAGCAGTGTGGGTTTACAATATTGTTTGGCCTACAATATCCTACAAAGGACACGGAATGGTCGAGGGTATCATCTATAATACAGAGAAGAATTCAACTGCCTTGATTGACGGCATGATCGTTGGAGAAGGAGATATAATTTACGGCGTGAGTGTCATTAAAATACATAGCGACAAAGTTGAATTTGAGAAGGATGGCAGTAGATGGGAACAACATGTGTGGGAATGGCCAAAGCACACCTGGGGAAAACCAAAACAAGTACAAGTACATACCGATACTACCAACTGGTAATGCTGCTTTTTGCCTGCTCTACACTTTTCACCACCTCATTCTACTGGTATTGGTTATTCTGAATTTAGCAGTTGCATGAATTTCTGTTCATTAGTAGAATTCCTGTTTCTTGTATTTATGTAAGGGTCAGGCAAAGCCCTCAATAAATTAAGGGGCTAAATCCGCCACAGGCGGACAAGTATTTCTGACCACGCTCCCTGCTTTCTTGCGAAAGCAAGAAGGGGGCTCGCAATGACACAATGCGATATAAGCGATACGAAAAGATGCCGGAAAAGGTTGACAAGCATATCTTAAAGAACGGGATGGTTCTACTTGGCGAGCCGATGGAATCGGTCGAGTCGGTTGCGTTCGGTTTTATGCTGCCTGCGGGAGCCGCCCGACTTCCAGAGGGCTGCTGCGGGGCTTCAAATATTATCGCCGATTGGATTTTCAGAGGCGCCGGTAGTAAAAACAGCAGGCAACTAAGTGACGCACTTGACGGCTTGGGTCTGCACCGAGTCAGCTTTGTTGGCGGCAGCCATATCACTATCGGAGCTGCGCTGGAGGCCAGCAACCTGACACAATCGCTCGAATTGTATGCGGATATTATACTTGAGCCGAGCTTAAAAGAAGACCAGTTTGAATTAGCGAGGCAGCTGGCAATCGATAGTGTGCACGCTTTGGATGATGAGCCACGGCAAAAGGTTATGCTGAAACTGCGAGAACAATTTTATCCGCCCCCCTTAGGGCGCAGCACTGCAGGAGATATCGATGAATTAAAAGTTCTGACGGCTGGGCAAACAGGGCAGATTGTAAAGAGCAAATTTAATCTTTCACAAACGATTTTTACAGTAGCGGGCAAGTATGATTTCAATGCAGTTTGTCGACAAATGGAAAGTTTGTTCCCCGGCAGTAAGACCGATGCGCAGCAAAGTGCAGTTTTTGTGCAGGGCAAGGCTGGCAAATATACACATATAGATAATGAAGGAGCACAAGTGCATATTGGCCTGATGACCGAGACGGTTAAACCGATGGATGATGATTACTACAATGCCAGAGTGGCGGTATCGGTACTATCCGGCGGAATGGGCGCCAGATTATTTACAGAGGTAAGAGAAAAGCGAGGCCTATGTTATGCAATCAGGGCCCGGTACCACGGCCTGAAAGAGGCGGCTGGTATAATGTGCTATGCAGGAACAACGCCGGACAAGGCGCAGGAAACGCTCGATGTGGTAATTGGTGAGTTCGAGCGGCTCGGCGAAGGGATAAGTGAAGAAGAAATAGACCGAGCCAAAGTCGGGTTAAAAAGTGCTTTAATATTGCAAAGCGAGTCTTCCAGCAGTAGAGCTGGTGCAATCGGCAGCGATTACTATATGTTGGGCAGAGTCCGGAGCCTGGATGAAATTAAGAATAAAATAGAACAAATAACGGTTGATACGATTTTAGGTTTTTTGAGGAATAACAAGTTTAAGGAGTTTACGATTGTGACGATCGGGCCAAAGCAGGTTACGGTTAAGTAGAGTAAAGGATGGAATTTAAGAAAAAGACACTGGGAAATGGGCTGGATTTAATCGGCGAGGTTAATAGAGCTGCCAAGTCGGCAGCGGTGGGTTTCTTCATCAAAACAGGTTCGCGAGACGAGACAAAACAAATAAATGGGGTGTCTCACTTTTTGGAGCATATGTTATTCAAAGGCACCGAAAAACTAAGCGCCATTGAAGTAAATGAGGCGTTCGACAGAACCGGGGCAGAATTCAACGCCGGCACAAGCTGGGAAAACACGGTATATTATGCAGCGGTTCTTCCGGAATATTTAGAGCAGGTTACGAAGCTATGGATAGAACTTATGCGGCCGGCACTTCGAGAGGAGGACTTTAATCTTGAGAAGAACGTAATCAAAGAAGAAATAGCGATGTACAGAGATACTCCAAATTTCGAGGTTATGGATAAATGTCAAAGTCTGTATTTTGAAGACCATCCCTGCGGCAACAGTGTTCTTGGCAGTGTGGAGAGTGTAGAGGGCTTAACGGCTGAGCAGATGCGGGAATATTTTACCAGGCGTTACGCACCGAATAATATAGTGTTTGCCTGTGCAGGCAATTTCGACTGGGACAAAATATGCTCGGTTGTGGAATCACCCTGCAGCCAATGGCAAAGTCAGCGGGCTGAAAGAAAACTGGGAGAAGCGCCGGGGGGTAAAAAGAAAAAGCGAATCGAAAAAGCGAATTTGGTTCGTGAGCATATATGTCTTATGTCTGCAGGTCCAAGCGCTCAGGATGAAGCCAAATTTGCAGCTTTACTTTTAGGGGTTATCGTAGGAGACAGTGTTGGTTCACGATTTTACTGGGAATTAGTGGACAAGGCGTTGGCGGAAGCTGCAGTAACACATTGTTGTCCGATGGATGGAGTTGGTGTGTTTTATAATAACATTTGCTGCAGCCCTGAAAATGTTTCTGCTGTGCTTGGAATAGTCGAGGATATTTTTCAAAGTCTTTGCGAAAGCGGTATAAAAGAAGAAGAGTTGAATAAGGCAAGAAATAAGGTTCTCAGCAGACTGGTTCTCGAAAATGAACTACCAATGGGCCGATTGAGCGCTCTCGGCTCGAACTGGATATATTTAAAGCAGTATCGCACAATTGAGGATGATATTGGTGCGATTAAGGCCGTCACCGTTGACGACGTTAATTCCTTGATAAAGCAATTAAATCTAGGAGAATCCACGCAGTTTTCAATAGGTCCTGCTCAATCAAGCTAAGAGCCAATTGTCTACAATAGCCAATCGCCCGGGCAAAACCCGAGCCAATAACAAGCAAAGATGCCGTATTCAACGAAGTCAATCACATTGACTCCACGCAAGTCGACGCCTTCGGACTAATTGTTCCCGTCATTTTAGCCGGTTCCTGCTCTCACGGCGCAGTCCAGGAAGTCTTAAGATTAGCATATCTCGGTGGGCATATTCCCCAATCATTCGGGCAATAATCGAGCCAATGATTGGCAAAAACACTCAAATCGTCCCAATTAACGCTGCCATCTTCATATAAATCGGCCTCCAGTCCAGGCCCCGTCTCCCACCACTGGACTGCAAAATTGGCGAACTGCTCGAAATTGACCAACTCGGCCGAGCGAAAGCGAAAGTGTATCCATCCGATATTCTCACCCCAGGCCCAGCCGGCGAAGTCGCCATTGCTGTCTATGGTGACTCCGTAGTGGTTGGGGTCGCCGGGAACGTTAGGGTCGAAGTTGAGCCAGCCGACGTTTTCACCCCAGGCATAACCTGATAACCGGCCTGTACCATCGTTGCTGACGCCGGTGTTCGGGTCATCGTCATTCGGGTCAAGATTTACCCAGCCGATGTTTTCTGCCCAGATAAAACCGGTCAATTCGCTACTGCTGACTGTTGCACCCACATTCGGTCCTGCTATATTCGGCTCGAAGTTCAGCCAGCCGACATTCTCGCCGTAGGCATATTGACTGCCGTCGTCATCAGGGTCAATGTTCTCTCCGTAACTAAGGCTCGTACAGTATACCAGTATGCTCAGAAATCCGACTATTTGCAATATCGTTTTACGATTCATTGCGGTCTCCCTTCTTAGAACTCAAAGTTTGCCGTGGGGTCGGTATTAATAAAGCTACCTCCACCTGCAACATTTCTGATTTGCCCATAGGCGTTGCCTGCAGCGATGTCGTAATTAGTCGCGTTATTGCTGGCCTTATTTCCGATGATAATATTATCAGTATTGCTAACATAGATTCCCGTCCCTCCTGTTACCATGTTGGTCACTACGTTCGCTTCGATGGTGCTATAACGACCTGAACCACGAATATTGTACGGAGTGTTATCGCATACAGTATTACCCTTCACAAGGCAAGAGAACAAAACAACTATGCCAGCATCTGTGCTATAAGTACCATTATCGCTTACTGTGTTGTTGGTTACTATGCTTTGGTCAGCACGGATTCCGAAGCTGGTATTTCCGTAGACTGCGTTGTCAGTCACTGTGGACTTAGTTACCCAGATACCATCATCATTATTGTCGAAGACTGAGTTTCCAATCACCGAGCTGCCGTGGGCTTCGATGCCCATCTCCTCGTTGTTATTGACCGAGTTGCCAATTATAGCCGAGCCGTACACGCCGTAGATGCCGTGGCCATGGTTCTTTGCGACCGTATTACCGGATATCGTGGTGCCAGTTCCACCTGTACCCAAGATGCCACAATAACCCATGTTGTTGTATACTGTATTGCCCATGACCGTGCTACCAGCGCCAGCCAAGATGCCGCAGTCATTATTATCGTAGACCGTATTGCCCGTCACTGTGCTGCCGAGGTAAGTGTAAATTCCATCGTCCCCATTTCCACCAACGGAGCAGTCCTTCACCAGATTTTCACTGGAAACGAGATAAACACCGCTACCTCCATTGGAGACAATCCTCATACAGATAATCCGATGCCCTTTGCCATCAAGCAGGTTCGGGTCGATGAAATTTTTATCAGCGATACCATGAGAGCCGAAGCCCTCGATTTTTCCGTTGCGAATTTCCACATGGCAGCGACCGTTCATATAGATACCACAGCCTGTCCCTGAGCCCGGGCCAATGAGACTGAAGCCAGCCAGGTCAATGGTCACATCGTTGGCATCAATGGTAATGGCGTTGGCATCGTTGGACTCGAATTCTATGGTTTCAGTGAAATAATACGAGTTTGGCTCGGTGATGGTCAGTGGCAAATCCGAAGCGTGAATCGGGATTCGCGGCTCGACCTCATCCAGAGTCTTCATTGTCGGTCCTGGTGGTGCGCTCGGCTCCAGATTGCCGGCATAAGCAGGCAAGAATATAACTGCCAGTCCTGCTAAAGCCAGTAAGCCCACCAGCACTGTTGTTTTTGCTTTTTTCGTTTCCATTTACTTTTCCTTTCAAAAAATGTTAAAATTTTCACGGTGCACTCTATGCGCACCGGCACCCACTGGTTAAATTACGAAAAAACTTGGCCAATAGAGACGAGTTTGCCCATCACCAACACTGCCTCAAAACCCTAAAAAGGATATAATCGGGCAAATTAACCTGCTTTTAAGTCTTAGTCAAGAAAAAAATGAATTATTTCAGATGTGGTTTTATGATTAATTACAGTTGATTTGTGGCTGACCGGTCGTGGCTGGAGGTGCCTCCCGCAGTTTACTCTTGATTAATACCGACAATATCATTAGATTAAGATTAAAAATCTTGAAAAGGTGAGAGTAGATGTTCAACTTTTTTGAGCAGCCGTGGACACTATTCATTACCGCAGTTGTCGTTCTATATGCGATGTTCAGACTTCGCGGTGTTTTTCCCAAAAAACATCATTGGTGGCAATGGCTGATTCCGGTCTTTATCGCTGTGAGCGCTTTTGGGCTGGATTGGATTGTTCAAACCGATTTTGAGAAGATTAATACCTTGATTAACACGGGTATAAAAGCTGTCGAGGAGGAAAATATCAGCGCAATCGGGGCGATTGTTTCAGCGGATTACAAGGACTCATTTCACTATGGCAGAGAACAACTAAAGGCCCATTGCGAAAGAGAGCTATCGCTCTCGCCGGTCGAGCAAAACAAGAAGATGTCTCAGCAATTGGAGATATCGCCACCGACAGCAACGGTTGACCTGACGGTGCTGATGAAATTTGAAAAAGACAGCTTCGTAGCTCAGAACTATAAGCAATTCGTGATAATGAGGGGGAAACTCTACCTGCAGAAAGAGCAAAATAAAAAATGGTTTATCAACCGAATTGAAATACTCGCAATTGACAATCAGCCGGTCAACTGGCGGCAAATCAGACAATAAGGTAATGGGTTTACCAAAAAGAAAGAGGCCGTGGTACGTTGGTGGGCTGCATTTTGAGTGTATGCAGTGTGGTCGATGCTGCGCCGGGCCGAGTGAGGGCTATATCTGGGTCACCAGGGCGGAGATTAAACTTATCGCAGATTTTCTGAAAATGACGGAAGCTCAGCTGCGGCAGAAGTACCTCAAGCGTGTCGGCCTGCGAACTACCATCATTGAACATCACTTTACAAAAAATTGTATATTTCTGAAACACGGATCCATTCTCTGCCCCTTAGGGGCTACGAAGGATGAATTACACGGAAAACAAAAAAATTGTTTGATTTATCCTGTTCGGCCGAACCAGTGCAGAACCTGGCCTTTCTGGCCGAGCAACTTGAAAAGCCCCGACATCTGGAACGAGACGGCCAAAAAGTGCCCCGGCATAAATCGCGGCAGATTCTACAGCTTTGAAGAAATAAAAAAAATTAAAAAGCAAAAATGGTTGCAATATGCAAAACAATAGCCGGGTCCTGAAAAAAGTAGTCGAAATCTATGACTGGCTGGATTGCCAGATAAGTAATAACAGCGACTTAGCAGGAAAATGCAGGGCTTGTGGTCGATGCTGCGACTTTGAAAGACCTGCCCCTGCCTCTGAGCAGGGGTTCGACCATCGTTTATTTGTTACAACGCCGGAATTGATGTATCTGGCTGCAAATCTGGGCGCCGAAGGTATAAAGCCGATGCAGACAAATCTCTGTCCATATAATATTGATAGCAAATGCAGCGTTTATAAATATCGTTTTGCCGGCTGTAGAATCTTTTATTGCAGGGGCGATAAGGATTTCCAAAGCGAATTAAGTGAATCAGCCCTTAAGAAATTCAAATCAATCTGCGAACAGCTCCAAATACAATATCGTTATATCGACCTCGAGGCCGCACTAAATAATCTGGTAGTCAATGCATAATTGCAGGTCAAAGGCACAAATAACCTGAATCGCTACTATAAATCTGCTCGCTTTTGCTGTCTTGCCTCTTGTTCTACCTTTTTGATGAATCGAGTCTTGGCCTCTACATAGTCGTTTGAGTCTTTCCAGTCGTGCTGTGCCAATTCTTTTTTTAACAGAGCATACTTGGCAACCACTTCAGGATTATGGCGCAGGTAATCTCTGAACGACAAGTGTCTCTGCCAAAACGGCTTGCCCATTTCAACCATGTGTATATGATTAGTATCTCTTCCACTTTGAATTTTCCTGAAAAAGCGTCGATAAGGCATCACATCTTCGTACTCCGGCACATAGGTGTAACCCAAGGTAACTATCTTAGGGACAAGGTCATCCGCTTCGGCAAAATCGCGCAACCCTATCATGATATCAATGATTTCTCTGGCGGCAAGACCAGGTACAGCCGTACTACCTATATGCTCAATACATGCTTCTACTTGGCCCAATGCCTCCAGAAGCAATTCTCGTTCCTGGTGAAACCGATTTGCCCAATCGAAATTGTACTCAATTATTTTAATCTTCATAGGAATAGGGATTTCGATAACGGAAATGGATACAGCGTTTTAAAGTCTTTCATCTAATATTTATCAATAGGCAAAGGGACGTTATTCTGCGGGTCGCGTAAATTGATATATTTTGCACCACCTAATAGTGAGCCATATTCTTTATAATAGCCGTAAAGTTTGGCCAATTTTTCCTCGTCGGTAGCTTCCAGATGTTTTTGCCAGCTGCCGAATTCAGCTCCCCAGATAACTTCAGTATTATCTTTTGCATAAAGAATAATATGCGGCTGGCGATTGTTCTGACGACCATTGAAATTGCTTACATCTATCCGAGCAATTTCATAAAGCAATGGCTTATCCGGCGTAACAGATTCGTCCATTTGTGCCAGCGCAGTCAGTACTGTTACAGCGGCGGCGATGTCCTCTCTTTCAAGCACCTGTCCTACTGGAGGGGTTTTCGTTACCGAAACTCCTTCGACTCGAACAATCGGCAGATTCGGCATCGGCACAAAATCGAGCACCATAAGCTCGGCATCAACGTAAAATTTGTTAAAACCTGATTTGACCAGCGCCAGAGGTTTTCGCCACCGGCCTTTGATAATGACATTTTCGTGTGTGGTTCGCACTTTTACGTTGCCCAGCCAGCCCACAGATGCCAGGTTCTCTGCCACTAAACGTGCGGCTTTTTCATCAAGCTCGAGACTTTTATAACCTGCTGCAACGAGAATTTTTGTTTTTAGTTCGGTGCTTACCCATTCAGGCACATCTTCCAACACCAATGGACCTGTCTGGACGGGTGTGGTTGACCTTACATACTTTTGGGCAAAATAAAGAGCTGCACCGGCTGCAACACAAATACAGATGACCGCCAGAACTTTCAGAATGCCCATTAAGCTCGGTATTCGCAGAGGTAACTTTTGCTTTTTTCTCTTTACGGAAGGTCGGCGCTTAAATGATATCCTTCTGCTCCTGTTTTTTGCTCTTTTTCTTTTAGCCACAGCTATCTTTTATCACTTAATCGCCCGATTAGAAAGAGGTTCCGGATTATTATTCGCCAATGCTTCTTCAATGATTTTCAGGCACAAATCGCTCATTGACAATCCTGTCTTGGCAGCAGCCTTAGGCAGGTCGGAACGCATTGTGAAACCGGGAATAGCATTAAGTTCCAGTGCATAGGCAGCGTCGTCTTTGCCCAGCCTGAAATCAACTCTTGCAAAATGGCGACAGCCGAGCGCATTGAAACAATCCAATGCTGCAGTTTTTATTTTTGCTGTCAGGGCCGGGTTATCAATGGTGTCAAAGAGAAATTTTGTCTGCTCATCGAAATATTTTGCATGATAGTCGTAAAAGCCGGTTTGTGTCCGAAGCTCAATGATTGGAAGCGCCTGGTCACAGAGGACACCAACTGTTATATCCCGCCCCGGTATGAGCTCTTCAATCATACAATCACCGTACTCGGTTAAACAATTCGATGCTTTATTGATAGCTTCGCTCCAGTTATTTGCAATGCGCATACCGACACTGCTTCCCTGTCCGACAGGTTTCACCACATATCCGTCTGCAAACTGTTCGAGCGGTTTTTCAAGCTTATCCGGGTCAACATTGGGATTGAATTCTATTGCAAGGGGTGTGAGAATGCCGGCCTTTGCAAAAACCTTTTTGCTTGCCATTTTATCAAGGGCCAATCTGCACGCTGCCGGCCCACTGCCGGTATAGACAAGCCCTTTGTCTTCGAGTATCTGCTGAATCTGGCCATCTTCACCGAATCTGCCGTGAAGCGCGATAAAGAACACATCAATATCACTGTCCTCGAGGATACTCATATTATCCGGTTGAATATCAGCGGGTACTACGTTCAGGCCAGCTTCTTTTAAGGCCTGCGCGACGCATTGGCCGCTTTGAATGCTGATGTCACGCTCTTGCCCGATACCTCCCATAAGGACGGCGACTTTCAATTTTTTTTCTCCTGTTCTCAATTCACCAACTCCCTTATACTCCTATCAAGCGATAAGCCACGGGGCACGGGTAACGAACCTACTTCCAGATTTCGACTTCAAGCTCCAGCTCGATATCAAATTTTTCTTTGACCCTCTGCCTTACGGCCTCTATTAATCTAAAACAATCGCGACTTTTGCACCCCTTTTGCGCAATGATGAAATTGGCGTGTTTTTCGCTGACGACAGCTCCGCCTATCTGCAAACTCTTAAGGCCGGCTCTGTCGATTAAAGCACCGGCAGAGACACCTCTTGAATTTTTGAATATGCAGCCGGAATTTTTTGAATTTAACGGCTGATTGTTCTTTTTATAAATCCAGATTTCCTTTACCGTTCGCATAACTTGCTCAGGGTCGGCAGAAGCCAGCTGCATCTGGGCGCTCAGGATAAATTTTGCGGTGATATTTGTGCTGCGGTAGTCGAACATCAGTTCCGGTTTGCTCTTCTGGAAAAGATTACCGTGACTGTCCATAAGAGTAACCGATTCAACAGCTGAACCAATATCTCCGAAGTTGCCGCCAGAATTCATTTTTACCGCTCCGCCAACCGAGCCGGGTATGCCAGTGAGAGCTTCAAGGCCTGAAAGACCTTTTTGCACACAGGTTAAAACCAACTTGGCTAATTCTGTGCCTGCCCATGCGGTAACCTTTTCGCCGTCAAACTGTATCTGTGTAAACTCCTCTGTTTCGAGTTTTATAACCGCCGCCCGCAGGCCCTCGTCGCTGATTAGCAAATTGGAGCCGAATCCCATTACATAAATTGGAATTTTGCTTTCATTGCAGCGCTTAACCACCTCTTTAAGCTGCTTGATAGTTTTCGGCCTGATAAAATAATCAGCCGACCCACCCAGGCCGTACCATGTGCACTTTGCCAACGGATAGTCGGTTTCAACTATTTCTTCTAAGCCACTGAATATATTCATCTGTCACCTTCCAAATATCGCCTGCACCCATGGAAACTACAACATCGCCTGAAACTACATTTTTCTTCAGATAATCGCAAATCTTGTCGAAACCATCAATAAATATCGCTTCTGTTGCGTTAGCACGTATTTTCTCGACCAGTATCTGCGAGTTGATTTCTTTCTTGGCCGCCTGTGAATCCCGGACAAAATAAATCTCCGGCACAATAGTTATATCGGCAAGCTTAAAGCTTTCAGCAAAATCTTTAAGCAAAAATCTTGTTCTACTATATTGATGTGGCTGAAAAACGCACCAGATTCGCCTCGGCTGATACCGCTGGCGTATCGCCTCAAGCGATGCCCTGATTTCAGTCGGGTGATGGGCATAATCGTCGAGCACTGTTATTCGGCCGAATAGATTCGGCAAGCTCACTATAAATTGTCCTTTTAGCATTAGCCGGCGGTCTATGCCGGTAAAGGCAGGTAGTAATTCAAGCACCTTCTTTGGGTCTATTCCGATGTTAACTGCCATAGCCACAACTGCCAGGGCGTTTAGGATGTTGTGTTTGCCCGGTATGGATATTCGAGTCGCTCCTAATAACTTGCCGTTATGATAGACCTCAAAAGCATAGAGCCCGTCATTTAGCTGAAGATTTTTGGCGTAGAAATTACAATTTTCATCAAGCCCAAAGGTCTGACATTGAACATCAGCACCTAATCGCCTGATTATTTTTGCCACGTTTGCATCCTGACCATTGGCAATCAGGACGCCATCCGGCTTTACTCCACGAGCAAACTGGCCGAAGGCATCAACTATCTCGTCCTCATCTCTGTAATAGTCCAGATGGTCTTGCTCAATATTGAGTATACAGGCAATTTTTGGCTTTAGGTTCAAAAAACTGCGGTCGTATTCGCAGGCCTCAGCCACAAAATATTTACTATCACCCACACCGGAAGAACTCCGCAGTTGGCTGACCTCGGCCCCTATAATAAAATTCACATCGGTCCCTGCCCGCTTTAGCAGATACGTAAGCCAGCCGCTCGCGGTGCTCTTGCCGTGCGTTCCTGCCACAGCAATACCGTCATACTGGTTCATCAACTCTCCCAGCATCTGGGCGTATTTATATATCTTCAATCCTCTTTCGCGTGCCAGTTTCAGTTCGGCGTTATCTTCTTTAATAGCCGCCGAGATAACCACCGCATCAGTTTCTGTTGCCAGATAATCTGGACTATGGCCGATTTTGATATCCGCCCCCGACCGTATAAGCCTATCTATAATGCCGCTTGCTGTTTGGTCTGAGCCAGCTACGAGCGCATTGTTTTTTATTAAAAGCTGCGCAAGCCCACTCATCCCGATACCACCAGCCC
>CAZMSP010000022.1:0-24238 GCA_964568985.1 uncultured Pirellulales bacterium
TGACATACAACTGAACTACTTCGTCACTTGCAACAGAACCGGTGTTTGTAACATCTACACTTACAGTAACCTGCTCATTTGCTGCGATTGAATCAGAGCTTAACTGCAAATTACTATAGTTGAAAGCTGTATAGGTCAGGCCATGTCCGAACGGATATAATGGCGTGTCCTCAAAGTACATATAGGTTCTATTGCCGTCGATAATATCGTAATCAGTAATCGTCGGTATCTGACTTAATGAGCTGTACCAGGTCGTAGTTAGCCGGCCTGCAGGACTGTAGTCGCCGAACAAGACATCTGCAAGTGCGGTACCCATTTCCTGTCCGCCATGAGATGAATAAACAATCGCCGGAATATTATCATTTGTCCAGTTAATAGCCACCGGATAGCTGCTTACCAAAACTACAATTGTATTTGGATTCACATCATACATCTGCTCTATCAATTCCTGCTGGTCAGGCGGTAAAGTTATATAGGGTCTATCCTCATCTTCACTTCCATTAATTACCGGACAATTACCAACAAATACAATAGCGATGTCCGCCGATAGAGCCGCCGCTACTGCCTCGGCTAAACCATCGGTGATCAGCTCTTTTGTAAAGGTTTCCGAAGTACCTGTAGAGGATGAGTTTCCTCTTAGTGGGTCAACGCCACTATTGGGTGCTGTTACATAGAGATTAGCCCATAAATTCCATATTTTTAGTAAATAATTATTACCACCCTTACTAATAAGATTGAAAATCTCATTAACAAACCAATCATCGGGATAATCGCGAGATGCTGTTACTACGTATGGCCAATCGAAATCTACTGTAAAATATTTTTTATTAGCGATAGATTTAAAAGTATATTGCCCGAAATCCCAATCATCTAACTCGAATGTCTGGTCTGTACCTATGGTGGCCGAATCGGCGATAAGAGAGGTTTCGCCGTGAGTAGTTACATATTTACTGTTCACGAGTGCTTTTAACGCCACCTTATCATTTCCGGAACTATAAATAATTGTCTTGCCGGCCAGCTTGTCGGTGATTGCCTGAAGGGCTGTTACTTCATAAGGAAATGTCCCTCCGTAAAAATCATTAAAAAGCTCATCTGCGAGAGGCCCTATGACAGCAACGGAATTTATATCATTTTTATCTATCGGCAGAATATTACCCTGGTTTTTTAATAGTACAACAGCTTCACGCGCAGCTTGTAATGATAGTGCAGCATGGTCAGGATGACAAAGTTCGGAATCAGGTACGTTTGCGTATGGATTCATTGAGTCAGGGTCAAACTCGCCTGTATGGAATCTTACTCTTAAAATATTCCTCACAGCTTTATCAATATCTGCTTCTGTAATTAATCCATCATCATAAGCATCTCTTATATATGCCAATGTCGAGGCGGAATCTTCGCTGTCCTGCGTCATGCTGTCAACTCCGGCCTTTAGAGCTCCTGCATAAGCATGCGGCATATCCGGGTAATATCCCTGCGGCGAGACAAGATTTCCCGGTGCCCAGGCATCGGTTACCACGAAGAAATCAGCGTCGTAATCAATTGGCGCCCATTGCGTTTTTACAACACTATTGATCTCCAGGGCCACCGTGTTCGGCACTCCGTTCACCAGGTTATACGAAGTCATTGTGGATTTAGCAGCACCGGAAGCTATCGCATATCTGAAAAATTCCAAATAGTATTCATGCTGGTTTCTCTCATCAATGACCACATTAGTAGTGGCGCGGTTTGCTTCCTGATTATAGGCATAAAAGTGTTTTAATGACGGTATTGTTTTATAGTAAAAAGGGTCATCTCCTTTTAGGCCTGAACAATATGCCATGGACGTCTGCCCTGTCAAATATGGGTCTTCCGAGTACCCCTCTTCTGTTCTTCCAGCTCTCGGGTCTCTTAATGCGTCAACAACAGGCGACCATATAGATACTCCAACATTTAAAGGGTCTCTTTGATGATATACTCTTACCTCATCTCCAACAGCAGAGCCGATTTGCTTAACCAAATTAGGGTCCCAGGTGGAACCCAGGCCTATCGCCTGTGGAAAAACGGTCGCCTCACCCAGCCAGGCCACTCCATGCAAAGCCTCGGTGCCCGTTCTGAAAGAAGCTATCCCTAAACGAGGTATCGCCGGCTGCCATTGGTGCAAAAGAGAGATTTTTTCGTCCAGGGTTAACCTGTCTATCAGGTCATCGACCCTGGTCTCAAGAGGCAGGTTGGCATCCTGGAACGGATAGGTTGTATCCGAGGTAGCTTCTGTGAGCTCATAACTGGATTTATTATCCACGTACCTTGTAGTTGGCCCACACACTTGCATTGATGAGCCTCCGTAGGTCTCATCTGCCTGTACAACATAAAGTGGTATGATTGAATAAAGAAGTATGCACACAATAATGATTTTAATAAACCTAGTTTGAATAATTTTCTTCATATCGAGGCTTCCTATTCCTAATTGTCTCTTTTATGCAGGGGCCTGCACAGTATGCGATAAGTAACTTATTCAACTCCTTCAAGCCAATTCTGAGCAAGGAAAGAAAATTCATAAAAATTAATTATACAATCGTTATTCAAATCCAGCCCAATAGTCACATTACAATCATTCTCCAGCCACCAGATTTCACAGAATTCAGACAGGTCATATAAATTTACTATACCATCATCTGTAACATCGCCGTAGGGAACTCCTGACGCATTCGACACTTTAAGAAATATCATACAACTCTTTGGGAGACTAACCTCGAAAGTATTGCCGGATGTAAACGTTTGTGGGGCTAATGAATCTAAAGTGAGTGGGTCCGGATGAAATATTCCGTTTATCTGTACATCTTCCATATCTTGAACTGTTGTGCCACCAGCTTGTATCGGTCCCGCAGGTTCAATCACCCAGCTTTCTCCATTAGTTCCGGCGGATAGACCTGCTATACTAACCTGGGCCGTTAAATCTGTACCAGGAGAATTATTGACTATAAACATAGTTAAGTTATTTGAATCATCTATGGCTGCATATGCCCTCACTATTGGATTAGAGCTTGACGCATCGACCATATCCCTGCCAAACCTGTTAATGAAAAACGGATATACATACCAGTCCGGAAAGGGATAAAACTCTGGATAGGGCCATGGCATCCAGGACTGATAGAAAAACTTATCGAATGAATTGGACACTGTCCAGCCGTGCTTTGCCATTTCCATAAGGTATTGGGACAAAAATAGAGCTCCTGAATGCAGTCTCCATCTTTCATAGTATGGTTCGTCAGGATGTTCAGGGTCATAGTCTACTCCTCCTGAGTTCCATTCTGTCATACAGTATTCTACCTGACCGACATACTCGGGCCCTATGGTGTCTGATATGATGTAATTCAGGCTGTTGGTAAAGTATTCAATCTCATCAACATCATAACTCAGGAGAATCGGATTGTAATCGCCAAGTTCCCATGAGCCTGGATAAGAGTGGATAATAAGAAAGTCAGGCACCACGCCTTTTGCATGTGCAGCATTGAGCGTATCACGGGTCCATAATCCTGGATTCCACCAATCGGGTACATCATACGGCTGTGCAACAGCTCCAATTTTTATGTCAGGATCCATTGCTTTCATAGCAATGTAAAAATCTGCAAAACGATCACCATAATCCGAACCATAAGTATGCCCTTGTTCCCAGGGTCCAAAAATCTCGTTTCCGATTTCCCAGTATTGTGCGGGGTGAGCTCTGCTGCTCTGGTCTATTACCCACTCAACTGCCTTCTGTACTGTTTCTTGACGTGTATGCTGGCTTCCCTGTTCAGGTGGGAACCCGGACCACCATCCTGAAAAATTGACAATCGGCTGCATTGTTGCATCTAATATACTAAGCATGTAAAGTTCCTTTTCATAGTTGACAACCCATGTTAGAATTGCATCCATATCATCCCATATAAAAATGTCGCCGAATGAACCGCCGGGCCAGCGAACATACTTCTGGCTAGTAGCCAACATTAAATTGTTGTAGTTCGGCTCAATTCCGGCCTCAAAGCCCCACCATGAGGTCATACTCGTCCCATATAGCGTCTCTGGAATTGTGCGAATAAACGAGTCTGCATCAACACTTATTGTTAAATCAGCGGCATAAAGCGGCGTGATTGAATAAAAAAGCACGCACATAATAACGATTTTAACAGAATTTTTTGCACAGGATATCATATTTATCTTCGACTTCGTAATTTCAACCTTCAAAAGACCAAACAACCTCCTGATATGACTTCAATAGGTCAGCCCACAACGCAAAAGATGCGTGATGGTGGCAGTAATTAGGCACAATCAGCCGCTTGCTCCAGATTTTTTAGCTTATGTGCTTTCTACACCGGTAGTGTATCATAAATCATCGTTTTTTTCAAGAATAAACTGGTATGTTGCGGGTTTAAATGTGTCCGAATTAACAAATTTTCGGGGAAATCAGCACAAAAACAGCAGATTTCAAAGGGGAAAATCGGGGAGACAAGATTCGAACTTGCGACCTCTGCGTCCCGAACGCAGCGCTCTAGCCAAGCTGAGCTACTCCCCGAACAAGCGAAGATATTTATAGCACATTGGCTTATAAATTGCAACCTACAATAAATTTACAGGGTCTATATCTATGGCAACCTTTACTTTTGGCCGAACAGGCCCTGCCGCCCGCAAGCCGGTAAACAATTTTTGTATAGTTTCCGCGTGTGGGGCCTGGATAATTATTTGCATTCTGTGGAAACGCTGGATACGACTTATCACCGCCGGCATCGGTCCTCGAACCACCATGTCTAATCCATCATGTTCGGTAATCTGGTCGATTTTTTCACGCATTTTTTTGCAGGCAGCTTCAATTTTGTCGAAATTCCTGTCTCGCATCACAATAGCTGCCAATCTCCAAAACGGCGGCAAGTTACAGGCCTTGCGATGTTTTAGTTCCTCCTTCACAAAGCCGTCAAAATCTCCTTTTAATGCAAACTGTATTGCCGGCTGGTCCGGCAAAAATGTTTGAACGAATACCATACCTTTTTTCGCAGAGCGTCCTGCCCGGCCGGCCACCTGGGAAATCAGTTGAAAGGTTCTCTCATTCGCACGGAAATCCGGCAGATAAAGTGAAGTATCGGCGCTGATGATGCCCACCAGCGTAACATTTGGAAAATGCAGTCCTTTAGCTAACATCTGGGTTCCTGCTAATATATTGATTCGCCCGTCGCTGAAATCTCTCAATATGCGGTAATAGTCTTTGCCCCGCATAGAATCACTGTCAACCCGCGATGTTCGAGCTTCGGGGAATTTCCTGGCCAGCTCTTCTTGCAACCGTTGTGAGCCAAGTCCAATCATCGCCATTGCCTTACCGCAAACCGGGCATTTTTCAGGCACGAGCGTCTGAGATAAACAATAATGACATATGGCGAAACCGTGCCTTAAATGTTTTCCAGTAACCGTCCGCATCTGGTCACTATCGAAGGCCTCTGATTTATGAAAGGTTAGCGTCACGTCGCAGTTTCGGCAGCGTAAGGTATGCTTGCAGGATGGACAAAATACAAAATTGCTGTAACCGCGTCTGTTTAATAGTAAAATGGCCTGCTCCTTTTTTGCCAGGACTTCCTTCAAACGCTCAGCTAATGGTTCACTTATTAGATTGATTCCTTTTTGCCCCCGCGTCTTCCTGTCGGAAGACAGGAGCGGGGGCTGTCGTAAATCGACAAGTTTCATT
This sequence comes from uncultured Pirellulales bacterium, assembly GCA_964568985.1. Lineage (GTDB taxonomy): Bacteria > Planctomycetota > Phycisphaerae > Sedimentisphaerales > Anaerobacaceae > CAZBWE01. The sequence continues at coordinate 5,690 of CAZMSP010000022.1, forward strand.
TCAGGCATAGGCAGGTCCATCACTCTTCTGGGCAGATGTACCAGGCTGTAATATTTTTTGCTTTTACAGTTTAACAATGTCTCTAATGACGGGGTGGCACTACCTAAAATACAATGCGCATTTGCCAGTTGTGCTCGCTTTATGGCCACGTCTCTGCCGTGATAACGCGGTGCAGTATCCTGCTTATAGCTTGGCTCATGCTCCTCATCGACAACGATAAGACCAGGCTTTGGCAGCGGTGCAAAAATCGCTGAGCGAGCACCTATAACTACACTTGCCTGGCCAGCTTTTATTTTCTGCCATTGTGAATTTCGTTGAGAAGCGGTTAATCCCGAATGCATTACAGCTATTTTTTCAAATCTTGCGATGAATCGCTGAATGGTCTGCGTTGTAAGAGCAATTTCCGGAAGCAGCACAATTGCCCCCCTGCCTTTTTTTAAGACCAGCTCGATAGCCCTGATATAAAGCTCTGTTTTGCCGCTGTCGGTTACGCCATGTAGAAGTGTAGCACCAAATTGGCCTGTTTCTATCTGGTCTTTGAAATGGGTGAGTGCCTTTTGCTGGTCTTCGTTGAGGATTATTCGCCCTTCTGTTTTGATTGCCATACCTTTCGGAATGGCAGGTAAAGATTTCAATATTGTCTTTTCGGTTATTTTAATAATCTTTTTCTCGGCTAATTTTTTTATCGGCTCGTTTGTACAGCCAGCTGCTTCTAAAAGCTCCTGCGACTCTAAAGCTGTTTCTTTGTTGAAAGCCCCTTTACCCTGCAGGAAATTTACAATTTGCTTTTGCTTTTTGCCCCTTAACTGTTTAATGATTTCTTCAATGTCCCTGGAATTGATTGCAAGGTAAACGCATCTTTGCGTTTTAACTCCGGCTGCCTTTTTCACCGCCCCCGGCACCATTGCAGCCAAAACCTGGCCTAATGGACAAACATAGTAACTGCTAATCCACCGCGCCAGCTCCATCAGCTCGGAATCTAACAATGGCTCTTTATCAATGACTTTAGATATTTTTTTGAGTTTAAATTTCCTTTTTTTGTCATCCTGAGCGGAGCGCAGCGGAGTCGAAGGATCTGGCCTTGGACTTGTAATATCCGCACAAAATCCGATTTGCAGCTTATCTTTTTTGCCGAAAGGAGCTTCGACTCTCTGGCCTACTTGAATCGGCCAGATTTCATCCGGCACAAGATAATCGAACTCCCTGTCCGCCGCTGACTCAAACGCTACGCGGATAATATGATGACAGGCCGTTTTATCGGCCTGTTCTATCTCAAACAAACTATCAGTTCGGTATTTGCTCATTTAGTAACTAAATCTTTCTTCGTAGCGTGTAAATCCGACTTTGATTGTTGTAGGACTTTTTTGATTGCATCGGCTGATTTACAAGCTGCCCTGGCGCTGTGGGCAGCACCTATAGCGGCAAAGCAGGTGAAAATAGTAATACACAAAATTGCTCCTGCTGCAATTGCTATAGATACTAATGCGACTTGTGGCAGCTTAATTTCTATTGGCAAACGCTTATCCCCTTCCATATCTAACGCTACAGGCAAAGCTGTGTCGCTCTTAATCTCTATCTTCAAAGGTTTTCCGTTATCCTCCTGCAACTGTACTTTAAGAGGTGTTCCCTCTTTGGTTTTTACCCTAACGGGCATTCCCTCATCACCTGGCACGTACAATGCAACCGGGAATCCTTTATGACTCTTTGCCTTTGTTTTCACGGTATTTTTTTGTTCACCTCTTTCAGCACATCCACCCAAAAAACAAAGGACCATCAAAATAAAAACCATTTCCTTCATTCTTGCTTTTTTCATTTTGAATTCCTCTGTGCTCTATAGCTAAATACTATCTACTAACGACTATTCACTGTCCGCTAAACGCTGGCTGCTGTACGCTCTCTTAGAGTTTAAAGTATTCCGTGGCTATTTCGTTTATATAATCGCCGATTGCGAGCGATGCCGTTGCGGCCGGTGATGGTGCACTTAGAACGTGAATGGAATTTTTTTGTCTTTCTATCTTGAAATCATCAATTGGTTCGCCCCTTGGCCCAACCGCCTGGGCACGTACGCCGGCTTTGCCGGGTTTTATATCATTTGCTTCAAGTGAGGGGATAAGCCGCTGAAGTTGCCGAAGAAACCACCTGCTGCAAAATGCCCTTGCATATTCGCCCAGGCCATATCTCCAATGCTTTAAAAACATCTTCCACGTCCCACGGTAAGATAGTGCATCCCAGCTGTCTTTGAAGTTAAAATCTGTTTTGCCGTAACCTTCTCTCTTGAATGAGAAGACGGCGTTTGGCCCGCATTCGACCAAGCCGTCAATCTTGCGCGTAAAATGAACACCTAAAAATGGGAAAGTCGGATCCGGGACAGGATAAATAAGCGCTTTGACCTTTTCCTTTGCCTTTTCTGTCAGCTCATAATAATCTCCGCGGAAAGGAACAATCCTCATCCCCGGCTCGTTACCATCGGCTTTGGCAACTCTATCGCTTTGAAGCCCGGCACAATTGATAATAAACTTGGTGGTGAAAGCTTTTTTATTTGTCACAACATTCGTGAAGAAATCGTGCTTGTCAAGCCTCAGTACTTTATGCGAAGTCAAAACTTTATTGCCTTTTCCCTTTTCTATAAGCTCACCTAATTTCTTTGCGACCTCAGTGAAGTCGATAATCCCTGTGCAGGGCACTCGTATTCCTGCGATGCCGTGACAAAACGGCTCAATTTCCTTAATTTGCTCAGGCCCAATTTTTTCAATCCCTTCTATTTCATTTTTCTGGCCGTTGTGGAAAACTCGCTCAAGATTCGCCAGCTCTTTCTTTTGCGTTGCGACAATAATCTTGCCGCAAATCTCGTATGGGATTTTGTGCTTCTTTGCAAAATCCACCAATTCTTTTCGTCCTTTAGTGCAGGTTTTTGCCTTTGTTGACCCGGGTGTGTAGTAAAGCCCGGAATGGATAACGCCGGAATTATGTCCGGTCTGGTGAGCAGCGATTCTTTCTTCTTTTTCCAGTACAGCAATGCGAATATCAGGATGACCCAACGCAATCTTGTAAGCCGAAGCCAGACCTACAATCCCGCCCCCTATCACAACTATCTCAAAATCGATATTTTGTCCCATATCCAAATCCCGAAATGCAGACCCCCTTAGGGGTAAAAATTAGACTTTCACTCCATACAATAACCAACATACTCTGGCCTGTCAATTTGCAATCTATTTCCTTTCTCGCCGTTGTCCTGAGCGTTTATAATGCCTTGCTACATCAGTTTTTGGAGCAAATAGGCAGATAATGCCGATTAGGTTATTGAAATGAATAACAAGTACTCCATTATCTTGCTGGTTTGTGCTTTCTTTGCTCTCTTGGCCTTTGCTGGCTGTGCTGAGCCGGTTAGCTATCCGGAAATTGTTTCACCTCCTTGCCTACCTCCACCGACACCGGCTTTAGTTGTTCCCGAATATCGTATTGTCGGCAGTTCTGTCCATAAGCGGCCGATTCTGTGCACCGTTATTGGTCGCGGCCAAGATGTAACCTTAATCTTAGCGACAATTCACGGAAACGAACCTGCTGGAACGCCGCTTGTTCGACAGCTGGCAAAATATCTTCAGAATAACCCGCAACTGCTGACAGGTAGAAAGGTTGTGCTCCTGCCTGTGGCCAATCCCGATGGTCTGGCTTACAACAGCCGTTTCAATGCCAATGATGTGGATTTGAACCGCAATTTTAAAACAGATAACCGCATTAACAATAAAGAGTTCGGCTACAAAGCACTTTCTGAGCCGGAGACACGGGCCATTGAGCAGCTAATCAGCGAATATTCTCCAGACCGTATCGTTAGCATTCATCAACCGCTGACCTGCATCGATTATGATGGGCCAGCTTATTATCTGGCTAAGAAAATGTCGCAGCATTGTAATTTACCGGTGGAAAAAATCGGCGAAAAGCCCGGCTCGCTCGGCTCATACGCAGGTCTGACCCTCGGCATCCCCATCATAACCTTCGAGATGACCCAAATTGACTCATCGCTTAGTTCGGACGCACTCTGGCAGCGATACGGTGATGCTCTCCTCTCCGCAATCACCTATCCCCAAACCCTTACTACTCTGCGAAGCAGCGCTTCGCTGCGAAGTACGAGCGCCTCAAAATAGAAATAGTGTTACCTTATCTATTTCCACTGCCATAGGTTATACGCTAATTTATAGGTGAAATATGCCCAACTTACTGTTAGAATAAGCGTCAGTGTATCCTTAAACGCTTGTTGCTTTCTGCAATGAAGATATGGCGATATTCAAAATAAACAAGGAGTTTAATCCTGCAGGCGACCAGCCGGAGGCGATAGAGCGGCTCGTGGAAGCTCTGCAGGCCGGCAAAAAATTCCAGACGCTCATGGGAGTTACCGGCAGCGGCAAGACCTTCACGATGGCCAACGTCATAGCTCAGCAGGACCGGCCTATACTCGTAATATCTCACAATAAGACTTTGGCAGCCCAGCTTTATGAGGAATTCAAGGAGCTTTTTCCCGAAAACGCAGTCGAATATTTCGTCAGCTACTATGATTACTATCAGCCCGAGGCATACATCCCACAGCGGGACATATACATCGAAAAGGACGCCTCAAAAAACGCCGACCTTGACCGCCTCCGGCTGTCCACTACTACAAGTCTTTCAGCGAGGAATGATTGTATAATTATCGCCTCGGTCTCGTGCATCTTCGGGCTTGGCTCACCTGAAGATTATAAAGCCAGCGTAGTTGCTATCCGCACCGGCGACAGTGTCGATAGAAATGTTCTGCTTGGGAGATTAGCTGATATCCAATACAGTCGAAACGATATTGACTTTCAACGTGGGACGTTTAGAGTTCGCGGCGATGTAGTCGAGCTGCATCCATCTTATGAATCTTTTGCAATTCGTATCGAGTTTTTCGGAGAGCAAATAGAAAAGATTAGCTATATAAATCCCGTATCAGGTGAAATCCTGGCTATTGAAGAACAGGTTTTTATATATCCGGCTGAGCACTATATTATGCCCGCTGAAAGGGTCGGCTCAGCCGTAGAGGGCATAAAGGCAGAGTTAAAAGAACGACTGTTGGAATTGCGAAGCGAGGGGAAACTGCTCGAAGCCCAGCGCCTCGAGGCAAGGACCAGGTACGATATTGAAATGATAGAGGAGGTCGGCTATTGCAGCGGCATTGAAAATTACGCCAGACACCTCTCAGGGCTTCCGCCCGGAGCCAGGCCTTATACACTGATTGACTATTTCCCGAAAGATTTTCTATTATTCATTGACGAGTCCCACGCTACCATTCCGCAACTGCGGGCGATGTGGGCCGGTGACAGAAGCAGAAAAGAGGTCCTTGTCGAACACGGCTTTAGGCTGCCCAGCGCGCTGGATAACAGACCTTTGCGATTTGAAGAGTTTCAGGAAAATTGGGCCAAAGTCATTTTTGTTTCAGCTACACCAGGGCCGTTCGAGCTGGAAAAGTGTGATAATGAAGTTGTCGAGCAAATCATAAGACCCACGGGGCTTTTAGACCCTGAAATCTTTGTTCACCCGGCCGGCAACCAGGTTCCGCATCTGCTGGGTGAGATTGAAAAGCGTGTTAAAATAAAAGAACGAATGCTCGTTACAACCCTGACCAAAAGGATGGCTGAAGACCTCTCCGGTTTTATCATTAAGAAAGGTTTTCGCTGCCGTTATCTACACAGCGAAATCGATACTCTTGAGCGTATTGAAATACTCCAGGACCTGCGTAATGGCCAGTTCGATGTTCTTGTGGGGGTAAACCTGCTGCGTGAAGGCCTGGATTTGCCGGAAGTCTCTGCAGTCGCTATCCTCGATGCTGACAAGGAAGGGTTCCTTCGAAGCCGGATTTCATTGATACAAACCATCGGCAGAACCGCACGAAATATCAATGCCACCGTCTTTTTATATGCTGACACCGTTACCAAATCGATGCAAAAAGCTATTGACGAAACAAACAGACGGCGTAAAATCCAATTAAAATACAACGAAGAGCATAGTATTACGCCTGAAACGATAAAAAAGGAGATTCGCAGGAGCTTAACTGAACAAATAAAAGCAAGGAAAACTGCCCGAAAGGCAATCCGTTTTGGCGAGTCCGAATATGACAAGGTGCAGTTAGCTTCTCAGATAGAGCAGGAAATGCTTGAAGCAGCACAAGGGCTTGATTTCGAACGGGCAGCATTTTTGCGAGACCAGCTGCGCGAATTAAAAGAGCTGCCGGAATTAGTCCTCGTGAGCTCTCGAAAAAAGAAAAGCGAATTTTTAGCTTCAAAAGAGCATAAAAGACGCAGAAAAAACAATCTTTAATCTGATTGCTTTTTTACCTTTTTCAATCTTTATAAATTGTGGATTAGCAAATGAGAGAAAAGAGAAAAATGAAAAAACTAAATATAGCAAAAGCCCTGCCCCTTATAAAAATGGCAATTGAAGAAGACCTCGGGCAAGGGGATTTAACGAGTGATATTCTATTCAAAGAAAATACCATCGATAAAGCAAACATCATATCACGTGAGGAGATAATCGTTTGCGGGATGGAGGTTGTCAAAGAGATTCTCAGACACTACGACTCAAGACTTAAGTTGAAGGTTTACGTGGATGACGGCCAATCCGCCCATGTTGGCTGCAAACTCGCTGCTATCGAAGGGCCTTTGCGTTCAATGCTCAGCGCTGAACGCGTTATGCTCAATTTCCTGCAGCGGCTCAGTGGAATAGCCACAACAACCGGCAAATATGTGAGGGCTGTTCAGGGAACGAAAGCAAAAATCTACGATACCAGAAAAACGCTGCCCGGCTGGCGAATCCTCGAAAAGTATGCTGTCCGCTGTGGTGGTGGGCATAATCATCGCCTGGGGCTTTATGATGGAATCCTGATTAAGGACAATCACCTCGCGCAGCTCGGAAGAAACTTTCAACCGAAACTCAGAAAAATAGTCTGTGAGGCCAGAAAGGTAAAAGGCACCAAGTTCATCGCTGTGGAAGTTGACCATGTTGATGACCAGCTTAATTATGTATTGGAGATACCGGGCATTGACATTGTGCTGCTTGATAATATGGGGCAGTGGCAGTTGAAACACGCAGTCGAAATGCGAAATAAAATGCGCGGCAAAAGCAAAAGACCACTGCTCGAGGCCTCAGGAAACATTACACTAACCAGTGTTTCAGCCATCGCCCAGTGCGGTGTCGATAGAATCGCCGTCGGTGCAATCACTCACTCAGCAGCAGCGGCCGATATCGCCCTCGACAGGTAAAACAATGCTATGAAAGAAAACGACCTGCCCTTCGATAAACTCAGGGCGGTGAGCAACGTCGAACCGCTGGACCCTGAAAAAATAAAGGCCAATCTCAATACCAATCGCATCGGCAAAGAAATCATCATCTATAACAGCACTTCGAGCACCAACGATATCGCAGCCAAATATGCGGCGAACAAGGGAAATGATGGTCTGGTTGTCTTTGCCGAAGAGCAAACGGCCGGCAGAGGCCGGGCCGGTGCAAAATGGATGAGCGGACGAGCAGACAGCATCATTTGCTCAATTGTTCTGACTAAAAACAAATGCAAAGCTGAACTGCTGTCATTAACTTTAGCTGTCGCAGTTGCTGAAGCTATTGGGGAAATCGGCGGCAAGTCTGCAAAAATCAAATGGCCCAACGACATAATCCTAAATGCTAAAAAAGTCGCTGGTATTCTGCTTGAATCCAAAAACTATAATAGTCACCCCGTCTACATTCTTGGCATTGGAATAAACTGTCACCAGAAGGAAGATTCCTTTCCGCCCGAATTACAATCAATCGCCACAAGCATCGACATCGAAGCCCGAACAATATGTGACCGTAACTCAATTGTAAAGAGGATGCTTTATTCAGTAGACCATTGGCTTCGAGTCGCGGAGAAAAACAGCAAAAAAGTTATAAACTGTTGGCGTCAGTTAAGCACCCTTTTAAATCAAAGGGCAACGCTTATCTTCAATGGCAAAAAATTCAGCGGCAACTGCGTTGGAATAGACCCTGAAAAAGGCCTGATTTTGCAACTGGATACCGGCGGAGTAAGAATGTTCGACGCCGCCCATACCACTATCGCAAAGTAACTAAAGCTGTATAATCATATATGAGGTTAAAGATATGGCAGAAAAATTTGATGTTGCGGTAATTGGCAGCGGCCCCGGCGGTTATGCGGCAGCTATCAGATGTGCACAAAGAGGCGCTTCCGTGGCTCTCATAGAGAAGGGCTTTATTGGCGGTACCTGTTTGAATTGCGGATGTATTCCATCGAAGACACTACTTGCATCAGCCCACACTTTGCTTTTGATAAAGCACGCTGCGATGATGGGAGTTGATGTTGCATTAGCCACCCCTAATTGGCCAAAAATGCAGGTAAGAAAAAACGCTGTTGTATCCGGATTTCGCAAGGGTCTAACAGGACTGCTACAGGCCAACAAAATAAAAATATTCCAGGGTCGGGGCATCGTCACCGAACCAAATCAAGTTGAAATCACCTCTGATACTACCTCGTCACAAATACAAGCGGATAAAATAATCCTCGCTACCGGCTCACAGCCGATACAGCTTCCAGATGTACCTTTTGATGGTCAGACCGTTATCAGTAGTTATGAAGCCCTCGAACTACAGCAGATTCCAAAATCAATGGTCATTGTTGGTGGCGGAGTAATCGGCTGTGAAATTGGCTGTGTGTACGCTGTCGTAGGTTCAAAGGTAACCATCGTTGAGGCTCTTGACCGATTGATACCGATGGAGGACGAATGGGTCGGCCGATTGATGCAGCGCGAATTAAGCAAACTCAGCATAGATTGTATTACAGGTCGGAAAGTAACGTTGATAGATAAAACCGGTGGATTGGCAAAAGTATCTTTGGAAAATGGCCAGACCATCGATGCGGAAAAGGTGCTCGTTTCAGTCGGACGAAGACCAGTTGTCGATAAAGAAACAGTCGAAGCCCTTAATCTTGAAATGTCTGGTCATGCAATTAAAGTCAACAATAAGATGGAAACCGATGTTCCCGGCATTTATGCTATTGGTGATACTGTAGGTACAACGTTTTTAGCTCACGGCGCCTTTGCTGAAGCCGAGGTTGCGGCGATGAATGCAACAGGCAGTGATGAAAAAATGGCTGACTACTCCAACATACCGCGAGCAGTTTATACATTTCCTGAAATAGCTTCAGTCGGCAAAAATGAGCAAACCTGCAAGGAACAAGGCATCGATATTTCTGTCGGAAGCTCTTTCTTCAAGGCAAACAGCCGAAGTGTCGCACATAACGAAACCGTCGGTGAAATCCGGGCCATAAAAGATAACACCACAAACAAAATTGTTGGCATTACAATGGTCGGCTCAATGGTAACCGAGCTTATAGCTGCCGCTGGAATACTCTTGGGGACAACTGAAAAAATCACTCGTTTAAGCTTTCCGCACCCAACTATTTCAGAGGTACTAAAAGAATCCATCGAAGACACCTTCGGCCTAAGCTTGCATAATCCACCAAAGATATAATGCAGGGTATTTTTTTATTTTCTTCGTAGATAACTATCTTTTTGCCTACTTTTACCTATCCTTTGAAGCAGCGTTGTTTTTTGTAAACATTAAGCAAGTTATAGGGCCATTTGACATATTACATCCGATATATACGCAAAAATGGGTTGTTTAGGTATAATCGGTGTTGATAAAAAACAACATAATGTTAAAATGCATAATCTAACTGTTATAGACACAAAAACATTATATATAAATCTAATCATTTCTGCCATAAGCCGTTAGGTAAAAATATATGTGGTGTTTTGTCTTTGTTTGTTGAGGCTGGTATATCCTTTGCAAGTACTCCTTCTAAGCTTATTAAGATTTTAAGGATATTGGGCGGAGCATCCTAAAACTTTAATCAAATTTGAGGAGGAAGATGGGTCTGTCCAAATCCTAAAAGTTCAAAATCAGCATTGTACTCGCAAAAACAAGGTTGCTTTAGAGTCCAAGTGTGGAAAGGGTTTAGATAAAGACAGTGGTATTTGGAGGGGAAAGGATTAGAAAAATGAAAAAATCAGATATATATATGAAAAGAATAACCGTTATGATATTTATTTTTATTCTTGGTAGCGTTACAAGAGCATATGCCATAAATATAGAGGCTACGATTACAGCTGATAACCATTATGGGCTATATTTTGGCGCCGTGAATGGTAGTTTTGCCACCTTTGTGGGAAGAAATGAATTAGACAGCGGTGGTTCTCCAGGTTCATATAACTGGTCCCTGGCTGAATCCTTCACATTTGACATAACGGCTGGAGACTACATTTATGTCGTCGCATGGAGTGATGATGGCACCGCTCAGGGTTTAATTGGACAATTCGTTATTCCTGACGTTGGTACCACAATTCTAACCAACACCTTAGACTGGGAAGTCTATTTAACTTTTAATGACTTAGACGATGGCTCGCCGGCACCAACCGAATCTGAATTGGCCAGTGAAATTAGCGGTGCAAGTTGGAATATAGTTTCAGATTATATAGATCACGGCAGTAGTCCATGGGGTTACATACCTGGAATTAGCAGTGAGGCCGATTGGATATGGGGCAGTGCCTTAACACCTGGTAGTGATTATGGCGAGTATCAGATATTCAGAACAAAAGTTGTCCCCGAACCGGCGACGGTTTTGCTGCTTGGGTTAGGTTGTCTGGCTTTGAGAAAAAAACGCAGGAGATAAGCCATCATAAAATTTAATTCGCAAATCAAGGGCTGACTTAGTCAGCCCTTTTTTCTTTATTCCTACAAACTCTGCATTGAAAGATAAAACCGTGCAATCTGCTCAATCTAATGTTAAAATTAAATCTGTGAAATCTGCGGCTGAAAAAACAAAAAGTTATCCTTTGAGTATTACCGATTGCGGCCTTAGCGATTACCGGCAGGTTCTGCAAGTACAGCACCAGCTACACGAAAAAAGACGCCGAGGTGAAATACCAAATACCGTTTTATTGGTTGAGCACACCCCTGTCATTACCCTCGGTGCCCGGCAGAGCGCAAATAAATTACAGGCAAGCCATGAAGAGCTTGCAAAATGCAACATTAATGTCGTTGAGAGCCGCAGAGGCGGCGGTTCTACAGCGCACAATCCCGGCCAATTGGTCTTTTACCCGATTCTGAATCTAAAGCAGCTCGACCTGGGCATCAGCGAGTACATTAGAGCTCTCGAAGAGATAGGTATAGAGCTGCTTTTGCAATTTGGCGTTCAAGCCAAAAGGCGAAAAGGCTACCCCGGCTTATGGGTCGGTGCCGGAAAAATTGCCTCTATTGGTGTACGTGTATCGAAATTTGTAACGTATCATGGTATGGCCATAAATGTTCAGAATGACTTGAGTATCTTCGATTTCATTATCCCCTGTGGTCTGGACAATATAGAAATGACTTCAGTCCTGAAAGAAACCGGCAAGCGACACACAATGAATCAAGTAAAGGAGAAACTAAAGGAGTTACTTATCGAGCATTTTTCTGATGTGCAGACTTTTCCGCCGATTGTCAGACGCAATTCAAGAGGCAAATTACCTCCATGGCTTCGCAGGCCCTCACCAGCCGGCGAAACTTTCCATCATACTGAGCAAGTATTAAACTCTCTGGGCCTGGAAACTATATGCAATAATGCGAACTGTCCCAATAAAGGCCAGTGCTGGGAAAGAGGCACTGCAACAGTCTTGATATTAGGTAATATCTGCACACGGAATTGTAAATTCTGTTCGGTAGCCGTTGGCAAGCCTGCCCTGCCGGACCCAACCGAACCAGCACGTTTAGCTGAGATGGCAAAGCAAATGGGCTTAAAATATCTTGTAATTACAAGTGTCAATCGGGATGATTTGCCGGATGGCGGTGCCAGCCATTTTCGTGATTGTATTAACACTGTTAGGCAAAAGTGCCCTGATATTAGGTTTGAAATACTGACGCCTGATTTTCGCAACTGCCAGGCCAAGGCCATAAAAATTCTCAGCGGTGCTTTGCCCTTTGTATTCGCCCACAATGTCGAGACCGTGCCCTCTTTATACCCAGTTGCCAGAGCGGGCGGAAACTATCAACGCTCTCTAAATCTACTCAAAATGGCTAAAGAAAGCTATGGTACCATTCAGACCAAGTCCTCGATTATGCTCGGCCTGGGTGAAACTGATGCAGAAATCGAGCAGGTCTTAAGAGATTTACACAATGTCGGCTGTGACAGAATCACAATCGGCCAATATCTAAAGCCATCGAAAGATTCACTTGAAGTCGTCCGATACATCACACCTGACAAGTTTGACTTCTGGAGACAGAAAGCAATTGGACTGGGATTTTCCTGGGTTATCTCTTCGCCCTTTGCCCGCAGCTCATATTTTGCAGAGCAGGCTACAGCTACGTAGTTCTACTGCTGTTAGAGAGACTGTTCAGCAGCGATTCAAGTTCGACCTTGCGGGGCATCAAGTCCTTTCGGACAGCACGCTGGTTTAGGAGGTAAACGCCCCAAAAGACAAGGGCAACAAGGGTCAGGTTTTCGAGAAGTTCTATCAACACCGGTTTCACCACGGCGTATATCTGCCAGACCATAGTGCCAGATAAAATGACCACACCTATGCCCGGCGGCAGCAAATACCACCAGAAAACATTTTTCAGCAACCAAATCTGGTGGTTGACCTGTGCCAGAGAATCCTCGATGCACGCGGTTAGCGATTTGTCTCGGCTGGGGTGTCTTTTTCTTTGAACGACGCGGTCAGCTATAAAGAATAGGACCACCCAAAGCACGAACAAGGCCGCCAGAACTGACCCCAAGGCAACCAGCGTCAAGCCGCGGTAGAAGAAAAATACGGAGAAACCCAAGAATCCTAAAATGGCAAAGGTACCAGCCGCTATCTCCCGGACATCTCGCCAAAAGACAGCCGACTCAAAATGCTTTTTGTTTCTTCGAACTTCCTTAAAAAGCACATCCGAATCAATACGCAGTTTGAAGCTGCTTTCCTGTGATTGCCACGTTTTTTGTAATTCATCAAAAGTCATCTATAAGACCTTTCAATAATTTAGCCATTTGTTTTTTGGCTCGATTCAATTTCACCCCCACGTTGCTTTTGGAAATCCCAAGAACATCAGCCATCTCATCATAGCTAAGACCATCCAGACACATAAGAACAATAGAACCATCGATTTTCGGCAATTCACGAATTGCCCCATATACCTTGTCCACGATTTGCCTATTTTCCCCTGAATCAGTATGCTCCTGTCCCGTATAAGGCATTTTGTTGATGTCTATCACTGGTGTGCGTCGTCGCTTGCTTTTTCTCACGGCTCGTTTCCAGACCAACGCTGTATTCAGCGCCACGCGGTAAACCCAAGTCGATACCTTGGCTTTTCCTTGAAAATTAGGAATTGAGGACCACAACTGCAAGAGAATCTCCTGCAACAGGTCGTCCTGGTCTTCCGGCGTGCCTGCATAGGCCCAAACAACCTTGAAAATCAGCCCCTGGTGCTCACCAAGCCATTGTTTAAACGTTGTTTCACATTTGTCGTCTGTCATCCAGATTACCTGCTCTCAATAGTAATAGTAACAATAACTAAAGATTTCTTACACGCCCATTCTAAGTTTTTGTGGTTTTTTTGAGGACAGAGTATAAGCAGGCAAGCAAAAAACCATAGAAGTTGGATTCTTTTGCGCCTTCTTATAGGACATAAAATGTGGCTTCATTAATCACGTCGTTTTTTCAGCTTTTTTGGCTTTATTGTGAACATTTATTATATTTTAGATGGCACATAGAAGTGACATAAATTGCATTTAATTGGGGATGTTTTCCGGTTGGGGGGAAAATGAATCCCGCAAATAAACTAATCTACTCGAAACGCAGAGGCGCTGCTCTTATCATATCTATGATATTTGTACTTGTCTTTTCCGCCCTGGCTGTTTCAATGGCTTCGTTGTCCGGCGTCAATTTACAAATCGCGGATAATCAGCATAAGGTCAACTCAGCCCTTTCCGCCGCCGAATCAGCTCTGGAGTGTGGAAAATACATCGTAGCCAACACTCCTTTACCAAGCACCGCTTTCAATATAGTTACGACTGTCCAGGCCAACGAAGCTTGGAGCAATCTGTGTGACCAGGTGCAGGCAGAACCCTGGGTGGCAGGACAAGCAACAACACCAACTTCGAACGAAATTATTACGCCTGCTGTAAGTTTTGGAGCAGCAGATGCTTCTTTTCAGGTCAGATTCTATCGGGATGATACACATACCATTCGGCTTGAGGGTATAGGAACTGATGGGCAGGTTCAAAGGCAAGTCAGCGTAGATATGACCATTACAAAAGATAACGAGGTCTTGAACTACGCCATTGCCAGCAGAGGCCGAATGTGGCTGACCGGCGATACAACGATACATGGAGATATATTCAGCTCCTGGGACCGTCCCGAAATACCACCTTACAATATGACCAGCGACTCAGCCGTTTTGGGAACAATTAACACAGTCTTAACCCTTGAACAAATTGAAGCCCAAAGCTACCAACTGGAAACCCTTAACGAAGACGGCTATCCCATCGACGCAAATGGCGACCCATTGGGTACCAACTATGAAGACCGCTATTATAGCCCTGCCGACGAAGTTCAGGCGTACCACGAGGGCATCAACTATGGCCAGCCATACCAAGACATGCCCGGTATGAATATATCTGACTATGACACCGATGATTATAAAAGCAGTCTCACAGATATACCCCCATGCCCAAGTGGGGAAAGGGTAATTGAGTACTTCCCCCATGCTCCGGGTGACTATAATCTGCCAAAAAGTGGCAGCAGACAATTAAACCGTCACGTTTACGAAAATCAGACGTTTAACAACGCATATCTTCCCGACAATCGCAATGCATTGTTCAGGAATTGTACTTTTGAGAACATCTTGTATGTCGATTGTTATAAAAGTGGTAGTACCGGTTATAATAACGTTCGCTTCGATAACTGCACCTTCAATGGCGTGATTGTAACCGATGTACCTAAAGTATTTAAATGGCAGAATAACTGTCTCTACTTTACCGGTGAAGCAGCCTTCGACAACACCTCTGGCGTACAGGAAGCAACTATCCTTGCCCCGCACTTTAACGTCAACCTTGGCAATACCAACCCGGAGCAAAATGATAACAACGTGCTGACAGGTGCTATTGTCGGCGGGATTGTTGACGTCCGTGGTAATGCACAAATCTATGGGACAATTATTTCGATGTGCGATACAACACAGTGGAGTTCGGGATATGTAACCAATATCGGTGCTACACTTAATGATGGAGGTTCTGAAACAACGGAGTTGGGTGACATAGGCGTCATTAGCATCACGCCTGAGGAGGATAAGATGCTGCCCAGCGGTATCACCAGCCCAATCGTTATTAAAACTTTGCAGGAAACCTATTCAGAAGGATGAAAGCTATAGTGGATTAGAGGTTGAAATAAACCAAAACCATTAGCTAACTCAAAAGGAAAAAAGGATGAAAAAGCTAATCTTAAACATACTGCTGCTTGCATCGTTGCTAACGGTATTCTCCACAGCCGTGGCAAATGCAAATTCGGCCATCTTTGCCGACAATAGAATTACTTACCTCAACGATGACCCCAATGAGCCGCAGCCGGAGGCAGTATTGATTAACAGCTTTATCAATTGTTTTGACGAAGACCCAAACGAACCTCAGCCGGAAAGTATTTAACTCAGGCAGATGCTATATCATTGGGTCGAGATGTTAAAGCTACCTCCTTATTAAATAGCTCTGGAAACCTTCACTACGTCCACCATCTCCGCCACATCGTGGACGCGGACGATTGAAACTCCTGCTGCCACACATAGGGCCACCGTTGCAGCGGTGCCGAATATCCGCTCAGCAGGATTTTCTTTGCTGGTGATTTGGCCGATAAAACTTTTGCGACTTGTACCAATACAAACCCGATAGCTGCTTGCAGCAAATCTATCGATATTTCTCAAAAGCAAAAGGTTATGCTCTAACGTTTTTCCAAAACCAATGCCGGGGTCAATGAAAATCCTGTCTTTTGCTATTCCAAATCCCTGCGCTTTTTTCGCACGCTCTAAAAGAAACTGGTGAACTTCAGCAACTACGTCTTCATATTTTGGTTCTGCCTGCATTGTGGCAGGTGTCCCTTGCATATGCATCAAGACAATCGGTACTTGCTGCTCTGCTACCAATTTTCCCAACTGCTTATTACTTAATGCGGTTATATCATTTACCATTGCCGCACCTGCATTTAGTGCAGCTTTGGCAACTTCGAAATTATAAGTATCAATACTAATCGGCACATTTATCTTTTTAGCAAGTGCCTCTATCACCGGCACCACACGTTTTATCTGCTGTTCTGCTGACACTGGCTCAGAATTCGGCCTGGTAGATTCTCCGCCTACATCTATTATCGCAGCACCATCGGCAGCCATTTTTAATCCATGCCCTATGGCCTTATTAGTATCGAAGAACTGACCACCATCACTGAACGAATCCGGCGTAATATTCAAAACACCCATCACGATACAGCCAGCCGAAAAATCCAGTTGACCCCTTGGCCACTCAACGATATTTTTGCTATTGATTTTCACTTTTCCCTCCTATTTCTATATTATTTTGGAAATTAAGAAGTAACAAATCGAAATGATGATAAGATTGGATAAGGTAGATATTAATATTATCAACCAAGGATTGTAAGGGATATTGAGTCTTTTGTATTTTTTATAGTCTTTAAACCATTCGTAAGATTCGATGAAAAGTACATTACAAATCATAAAAAGGAAAATATACCAATACTTAAGTGAGGGGATAAATCTATTAATAATCCACCAAAAAGGTACAAAGATAATTGCTAATGCTAATATAATTAATGTAGTGCTGAAAAATAAATACAAGTAATTTTTGAAAGGAAGTTCATATTCAATTTGCTCGTGTTTATTATCTAATTTTGAATTTTGCTCTGTCATTCTGATTTTTTAATTTCTCTAAATCCAACACCATTTAGCTTATTAGATAAGCTCTCATTCTTAATTTCGAGCATCACTTTCGTATTCTGAAATTCCCCTCGAACAGGGTAATTCTTCCGCAGACCATCGAAAAACTCACCTCTTGTCTTTGCCGGCTTATTCAGTACTTGCCTGAGTCTGGCATCATCTTCTCGGATATCATAAACTTGTCTTACAGCGTCCAACAATAACTTTTGCTCACTGCTGCCGGTTGAGTTTATTTTTATCTTTGGTACTGCTGGTTCCGGCAGAAAATCATCTCTATCGAATTCTGCATCAAGACCAAAATATTTGCAGGCAGCTTTATATATCATAATCATACCGGCAATCTTGCCATTGAGTGAGTAACCGGCTATATGCGGCGAGCCAATATCGACCATTTTGAGAAGTTCCGTATCGATGTTCGGCTCATTCTCCCAAACATCCAGAACAGTGGCTTTTATTTTGTCTGCTTTTATGGCTTGTTTAAGAGCGCTGTTATCAACAACGCCGCCGCGTGAGGTATTAATAAAAACGCAACCTGGCTTTAATGACTTGAAAAACTTTTCATCAGCTAAATGAAATGTCTTATCAATTCCCTCGAATGTCAATGGCGTGTGAAATGTTATAAAATCGCAATCGTAGAGGTCTTCTATCGGCAGATATTTTGAATCCCCCGTTTGTCTCTGCAAAGGCGGGTCGTTCAGGTAGGTCTTCATTCCCAACGCTTCACATTTTTTAGTCACCCTGCTGCCGACGTTGCCAACACCTATAATGCCTATCGATTTGCCTTGTAGATTGATATTGTGTTTTTGCCCAATCTCAAGCAGCGCTGCAATAACATATTCTGCTGCAGAATTAGCATTTGACCCCGGCGCCGAGGCAAAGCCGATATTATTTCGCGAAAGACATTCTGTATCTATATGGTCAAAACCAATCGTTGCAGTTGCCAAGAAACGTACTTTGCTGCCACCCAATAACTCCGAGTCTACCTTTGTTATACTGCGAACCAGCAGAATATCGGCATCGCTAACAATGCTCGGAGTTATCTCCCGGCCGGGTATAGCTGTTACCTCCCCTATCGAGGAAAAGCACTCAGCCACGAACGGTATATTCTCATCAGCTACTATTTTCATAATAATGCCTGTAAAAAACGCGATTATCGGCGGATTATCCGCTATTTTAGCCGGAATTCTGCTAATTGCACACGTTTTCCTTTTCTACCTTGGCTTGCCAAACCTTATAAAAGTGGTAAAAGCTAAAAAATTTTTAATTTTTTACAAATTTTTACTTGTTTTATTATGAGCATATGCCCATAATATATGTAGAGAGTATAGACGCTTGTTCACAGAAAAAGCACAGATTAACAACCAGTTACAACAAATAAGGCCAGATTGGTTATGAAAACCTATTTTGACTGTATCCCGTGTTTTGTTCGGCAAGCACTTGATGCAGCAAGGCTTATAACGGGCGATGAGCGGATTCACGAACAGGTCGTACGAGAGGTTCTTCGTTTGGCGGCTGATTTGGATATGAGCCAGAGCCCTCCGGCAA
>CAZMSP010000023.1:0-23333 GCA_964568985.1 uncultured Pirellulales bacterium
GCTACCTTAAGAAGTGCTTGTTTTTGTTCGTCGTTCACTTTTCAGCCCATAAATAGATGGCTTAGTTTTTTCATTATAAAGGCAAGCAGTGCAAGAAGTATGATAACAACAACAGTGGCGATGTTGAAATATTTTTCTATCAATCGACGGGCCTTTTCGCCGAGGAAATAAAAAAGCATCGCCTCACTGCCAAATCGCATTGTGCGGAAGACTACGCTAATTATTACAAACTTTTTTATTGAGACATCAGCCATGCCACCCAGCCAGCTAAACAGCATATAAGGTACCGGTGTCAGCGCCGAGATGGCGATTGCCCAGAAATCATACCTATGGTAAAGCTCAAGTGCTGACTGTGCCTTTGCGCCGAGATGAACGCTCTCGAAAAATGCTACCACGTTCTCACCGCCGATAGCCAGCCCGAGAGAAAAAGCAATTGTGCCGCCAAGAACGGAAAAAAATGCACAGGTCAGGCCGTATCTTATCGAGCGCTTCGGTTTACCCAGGCACATGCCGATAACCAGTACATCGGCTGGAATGGGAACACAGATGGGCTCTGTTATTGCAAGCAGAATAAGCGCCAAGATGCCAAAACGCGTATCAGCCCAGTGAATAACCCAGTTATATAATCGCCTGTGCCAGTGCCACCACGCAACCTGCTCGTCGCTCGTCGCCCGTCGCTCGTTACTCGTTTTTGTTTCACTATTCGTCATTCATTATTCCTGCTTGTCATTGCAAGGAACGAAGAAATGAAGCAATCTATTCTTTTCTCTGCGGTCTCTGTGGCCGATTCTTGTGTTCAGAATACGAATAACCTGCTATAATGTCAACCCTGTTAGAAATCTTATTTGTATTACATTATTAGCTCGTTATGGTATTTCTAACAGGGTCAACGAGCAAATTTAGTACCTTGTTCGGGTCACGAGCGATTCATCCTTCGCAGTAGCCCCCGACTTGTCGGGGCTGCTACGGAGAATGGACGAGCCACGAAATGTTGATATGCAAAGAACAATTTGAGGTTGTCAATGACGGTTTATTAGTAAGAGCTCCTGCCAAGATAAACTTATCTCTTTTGATAGCTGGCAAACGGCCCGATGGTTTTCACGAGATAGATACCATAATGGCCAGGATAAACTTCTATGACGAAATTCTCATTGAGAAGGGCGAAAGAGCCGGCATCGAGCTTATCTGCAAAGGGCCGGAGTGGTCACCGGAAGGACGGGAAAATCTCGTCTATAAAGCCGCCGAATTGTTGTTAGAAAACACCGGCCGAGCCTACTCCGCCCCCGCCGTTTTGCTTCGCAAAAGCGAAGCTGCGGGGGCTGCGAAGGCCGGAAAGGCCGACATTAAAATCACCCTGACCAAAAATATCCCGGCTGGCTCAGGGCTTGGTTCAGCCAGCAGCGATGCGGCGGCAACCCTTATCGGGCTAAACAAATACCTCGATTTACAACTTCCCAACCGCCAACTCGCCAAGCTGGCAGCCCAACTTGGTAGCGATGTTGCCTTCTTTTTGGATGGCCCACTGGCAAAATGTAGCGGAAAAGGAGAAAAAATTAAGAAAATATACAAAAATTTTGACTTTTTAGCCCTGTTGGTGCTGTCTAATGTAAGTGTTTCTACAAAAAGGGTTTACGCTAATTATCGACACAACCAGGCGCTATACGATGACCTTAACGTCCGGATAAATAGTTACTTACGAAAAAACAGGATTGATTTAGTGTTGAAATTGTGCGCAAATATGCTGCAAAATAGCTGTTTTAGTTTACATAATGAATTGGCTGAGTTGAAAGACAAGGTAGAATCATCAGGTTTTGCTCCTTGCTGCCTGAGTGGCAGTGGCTCGGCTATGTTTTATATTATGGATACTGACGAAGGGAGAGCCAGGCAAAACAAACTTAAGCTCGAAAAGGAAATTGGCTGCAGAACCTTGATTGTCAGGAACAATAGCTGGTAAGAAGCCGGAATTGAGAGGCAAAAAGGGAAAAATCTAAAAATCAACAAAAATTTTCAAAAATTTTCGGTTCAAAAGACGAATAAAATGATATACGCAGTACCAGATACGAAGTACGAAGTTAGCGAGGCAAGAAAATGGAAATCAGCGAGGTTAGAGTCAAATTGGTGGAGAACAAGGATGACAGATTAAAGGCTTTTTGCTCCATCACGATGGACAACGAGTTTGTCGTTCGCGACATCAAGATTATCGAGGGCACTGGCGGCCTTTTCGTCGCTATGCCTTCGAGAAAGATGAGCGACCATTGTGAAAAATGCGGTGGTAAAAACCATCTCAGAGCCAGATTCTGTAACAATTGTGGGACATCACTTTCGGACAACCGGGCCAAGAAAGATTTCAAAGGCAGAATGAAGCTTCACGCCGATATCGCTCATCCGATTAATGTAGAATGCAGGAAAAAAATTCAGGAAAAAGTCATAGCTGCCTACGAAGAGGAGGAGGAGAGATCAAAGCAGCCGGGATATAAGCCCGTCGATATGGATGAACCGGAAGACGATGATGTTCCTGAAATAGTTTAGTGGTTAAAAAACCCGTTTTGCTGCCTGCCTAAATTGCGGAAAAACAGGTTCCAAAAGACAAAGGTATGTCGTTCTTACCGAGCCCCCCGCAGGTGGAAAGAATCTTATAATTTTCTATAAATATGGCCCTTTGATTTGTTAAACGCTAAAAAGTGTAGATACCCATCCCCCTTTGCCGACGTGATAAACCTCCTTCATTGTTGTGATTTTGTCAAGCCCACAAAATAATATCCGAATCCTATTATATGGTAAGGTTCTCAATAACTTTATCGAGTGCAATATCCAAGCGGTTTTTAAGGTCGTATTTGCCTTCGGTAAGCTGCTGACGGACGTCCATAATTTTCTTCCTGCGGACTTCCGGCAGTGAAGCAATCTTTTTTAATACCTGGCCAATGGGTGTAGTGTTTATATTTTCAAGTATCTGCTCCATAAGCAAATCCTTATCGTCAGCCAAGTCCTCATTAACCCCACGTCTTCCTGTCGGAAGACGGGAGTGGGGTCGATTTTGGCTTTCAGGAGAGCTGTTGTAGTCAAAATCTGGCATCAAATTTACCTATACGATGGTCTTCCAGGTGTGAATGTCCGTAAATTCGCCCGAAAGCCGAGAACCACTATATCTTGTGTGCCCCCTGAATCCTTTCTGAGGCGAGAGCTACTTGTCAATATTGATATCGACAGAAACAGCCCAAAAACTTTAGAAAAGTTCAACTCTTAGCTGACTGCTCCAAGGGACTAAAATTACGTCAAATTGCGATAAAATCAGGTTTATTAATGTCAAAATTCGGCATTTGAAAGAACTCATCCGGCACCCCAAACTGGTGCTGAGCTGGTTGCAGAGGTTCATATAGGAAAGTTGGGCAATATACTATATATAGTAATAGGCAAAATTTTTGAAAATGCAAAAAATGGAGCAGTAAGGCTGGATTTTTAGTCGCCAGTAGGGGGGAGTAGGCGGAGGGGATGAGGAATCTCCGTTACCCCCATGTCTTCCTGATGGAAGACAGGAGTGGGGGGGCACAAGTTTTGCGAGGACAAGTATCGAACAAAAAACGAAGAGAGGTGAAATAAAAAGTGTTTTAATAATAGTACTTGAATTCGAGGTCTGCATCCCAAATGTTAAGTGGTGGGCTTTTCTTTTTGGTGAGTTTGATGCGGTTACACTGCAAATTTGCCCAGTGAAGCTGAATGGTGGAGAGAAAATTGGCAAACTTATCTATGCCAATATCCTTTAGAGATACATGGGCACTTTGGCTTCTTTGCCCACCGGATTTTATGATTATCCCCGAACTGAGATTGTAATTGGCTGGCGATATTTCATATAGGGAAGCAACACGTTGGACAGCAAGGGCGTAATCAAATTCTTCAGAATGCGTATTTGAATCGGCAAGTTCCAGCCGAGCAGGGTCAAATCTAAGAATCTCCAGCATTATTTGTTTGGCTTTCTTATATTGGTTTATCTCGTCATTTAGGCGGCGTTCTGAGGACGGCAAGTATACTGCCCAGACCAGTAGCGGCCAGAGGGCGGCTATAACTGGAATGGCTATATAATAAACAATTGGGTTTTTATATATGTCTTTCATAAATCAGTTTCTTAACCGCTTTTGGGCACAACTGTTATGCTGAAACGGTCCCGTTTGTCTTTTGCATAGAGATGCTGTTGCAATATCTCCATTTCGTTTTTCTTAATTGCTTCGAAGAATTTTAACGTGCTTGACCGGCTGGATGTATCACCAACAATATTGATGCTTCTTTCTGTGATTGAAATCGAATCTATATTTAGATTTGTTTGCTCTGCGCAATCATTAATGGCTTGCAGCACAACGGTTAGTTTTGACGATATGGGTTTTTCGCCTTTAATTCCAATCAGGCCTCTTTTAACATCTCTGATTCGTCTTAATTCACTTCCGAGCTTTGTTACAGGATTTATTTTGCGTGGTAGTTGACGTTGGCCTGGCATAACTGCCATATAATCTTTAGTTAATTTGCTGCGGAGCTTGCTGCGACTGTTGTTTACTTTAAATAATTGCATTTGGAAATAAAGGCCAACAGCAAGCATAAGAATAGTAACAGAATAACTTGCGAACTTCAGGGCTTTTTGCAGGCGAAGTTTTTTGCCCTGATATGGCATAAAATCGTTGCGGAAATTCATAGTTTGTGTCTTTTCCAGATGGGCTAAAGCTGCCCCATAGGCGATTGCAAAATCTACCGGGTCATCACAGTCGGCTATAGTTTGTGGGTCGGTTGCAGCACAGAGGGCCAGGTCAAGGCCGGTAGCTTCGATGCCGAGCTTGCCGCTTAGTTGTTGATAGTCTACCGAGCCGGTGGAGTTGAGAACTTTAAGGCAATTTATCGGCTCGTTGGTTTTAATCAAAGCGGTAGTCATAAGTATTTCTCTTGCGAGTAATTCGCACCTATTCTGTGTCGGACCGACTAAGAACGTTCGTAATACGGATGTTTTTTGCGAACCTGGTGCTGAAGGTGTTGGTGGGATGATTAAATAACCGCTGCGGTGAGAAAGCATCCCGAACAAGGGATGCAAACCCTCTGGCAAAGATACATTTTGACGGACAATTCTTGATAGACAATTAACATCCGGCTCTATGGTGACAGGGTCAATATTACTGCTTTGTAAAGAAAGAAGAATATCCGACAATATCTTTCGCTGTGCGGTTAAGACAGTTAGCTCTGAGCCGGCCTGGTCACTTGAGGTTACATTGAAAGCGAGCGCAACGTCGCTTATGTCAGTTGCGAGAGCTTCCTCCGTATCAAAGCGAACGGTAGCGGCAATTTGCTTTGGGTCGGTAAAGTTGCTGTGTATATTATGCTGCATAAACATTGCGCAATCCAAAGCGACTGTTGCTTCTGAAAACTCAAGTCCTCTCTCGGCGCAACCCCGAGCAATAAGAATAGCCAGCATTTGGAGATTTTGCCCCTCTTTTTCCTGGATAGAAACACTAAAACAACCGAGGACTTGGCCTTGCGAACCAAGGCAGACTACGGTTGCAGCGTCCTTACTTATATAAATTCCCAAGAAGTTTTCAGCTTCCACTGCGACAAAGCTCCTAACATAGTTTTAAGTTTTAATCGGAGATTACTGCAATTTTTTTTAATGTTTCTCCAGTTTTTGTTACTGCTATAACAGACGATGTTTCTGCCACTCCACTTACAGCTGTTACTTTAATTGTGAAGAAGGTACTGGTGGTCGTGATGTACTTTTCGCATTTTTTAATCGAATCAGAGTAGCTAAATAATGAGCGTCTCAAATCTTCTATATCCTCAAAGGGCTGTATGCGTCTTCTTTGAATGATTGCCTCGGCTATTTTTTCAGCATCCCCGCCAAAAGCAAAAGCTGCTTCCAATACATGTCGAGGTGCGGTATTTATATTAACCGTTCTTGAACCCCACAGGCCCATATATTTCAGAGCCGATTCTTCTCTGCCTTCTATATATGGCCTGGCGAGGGCCTCAGTATCGATCAGAGAGCTGTGAAAAAGTTTTGCAAAGTGAACGGTCTGTTCATCAATCTGCGTGGAAACAGGTATGGTTTTTGTGGTTGACCGCCTTTGCCTGACTGGGATTCTTCTTCCGCGTCTGGTTATTCTGCTTGTGGTTGTACTTGTTGCTGAACGTTCAACTCTTGTAATCGGTATAAAATCAAGTTTGAACGATTTTATTTCGCTTATCTGTTCAAGCTCCGATTTTAGTGATTCACTCTGTCCCGGGTATTCCCGGGCAGAGTCGAAACCTACCCATTCACAGAAGGTTTTGAATCCTGCTTCGGCTTCGCGTTGAACGTCTTTATCGCCAAGCAGTGCCCAGCCGAGGGGGTATTTTGCATTTTCATCTTCAATTTGAATTTTGACCGTGGTAGAACCAATCTCGAACTCAACCGGCTTGGTTATGAGCGGCCAGGGCGGGCCATATGGACCACGTATCGTTAGAGGAATAAGGTTGTTGGAGTCAGCAGCACTGCTAATATCATTGATATCGTTGATATCATTGGCATCATTAAAACTCTCATCTTTATCCATCCTGGAAGGTGAGGATTCGGGAGCAATCTGAGCCAGAAGTTGCTGGTATTCGTCCTGACTAAGGACAAATAAATCGGAGAAATCCGGCTCACTCGGGCGGCTAATCAGTTGCGGCTGGATGTCTTGCAGTGTGGCAAGTGCATATTTGACCGCTGAGTCACAACCATAGCGAGCTTTGCTGTAATCTATGATATATTGGTCACGGTGACGCTGTGCGGACAGACGGGTGCTTAAGGTATACCCAAGAGTCGAAAGCACAACCAGTAGCACTAATGTTACCAACAACACAATGCCCTGGCGGTTTTGGATACTGTTGTTATATAGACTTTCGTCTGTCATCACCTTATTTTCCCTTGGTTTCTTCTGGTAGGAGTACGAATCTGATTTTTCTGGTTCTGTCAATGGCTATGGTTCGTGAGATTTTTTCCGAATCCGGCACATCTAAAGTGCCTGTTGTTGTCTTGTAAGGGCTGGCAAAAGAAATAGTAACTGTAATACCCCGTGGTAGAGAAGCACTCGTCCATTTATCTTGAAAATCCTCACCCTGTGGGACCTGTATCTTAAAGAAAGTCAGGCCGGTACAAATCGGTACAAAGGGATACTCTTTTTCCCAATCGGCCCTTTTTTCATCAAGTAGTTTGTCTTCTAATGCGATACCGCTGTGGCTGCGGTATAAAGTGAGACTATTGGCGTCAAAGTCATAGCTGCTCTGCCAAATGATTTCTTCAAATGTCTGCTTTTTATTGTCTTTGTCATAGATAGTTTGTTGAATTGTCAATCTGGAGGTTGGCAGACCTTTTTCAAGTTTATTTTCAATAGCGATTCTTGTGTCGGAGTCGGATGCGATTATTTTGTCGAGGTCTTCGGCGATACGCTGCAGAATCTCGCGGGGTAGTCGAGAGCTATCAAGCTTGCGTGTAATTGCAGAAGCGGAGCGCTCGGCGCGGCTGTAAATACCCAGCACCGCAACCAGAATCATCGCCCCAATCATTAGGGTTGCAAGCACCTCTGCCAGCGAAAAACCCATTTTTCTCACGAATTTGTCGGTTGCTTTTTTCATTTATTTAGTCTCGATGGTGTCATTGAAGTGGGAACCCGGTCAGAACTTTCCCTCGTTGTATAGCTTCGTGAACAGTTCCCAGATTTCCCAGAAATCCATTTGTTCCAGTTCTCCATATGTTAAACCTGTAATTGGTTCTATCTGGTCTTGCCAATCATCATCGGTGGAGGTTTCCGGCTCGGTGGATTTGGTCTCGTCGACCTCAGAAATCTCTTGGCGGGCCTGCTCTGTTAGCTGCTCAACGGATTCTACTTGTTGGCTTTCGGCTTCTGGCGTGGGATTACCATCACTTTCCTTGAAGATATCGATATTATCTTTGACAAAAGAGCCATCCTCGGTCGTAAGCATACCATTATCAACCCACTGCTCGACAGTTTGCACATCGACGCCGGCATACTCAGCAGCTTCTTCTATTGTATCTATGGCCATAGCAGCGACCATAGCAGCTACCTGCTCTTCTTCGTCTCGTTGTCGCTTCAAAAGCTCAAGTAACTGTTGTTTCGTTACGTCGGTTAGCCAGTGTGTTAATTCGATGGTTTGTGTTTCGCCGACAGAATCGGTATATTCGGCTGAGCAGGCACCTCTGGCCCATACACGCTGTGTTATTGGTTCGTAGAAGCTCCCAACCACGGTTTGCCACTTGATTTCCGGATATTTGTCACTTGTGCCGAACTCGGTGGTTTCTTTGACTGAGTCGGCGGTGAGGAGTTTTTCCATATTCTCGCGTGTAACCTCGAAGGCCTGCATGCGCAGGGCTGAATCCGCAGCCGAGGCCATACAGCGATTTATAACGGTTAATACGCTTGCACTAATAAATGCAAGTATCATCAAAGCGGTCGCAGCTTCTATCAGACTGAACCCTCTGGCTCTCGTCCAGCCCATCTGTCGACAGGCGGGGCTCGTCTTGGTGAAGGCACAAGCCGTAGCCAAATTGGTATTTCGCAATGACCAATAAATCACGTACAACACCTCACTATTCTCGCCGAAGTCAGAACGGCACTTCTTCCTTGGCTTTTGGTTTTAAAATTTCAACATCACCTTCTTTTAACGAAACAGTTCTGTTTAATCGGTTCACTACTACCGAATATGGCCGCTCTTTTTTATCGAGCAGGACGATTTTTCCGCCATATTGCCAACCTGAATGTCCTACTCGAAACTTTGCCCAGCCATCGTTGATGGATTCACCATCATCGAACTCAATATAAACGACCCGGCAATTATCGCTGAGGTCATTTTCAACAATAATCTCTTCCTGGAGCACTTGTGACAAGTCGGGCGAAGTAATCTCACGAAGGATATAGTTCTGCTCGGTCGGGTCGATAATAAGTTCGTATCTTCTATTACTCTCTGCGGCAGCACTTGCAGCCATCTGCATTGTGCATACGAGGTCCTGCACTTGTGCCCTGAAGGTATTTTTTCTAAGCAATCCGAAAAGATTCGCCTGTACCAGGAGTACGAACAGCGAAACCACTATTATCACCACTACCATCTCGGTCATAGTAAAGCCGTGTCTCGTATTGCGTATTGCGTATTGCGAATTGCGCATATCGGATTTTGTACGCATCACGCACGACGCATCACACACGACGCAATCAGTATGCATCGGTACTGTACAGGTCGGCATCGTAGTCCTCACCACCTTCTTCACCATTAGCCCCGTAGCTGATGATTACAAATGGTTTACCGCTATCAGGATAGAGCTGATAGAAGAAATCATGCTTCCAGCCGTCTCTAGGCAGTTCCGTAGTTTCCAGATAACCACCCGGCTCATAGCTTTCAACGTCGCTGGGCTGTTCGATAAGTGCCATAAGTCCTTCTTCTTCGGTTGGGAATCTGCCGGTGTCCATTTTGAACTGGTTAACCGCATTATGAAGGGCCTTTAGGTTGGCCTTGGTGGTCGTAACTTTGGCTTCATCTATTTTGTGCGCTACTTTTGTTGCCACCAGTGTAGCAAGTAAGCCGATGATAATCAGCACGGCCATAATTTCGAGCATTGTAAAACCACGTATTCGATTCCCGATTCCCGATTCCCGATTCCCGCTCGGGTATCTGGTATCGGGTATCGGGCATCCAGTTTTTCCTGCTTTTGTTTCCATTATCACCTCACAATTGTAATGATGAGATTTCCAAAATGGGCAGTAATGTAGCATAGGCAATTACACCAATTACAACGGCCATAAAAATTATAATAATCGGTTCAATCGCTGCTCCGAGTCTTTCAATAACTACGTCGGTGGAGGCCTCAAGGTTTTCGCTGATATTTTTAAGCATTGTCTCCAGTTCGCCACTTTTTTCCCCTACAGCAACCATATGAGCAATAGCCGGGTCAATAACGCCGCTGTCTCTCAACGGCGTTGCGATGTCGGCACCGGCAAGAATCCTCTCGCGTGCTTTGTGAATTGCCTGTCTCATAAGGGTATTGCCGGTGACTTCTGAGACAACACTAAGAGATTCAGCCATAGCGAGTCCCGAGCCGAGAAGAGTTGAGAGGGTAGTCGCGAAACGCGATACTACTCGCTGTTTTATAAGTGAGCCGAACAGCGGTAGAGATAATATAAATTTATCGCGCATATATGCTCCACGTTCGGTCTTAAAGAATCGTTTAAGGCCCCAGATGACCCCGACAATCGCTGCAATAACAACCAACAACCACCAGCTGGTCAGCACAAAACCGACGTTCATCAGTTGCCTTGTAATCCAGGGCAGTTCGTGCCCGGCTGCTTTTATCTGTTCGCCTATACTGGGAATAACTTTGATTGTCAAAATCAGAATTGCCGCGAGGCAGAAGAAAATCAGAATGAACGGATATATCATCGCAGTTATTACTTTCGTTTCGACTCGCTGGCGTTTTTGCATAAAGTTAGCAATGGTCGAAAGGGACTGCCCTAAGCCGCCGGTAACTTCGCCAACGCGGACCATGCTTACATATATGACATCAAAATAATCGCTGTAATCTTTCATAGCGTCGGCAAATGACTCACCGGTGACAACGCGGTCGCGAATATCGGTAATGGCGTTTTTGAATCGCACATCGGAGGTTTGCAAGGTAAGTACTGAAAGGGCCTCAGTCAGTTTAATCCCTGAATTAAGAAGCGTGGCCAATTGTTTGGTAAAATCGATTATTTGGTTTTTGCCGCCTTTGGCAAATAGTGAAAACAATGCAGCTTTACTTTCGCTTCTGGAGCTGACCTCTGTAATTGATGAAGGGTGGATACTCCGAACCCGAAGTTGCTTTCGTGCGGCATAAGGGCTTTCAGCGGTGATAGCACCTTTGACTTTTTTGCCGTCTGCTGTTATCGCTATATAATGGTATCGAGGCATAGGTTAAACTGAAAACTACCCCTGCGTCTTCCTGTCGCCTGCCCCCGCGTCTTCCGACACGGGTCGGGGCGGCGGGGAAGACAGGAGCAGGGGCTACATTACGTCTGCTTGTGTTACTCTTAATACTTCAGAGACAGTTGTTATGCCGGCAATAACTTTCCTTGCTCCATCCATTCGTAAAGTGTGCATACCTGCGTCAAGAGCAACTTTCTTTATTGTACCGGCAGTTTCCTTTTTGTATATCATGTTTTGAATTTCTTCGTTGATGAGCATCATTTCATAAATTCCGGTTCTGCCACGATAACCGGTTTGAAAACATCTTTCACAGCCCTGGCCAACAAAGAACTTGCCGCCGTTCTCTGCGGAGCCGGACAATCCTATGCCAAGCTCTCTTAGCTCGTGGGGCGAAGGTTCAGCAGCCCTTTTGCATTCCGGGCAGACTTTTCGCACTAATCGTTGAGCGATTATGGCTATAAGGGACGAGCTTGCCAAATACGGCTCGACCCCTAAATCCAGAAGCCGACTCACTGCCCCCGCTGAGTCGTTTGTGTGCAGTGTGCTGAAAACCAGATGACCGGTAAGTGAGGATTGTATTGCCATACGGGCCGTCTCAATATCTCGAACTTCACCAATCATTATAACATCGGGGTCCTGACGCAATACGTGGCGAAGTGACGTGGCGAAAGTCATCCCTTTTTTGCTGGCGACCTGAATCTGGCTGATGCCATCGAGTTGATATTCGATGGGGTCTTCTATGGTTATAACATTTTTCTCGGCTGAATTAATTCTGTTAAGGCAGGCGTAAAGAGTGGTGCTTTTGCCGCTGCCGGTCGGGCCCGTAACAAAAATAACTCCGTGAGAGCGGGTGAGCAGTGTATCGGATTTTTTCAAATCATCTTCCCATAGTCCCAGCTCGTTTAATCCGAACAGGCCTGTGCTTTTGTCAAGCAGTCGCAGCACACTGCGTTCGCCATAGCTGGTTGGCACCGTGCTAATGCGCAGGTCGATTTCCCGCTGGCCCAGCCGGACGCTGCACCTGCCGTCCTGTGGAAGCCGCCGCTCGGCGATGTCCATGCCGGACATAACCTTGATACGGGAGACAATCAAAGGAAGAACATTTTTGTTCAAACTTAAAACATCGTATAAAATGCCGTCAATACGATAGCGAATCTGAATCTTTGTCTCATAAGGATGGACATGAATATCGCTGGCCCTTAATTGCAAAGCGCGAAAAAGGATGTCGTTGACCAATCTGATAACTGGGGGACGATTTACCATATCAAGCAGGTCATCCGAAGTGGCCACTTCATCAATGAGTTGGTCGAGATTTTGCGAATCAAGCTCTTCGGCTACCTCTTCGATGACAGTTGTTCTCTGCTCGTAGGCAATATCTATTACAGCGGTGATGGTGGTGCGGGTAGATATTGCGGCCTTGACGGGCAGGCCTGTCATCTTCGAGACATTATCCAAAGCATTTGCGTCTAAGGGCTTTGATAAAACCACCGTCAGTTCATCATCATTAGTCTTGTTTTTTATCCCGATAAGATAATGGTGCTGAGCGTAATTGGCCGGCACTGCTTCTATGAATTCCTGGGGTACGGCCTTTGCGGATATTTCAGGCAGAAATTCCCAGCCGAGCGCCTCGGCGAAGAGTTTTAGAACCACATCTTCGGTAAAGTAAGGGCAGGCCAGAAGTGCTTCATCAAGTCGGCCTTGGTTGGTGTTTTCTTCGAGGAATTTGGCCAATTGCTCAGCGTCAACCAGACCGGTGCGTTTAGCAGTTTGTATCAGTAATTCCTTCATTTTTCGTATTTCGTATATCGTACTTCGTATTGCGTAACGGACAATACTTTATTCGGCCTCAAGGACTCTCAATGGGTCCATCGGTTCGGACTTCATGCCAGGCCAGTCTTCATATTCCTGGAACTTGCGTTCAGCCTTCTCGAAGGCAGCTTTATTTTCGCCGGAGATTCTCTGAAGCTGTGCCATACCAGATGTTTCATCAGGCCGCAGGATATTGGCTTTAACAAAGACATATAGTTTACTTGCTTTGTCTGTGTCCTTAATAGTCCTAAACAAGCCTCCAAGAAGGGGGATATCACCCAACAATGGTACTTTGTTTCCGCCCTTTGACTGTTTTAGTTTTGTAAGGCCACCCAAAATAATTGTGCTGCCATCGGGAACAGTAACGGTTGTTGTTACGTTGCTTGTTGTGTAATCTGGCGGTGCGTCTGTTTTCTTCTCAAAGTCTTCCCGGAGCATATTAATTTCAAGACGCAATAAATCGCCTTCACTGATATTTGGAGTGATGCCAAGCTCGATTTTGGCGGGGTATTCAGTCCACTTGGTAGTGGTGACTGGAACACCTTCGCTCGTATAACTCGTAGTCGACTCTTTTACATAGGTTCTTTCGCTAGTGTTTATCACACCTTCTTCGTTGTCATTGACCAGAATTTTGGGTTGGGCGAGAACCCGGCCATAGTCTTTCTTATCCATAGCGGTTAGCAGAGCCTGAATCTTATCCACAGAGTAGAAACCTTGAACAAGCGCTCCGGCAGTATCAAGGTTCCATCCTGCTTCAAGATTGTTGCGGTGAAGACCTGTCTTAGGTAAAGTGCCTGTTACTGCAATATTTCCTGTCACGGAATCCCTTGCATTGGCTATAAGGTTGAGATCGTACTCAAACTCGTCATCTCTTGTTATTTCGACAAGCGCAACATCTATTAAAACCTGTGGTCTTCTTTTATCAAGAGTCTTTATGAGACTTGCTATCCATTCCTGGTTTTTCTTGCTGGCATATACAATCAGCGAAAAGGTGTTTTCGTCAGGGATTATGGTGATTTCTTCTTCGGTCTTCTTTACGACCTGCTGAATCTTGCCTTCTTTATCTTCGACGATTTCTTTGATGAGCTGGTTCAGAACTGCCGCTAAATCCTCTGGCTTTTGGTTTTCGAGCGGATAAACTTTATAAGGAATTTCCTCTTCTTCAGTCCTGCTGTCCACGTAGGCCAAAATCTGCTGTATCTGGGTGTGCTGTTCGGTTGTGGCGTTGATTAAAAGCGAATTGGTCATCTCAACTACAACCACTTGTGGCTCTTCCACAAGGCCTTCTGCTGTTTCACTGATTTGACCAGCAGCGGCAGGCGTTCCGGGTTTGGCGGGTGCGGTAATTCTCGAAGAAGTAGTTGCTCGACCACCACCGCCGATTATACCAAGCTCTTGTAGTTTCCTTTTTGCCTCCTCGGCGTCCACATGTGTGATTTTATATAATTTCATAGTTCGCAGGTCCTGCTGTGCTACATCAAGACTATCCACCAGCGCATCGACAACATCTAATTGCTCGGCAAGACCAATCATCAGGATACGGTTTGTTCTCTCATCGGCATCAAGATACACAGTAGATTTGGTTGCTGTGGGAGTTGGCGTAGTAGGTCTCGCTGGAGGTCTTCTTGGTGGTCTTCTCCGAGTAGGTGTCGGCGTAGGTTGTGCTGGTGCAGTGATACTAACTGAGACGGTGCCAAGTTGTTCGGCAAGTGTTTTGACTTTAGAAGCGAGTGTCTTTGCCATTGTGAATTTTAACTGCCTGAACCTAAATTCCTTCGGCTCACCGGGTTTGTCAATTATCTCCAAAAGCTCTTCTATGCGGGGCATACGATAGGCATAGCCGGTTACAACGAGGGTCCCTGTTTCTGCAATTGGGGTAACGGTTGTGGTGAGCTTCATAGCTGTCAAAAAGTTCTGTGCACTGCCAGTATCTATATATGAGAGTTGAAATACGCGAGTTACGATTACATCTCCCTGCTCTACCTTGCCTCTGTCGTCCGACATCAAGACAGGGTCAATGTCTAAGGCCTGGTCTATTGAAGCTATAGTTACAAGATTGCCCTTGCGGGTCATTACAAAACCTCTGAACTTAAGTGCTGATTCAAGCAAAGGATATAAATCCTCGACCCTTAAGTCCCCTCGGAGTTTGCCATGGAGTTTTAGTGTAACATCGCCTTTGATTTGGGCCGGGTCGTACATAAAGTCCAGCCCCATATACTCACCCACTAAGCCCAGCAGGTCAATTATCTCGAGTTTCTCGGGCAAATTTAACTTAAGAATCTCACTACCATCATGTATTGGTTTAGGTGTATACCGCTGGGTCGTTACCTGCACCGGGCCGGGCTCAGTCCCGTTAGGGATAGTCAAGTCCATAGCTATATCTTCACTCGGTTGCCGAGGTTCGCCCAGCCCCTTGGAAGGGCGGGGTTCAACCACTGGTTGTTCTGTTGAAGGTTGCATTGGTTTGGTGGGTTGTGTAGGCCGCTGTAAAGTAGGATGCCCCTCAATGACAGAAATGATTCTTTCAATCTGGCTCACTGGTGCAACAACCACCAAAGCGTTATCATGGATGTCTACAATAGCTCTGGCAGCGGTAGTATCAATCGGTGGGCTGGAAAAGGTCCCGACCGATATGTTGCCAACTTCTGCGGCAATCTGTTCATTAGATGGCAAGTTGTCGAGGCCTGCAGCTGGAGAAATCATTCTTATACAAAAAAGTTCCTTTGCATCAACAAGCGTCAAGATGGCTGTTGCTTTGATTAGCTCACTGGGGTCGGCGGTTATTAACAGCGCATTTGAGCCGCCGGGAAATTTCGAAACCGTACCTATCTTTGCTTCAGCCAGGAATTTGGCGCCTTGGTCTGCTGATATGTTTGTTAGGGAAAAAATCCTGTATCGCGGCGTCTCAGGAATACCTGTCTGTTTGGCAAAGAGGTGACCGCTGCACAGAAAGATAACAGAGAACAGAAGACAGAGGACAGAAGAAATTTCTGACATCTGACTTTTGTCTTCAGAAAAATGCCCTTCTATCATAATAAATTACTCCAGACCGCCATTATACAACGCAGCGTTCGTATTTTACCGGACAATTCAACTGGCGGATTCAACGTAACCTCTTTTTTCAAAAGCTCTTACACGAATATTTCTCCAAGTTCATAGACTCAGACTGTTATCAAATTCCATCTATATAATCAGACACGGAAAATTGCCAAAAGTTCCTCGATTTCGGGCAAAAAATAGCGTGTAGCATATAGCAAAGAGGGATAATTTTCGATTTTCAATTGCTGATTGAGGATTAAAAGTTAGAGGTTGATAATCGTAACTGTATGTATGTTAAATGCTGTAAGCTGTTTTTTTCTCGCCCCTGCCTGCGGCGTTAGCGTCTTCGTCGTGGCAGGTTTGGTCCGCGTGGTCTTTCTGGCCTTCTAAATTTCCGGATTGTGGTGGGTTTTGCTCCGTCGAGCCGGCTCTTTACCTGATTCGGCTCCGCCGTGATGTGTCCCGTGGACTGCTGAGTGTCCTGCTCTGGCTCGGTGAGCCTTCGCCGAGACGGGTCAAGCTTTTTTGGCAAACGTTGCAGTTTCTCGGCCTCATCATCACTTATACGCATTTTTCCAAAGTCAGAGGGAGGGTTTTCCGTATCTGGTATATTGATTTCGCCAGATTCGATGTGGGCTTGGACGGATTCTAAGAATTCTTCTAACATCGCCATTCCCTCAGCAACTGTTGAAGGTGTGGGCGTATTTGTTGTAGTGGCCCCCGCGTCTTCCTGTCGGAAGACAGGGGCGGGGGATGGGGATTCGAGAAGACTTCTTTCCGGTTTCTGCTGAGCTGCAATTTCGAAAGTCCTCTGGCCATCTTGAACAACTACAATGCCGTCTTTTACCTGCTGAATGGTTATATGTTCCACTTGACTTCCCTGTCTAATCCAGCGTAAGCCTTTGCCCGGCTCGTTAATAAAGGCCAGCGATAGCTCCGGCTGTGCTTCATGAACACTGGTGCCAACAAGCGTAAATTTGGCGGTAACGGGCCCCCTCGGCTTAGGTGGAGAAACAGCCGGCTTAGGGACTATTGGTGTTGCTGGCTTTGGCTTAGGAGGCGGATTCAGATATTTTGCAAAGGCCTCTGCCTGTGTTATAAGCGGCGAAATCTGGTTCTGGCTTGTCTTCTCTTTATTGTCCGTGGCCTTGTTATACTGTTCCACTATACCGGCGGAATTCAAAAATTGCTCTATTTTTTTATCGCTACGGCCACCGAAAACCACAGGCAAAACGAAGAAAATGACAGCTAAAAACGCCGCTACAATAGTCGTTATTCGCAATGTCTTTATCATACTCGATACTCTGTGCTTGATACTCGATACTTGATGAGAATCGAACATCTATTATCAAGCTAACTATTTTATTTGACATTGCAGGGGGTGTTTGGTTCCTTCCAGTGGGTGGTTTTTTCCAGATAGAGTTGCTCGTTTCCCGCATATTCACTGCTTGTTTCAGGGGTATGGCAATCAAGACAGGTCGATTTTGGCTCAGTTGTCTTTGCTTTTCCTAAGGTTGCGTTGTGTTCTGAGCCTGGGCCGTG
This sequence comes from uncultured Pirellulales bacterium, assembly GCA_964568985.1. Classification (GTDB taxonomy): domain Bacteria; phylum Planctomycetota; class Phycisphaerae; order Sedimentisphaerales; family Anaerobacaceae; genus CAZBWE01. The sequence continues at coordinate 17,347 of CAZMSP010000023.1, forward strand.
ACAGTTCTCACAACCTACGTTTTTCAGATGGATAGTTTCTTGTTCTGAAACAAAGCCGCTTTCATATTTCATACCGACAACGTGACAAATAGCGCACTCCGGGTCGAACTGTGAGCCAACCCTTTCGAGTGTAGCATAAGCATGCGAATGGGGCTTTTGGCTCCATTTCTCATATTCGTACTCGTGACATGACTTACAGGACTCCGAGCCGGTATATTCCAGGCCGCTCGGCAAAATAAAACGCGGGTATTTCTTTAAGAGATTAGTCTCTGCAACAAGCAGTTGGTAGGCCTTGTATAGTTCAACGAGCGATTTTTCCTGTGGTAGATTTTCGGTCACTGGTATGGTGGAAAAGCTGAGATTCAATTTGCCTTTGGCAGTTCCTATTTGTAACTTGCTTATGTATCGACCGAAGCGACCAACTGAAAAAATCAGAGGGCTTTCATTCGGATCGCCAATTATCCTCGGCTCATCAGAATCTGAAGGACAAACCAGACAATCTACGATTCCCATTTCCGCTATTGTAGAAAAAATGGCATCGTCACATCGACTTATAATAAGGATATTAATTCTTTGTTGGCCCGAATCTTGGAGGAAAACTTCTTTAATCTGCTGTATTGGTGATGTTTCCAAGTCCAAAGTTAAAACTGATATAGTGATATATTTTTCCTTTAGTAAATATTGTTTTCGAAATCTCCCTGCTATTTTCTCACCGGTGCCGTAGGGGCTGATAAATCCGACAATAGGATTTCCCAGCAATCCGAGATTCTGAGCTATTTTAAGGTCTTCCCTGGTCAGATTGACTAAATCGTATTCGAGTAGTCTAAAGGCCTCGACTATGATATTAAACTTCAGCAGGTCCTGCTCACTATCGGTTTCGACAAGAGTGCCTGTATCGATAATTAGTCTTTTTTGTTTAGGCGCGGTGTCAAAGACTGCCAAGCGTCTGTCAAGCCCTCCAAGTTGTCCGCCGCTACATCCACAGGGTTTCAACGCCCCAAGTTCGTTGCCGGTGAAAAAAACTGTGAGCACATCAGCTTTGTCGTCCAAATTTATTGGTGGTTTTGCTGACAGGGCCAATGCACACAAAGCCACCCCTATCAGCACACAAATCTTGACTGTCGCATGCCCCTGCGTCTCCCGCCGCAAGACGGGGCAGCGGGTCAGATGAGTATAACTGATTAATCGTATCACTTTTCGTATATCGTTGTTCGTGCCCTGTATTTGTGGGTGAATGAATAAATGAATGAACACATTTAGTTGCCTACATATAAAAGCTTCTGCAGCGTACAAATCAACGGGACGAGCGCGCTATGTACCACGATGATAAAACCCGCGACACGTAATTCCAAGTGGCTCGTTGCCCTTTATATTTATAGCAAATGAATCCGTGAAGAGCTTTTGTTTGCTCTTAGCAACCGGAGGTGTTATTTCCACCTCGAGATGATAACCATTGCTAATTTTCTCCTGATTCAAAACCTTGATAATATCATTTTTAGATGATGTCGATTCAATCTCGAAATCCTCATTATAGTTGTTTAGTATCCATACATCCCTTTTTATCGGCTTTTGTGGTTCAGCATTGAAGATAATAAGCATAGGCGGGTTAATTTTAAATTTCGGCAGTGTATCGTAGATGATAGTAACCTTAGAGGAATTGGGGTGATTTAGATCGATCTCGACAAGCCCATCCGGATTTTTTTGTAGTTTTTTTATATCGACCTTAGGCCTAAGAACAAATTCCGTCGCTTCTGTTGAGGAATTTACATCGGCAGTTATACAATCACCGGTTGATTTGAAGGCTTTTATTGAGAATGGCTTTTTATCAAGACTGTTAATTATAATCTCTGGGCAGCCGGCATTTTCGTCCTTAAACAAAAGACTGATTTTCTTCGGTTCGTAATCCACTATAGCTACAGTATTGGCCTTTATGGTCAGTTTTACCTTCGGCTTTGCCTTATCGTTGCTGTGGACATGTAAATTTCGCGTCATTGTGCCGGGACGGGGGCTCGAACGAAACTCTACTGTTAGTGTTCCACTCTCTCCTGGTGCATATTCTTTTTTGCTCAGCTTGGCGGTAACACCACAGCACTTATCGACTTTTGTGATTTTTAACAAGCCGTTTCCGGTATTTGTGAATTTAAACTCACCGACTTTTGTCTGCGCCAGTTCGACTACGCCAAAATCATAAACTACTTTTTCAAACGTTATTTCTGGTGTTGGTTCGTTAGATTCAGGCTGGGGTTCAGCTTTTTCCGAAGCAGATGTCGGGACTACGGCTGGGCCTTCGCCCGGACGAGTGGATTTTGGCTCTACCAACACAGTATCAGGATTTTCTGGCGGAGCAGCTTGTGTTTGACAACCAAAATGCAAGAGCAGGACACAGCCGACAATAAGACAAATCGAAGTCAAGTAATTGCGTTCCATATTTCTATCTCCAAATCACTTTGTGGCACAGCTTTAGTTAATTTAAACCTGCATTTTAACAAAAGAAGCATCCTTAAGCAAGATATTTTTTGCTCGCCCCGTTAGAAATAAGACGCCAAAAGCGGCCAATCCACGTTTGGCAGGGTTTTCTAACGGGGCTCGTCAGGCGACGAAAAAATTACTGCTAATGTGGGCTATTGATTTGCACGCAAGCCTGTTTATTCCCGCAGCAAATAGGGTTTATTGGTGTTACCTATATATCCCTGCTAAGCTCTCTTGGACTTATCGTTCCTTAGAAATCCATCGCCAACAATCGTGTATCAATATATCACACCAAATTCACTATGCCAATGATTAGGAGTTGCTTTTTTAACCTGCTATATGCTCTATGAATTCGTATTTTAGTATTCAGAGGCGAATTTAGCTGCTCATATATGGCTTTACAGCTGATACTTTAATAATGTAACCGTTCACGGGTATTTTGAATGTACTGGGCAACGCGCCCAACATCAAATACCCATCCCAATTCACCTTTACTACTCTGCGAAGTAGCTTCGCTATCCATTCTCCGTAGTAGTACTACTACGGAGAATGAACGTAGCACGAGATAACACACACAACGTTGGAATTCAAGAAAATAATCTGTACTCTCCAGGAATTCCTCGAATTCTTCCAAACCACCATCCTCGGATATTGGCTGTGGATTTTTGGAACTCGTCAGGCCGCCCGTCTCGGCGGAGGCTTGCCGAGCCGTAGCCGGATAGCCTGAGGAGACTATTTGCTAAGGTTACGTATCTTTCTTGTTAAAAGCAGGGTAACTGTGATAACTAATATGCCACATAAACTAACAATTACTGAGGAATTGTATCTCTCTGGGCTTGCTCTTCAACGTTCTTGATCAGAGCAAGTGAGTTGGTAGTAATTTCTGAACGTGGCAACATTTCCTTCAGCGTTTGACCTTGCTTGCCGCATAACAGAGCCGGTATACTGTTGGCACCAACACGACGTAGATGTGCGGCCCAATAATCCCGGGAGACAGCAATGGGCTCGCGAGGATAATCTAAAATTTGAACTGAGATCTCATCTAATGGCCATAATACAAGGTAGTGGCCAGCAGGTTGCATCTTGGCAGGTTCATGTTTTTCCGGAGGCGATATCAAAACAACGGTTGGGTCTTGTATGTTAGCCAACTCATCAGCCGTTAGTCTTTGGGCTTCCACCGAGAAGTCTAAAGTCAAAAGCGCAGATTTAAATTCTAACATACTATTTCCTTCTTGCCGCAAAGGCAATAACTCCAGACACAATTGATATGAAATTGGAATGTCTGACTTCTGGCACAGACTATATAAACTGTTAGCGGCACAATCATATATTTGCCCGTGTGTGGTGCATGTTGGCAGAGATGATTTATCAAGCTCGGTTTGGGTCGTCAATGATGAGCGACTACAGCCTGCGAAAAATATGCTCGCAATCACAACTATAGACACAACGGTTGCTTTAACCATTACTTACGGCCCTTTCATCTCACTTTACTTTTCGTATGACTCTGGGTGACAATATGTTGTGTATGAAACCTTAAGAATATCATCGATAACATGCGTATCGGGTGGAAATTCAGGTCTAAAGAAATCTTCTGGTATAGGGTCAACCGAAATTTTCGAAATTTCATAAATAAGAAAATGGTGGGGTGCAGGGTCAGTCAAAGGTACTTCAGGTGACTGGATTTTCTTCGGGTACCATAACCCATTCGATAGTTTAACAAGATCAAGTAAGATAGTACCCATTAATAATCTTTCCCCCCCTGTTTTTGCAAGTTGGCTCTTCATAGGAAGAAAGTTACGTTCGGGACTAACCCACAATTTCATTATAAACTTACCATCTGAAATTGTACCTGCGAGCTTGACAGTTGATATTCCATCCAGCACTTCTGACTCACTTTCGATGTGGAAGTTGTTTTTATTTTCCTTAAGAATATTACCTAATCCTTTGTTAGCAAAGTACCATATTTTAGTATGCGGGTCCATATCATAACTTGGGAAACCAATGGGATCATAACCAGCCAATATAAATCCCTTTATTGGTTTATCCGGGTTCACTTTCCTATAGAGGATTTTAGTCGCTTCACCGTCGAAGCAGCTCATTGTATCATCTACAAGCGTGCTCTGTTCTGTATTGGGATCAACTACGAAAACCTTGTGGTCAAGATAATACAGACGCTTATGTCCCTCTTTGGTCATAACTGACTTTTGAGCGTATACAGCTTTGACTATTCTGGAAGGTTTGTTAGGGTCTTTCCGATTACTGCCACCCGTGGTATACTCTGTATACTCCAACCGCAAATCTGTAAACCGAGCTTCTGCTTTTAATAATTCCTCTGCTATAGTGTCAACACTATGGGATGTTGTATTTGCAATTGACGTAAAAGTACACAGTAAGCATTGTAGAAGTGAAAAAACGATTATTTTGCGTATCCTATAATATGCGCGGCCATTCAAAGAAAAAGTCTTCCCTCGCCAAGTACTCTGGAATTTATTTGTATTTTTCATAAATGTATCTCCGAAAAATTCAGTTAACAGTGTGTTTCCTTCAAACGCAATGTTTCAATCCTACTTTACCTCTGGCGCTATTTAACATTTCTGTGGCCTCTAAATGTTCACTAGTTACAAGTTCAATCTTCACACCAATTATAAAGAATTCCATTACAATTTGGATATTCTTCGTCATCAGGCGTGTATTCATCAATACATACACCATAGACGCAATATCCTGTTGTATGTGGCCCTTCTGGGCCTGGTATATAGGGATGATTCTCACACGAACCTGGTCCACTGGTGCAACCATCTTTATCGTACGTACTACCCCACTTATCGAAGCACCCAAGACCAATCCGTACTATACAGAAGCGGCACCTATCGTCAGACTCGTCACACAACGTCTGTTTTGGGCAGTCCCGACCAGGAGTACGTCCACAATATGGATCGTTATATAAAACGCAACCACCATATAGCGTAGATAGTTCTTCATCTTGAATCCTTTCGGCTGCGTGATTTATGGATGGCGACCATCTTTGCAAATCTTTCACCTTATGTTCTATCATAAAATTAGCTTCCCAGGCAAAGTCGCAGTCAGGCCAGTTATCAACTATTTTCTTATAGCACTCTATGGCTTTTTCATGTTCGTCCAGCTGACTATAACTAATAGCCGAAAAATAGTAGGCCTCCTAGGTAATAGAAGAAAGCGGCAGGTTTGTTATAATCCTTTCCCATATAGCTACGGCTGTTAGGAAGAGTTCTTTAGCCTCGGCTTGTTGGCTTTCATACTGGAAGGCCTGCTTATAATAATCTTCTCCCATCATAAACAGCGCCCGCGGCAAATATGGATTATCATTAAAATCGGCTATCAGCTTATCAAGTGCCGTTAGAGCCTCGGTATGTTGGCCTGACCTTACAAGCGAACGGATGTCCAGTGCCGGAATATCAATCTCAATCAATTCGGGATACTCGCTATCAGGATATTGCTCTATTATCTGATTGTAGAGCTGCTTTGCTTTTTCGAATTCA
>CAZMSP010000024.1:0-3104 GCA_964568985.1 uncultured Pirellulales bacterium
TCGTATTCATTGATAGGCTGACCAAAACTGGCGGCTTCCTTGATTTTAGTATTGAAATTAACAATAGTTTTGAACATTTTGTCGGCGAAGTGAGCACGCAGTTCCGCCAGGATTTCTCTGGCCATCTTCGTTCTTATATCATACATACTGGCAAGGACTTTGGTATCTACGCGCTGAGTGCATCGCTCGCAGAGAATTCTGATGGTCTCAAGCTGCTTACTGAGGCCATGCAGTGCAAAGTAACCAGTCTCAACAGGAACGATAACATCGGTTGCCGCTGTTAATGCGTTGAAGGTTAACAGGCCCACAGCCGGGGGACAATCGATTATCGAGTAGTCATACTCGGCCTTTACCTGGTCCAAAACCTGCCTTAAGCAGTATTCGCGCTCGGCAATTCCAGCCATCTGCTGCTCGAACGCCGACAGATCTATACTGGCTGGCGCCAGCTCTAATCTATCGTTAATCTGCCAGAGCATTTCTGTCAGGCGTATTGGTTCATTTCTGCTTCTACTTATCAGGACATCATAAATACTTTGCTCAATCTGTTCCTCGGGCACGGCCAAGCCGACTGCGCAATGCGACTGCGGGTCCATATCGACCAGCAGAACCCTCTTTCCCGCTTCAGCAAGAGTGCTTGCCAAGTTTATCGATACAGTAGTCTTGCCACAACCGCCCTTTTGGTTAACAACCGCTATGTTTCTCATAGTTCATCTCCAACTCAGAGGCCTTCTGCCTTAATAACCCGCCAGGGGCAGATAAAGCCCCTTTCCACTATAGAAAATGTCTTTTTGCGTACGCCGTAAAACCTTTATTTTCAATGCTAGAAAGTAACCAAGCGCCCGATAATACTATTCGGCAAAGAAAACTGAAAAACTTTATCTTTTTATAGGACTGACCGTGTGGATACCGGGCAATAAGCGCGTTTCGGAAAATACAAATATGCCCTGCGGATAGTTTTACATATTGTTTTATCTGCTTATCGTGGCTGAGATAGGCCATAGATGCAGTTGCACTACCCTTCGACTCTTTCGAGCACGCACCCTTCGACAGGCTCAGGACAGGCAAGACAGGTTCGTTCAGGGCATAGTGAGCAAGGTCGAACTATGCAAAGCTGTCCCTGTAAAAAATCGCGAAAGTTCACCAGAATTGCCCTGTTAAATTATTGTTATACACCTCAAATTGACCGATTCTTCGCGTAAATGTGCTTAGAAACGTCATAAAAATGGTTTTTACTAAGCCACCTCTCTGAACCAATATGAGGACGTAGTTTGATGCCCGAGCCGAGAATAAACTTTTGTTGCTGCTCGGCGTAACAAACGATATAATATTATATGCTTGCACGCGGTTTGTGGCACTGTAGAGATGAGATTTGACTCGTCTCGGCGAAGGCTTTCCGATCCGTAGTCGGAGAAGATAATGCGGTAGCGAATGGCTTAATCGGCCTAAAAACGACCAGTTTGAGTTACATAAGTTCACGAAAGTATGTTTATCCGCCAACCTCACAGCTGTTTGCAAAAGGCATTTCCTCGTATCTATAAGGTTAAGCTTGAAGGTCATATCGCCGATTCGTGGGTAAAGAATAGGATTTTTTGGGATTTATAGGTCGTGAAAATTGATACACGCAAGATTAAGTCAGACGAGGCGGTTGAGATTTACATCACAGCGTCGGTCACACCAAATATTGCCTTAAAAAAACAGGTGGAGGAGCTTTTTAGCGGCATCCGCCATATATTAGAGTCGGAGCAGGCCCACATTCTTCAGGAGCGGGTTTTTGGTGCCGCTGACGCTTTACAGCTTGCTCATTCGGTAAGGGCGGATGTTTACGGCAGTTATGATGATGGTGTGGAGCCAGCCTGGCTGTTGGTTCCAGAAGGAATCAACGGCCGGATTGCCGGCGTGCAGGTGCATGCTTTAAGCGGTGAGGCAACTCCAAAAATTTTGCGCTCGGGAACAACGCCTTGCGGACGCCTGGTGCACATCGGTGATAGCGAGTATCTTACCCTCTCATGTATTCAAGCTCCTAAGGCGAGGCAAGTGACTGAACAGACGCGAGTCATGTTAGAAAAAGGCGAGACGGTATTAAAACAAGCAGGCACTGATATGTATTCGGTGGCCCGTACATGGATGTGGCTGAGCGATATTCTTTCGTGGTACGACGATTTCAACAAGACAAGAAACAGATTTTTCACCGAGCGGGGACTCATCGGCAATGGTGTTGTAAACAAGATGCCCGCCAGTACCGGCATCGGTATCGGTCCCAGAAGTGGGTCGATTTGTGGGATGGACCTTGTAGCAGTGATTGGCCCAAATAAAACAATAGAATATTTTGACGCCAGCGGGAGCCAAAACTCCGCTCTCAAATACGGTTCAGCCTTCTCACGAGCTTCCCGCGTCGAGACACCAGCAGGTACGACGCTTTTCATCTCAGGAACAGCCTCCATCAGCGTGGATGGAGAAACCACAAACACAGGTGATGCCCTGAAGCAAATCGAAGTATCAATAAGCAATGTGCGGGCGATTCTGCACGAAATGCAATGCGACGACGAAGATGTTGTTCAAGCCACCGCATATTGTAAAAACGCAGAGGTCGAAAAGATCTTCTGGAGTGAATTCAGCGATTTGGCCTGGCCGAATCTAACTGCCATAGCTGATATTTGCCGTGACGACCTGCTTTTCGAAATCGAAGCAACGGCTACAGTTGCCAAGTAAACAAGCCGGTCCGCCCACAACAGGCGTACGCTTAAAACTATTGTTACGTAAACGCTGATAAAAATAATCACAATGAGGCCTACTGAGCAAAAAATAACCCAGCGTGCCTCTGCGTCTCTCGACGCAAGTCGAGGCAGCAGGCGAAATTGGAACATACCTGCGGGTTCCATAATATTTTTTGTATGTTTCTATCTGCACATCTGGCTATTTGTTGAACCCCGTCTTATTTATCACGGCTTTGGAAGTTTCACAGCTTATCCGGCTTTTTCGGCAGACTGGGAATTTCTCAAGAACTCTTTGAGTTATCCAGGTGGCGTGGTCGAATATGCAAGTGGGTTTTTGTCACAACTGTATTACTTCTCATGGGTGGGAGCCCTGGTTATCACGGCAGTCGG
>CAZMSP010000024.1:3204-23147 GCA_964568985.1 uncultured Pirellulales bacterium
CTAAAAATTATATGCTATATACCAGCAATAATGTTACTGCTGGTACATAACCGTTATGATAGTCACCTAACCACTTTTCTATCTTTATTGGCAGTGCTCTGGTTCTCGGTTGGGTATGCAAAGATGACCGTTCGCCCCTTAGGGGCTCGTTTGGCAGTGTTTTTAGCTGAATTCTGCCTGCTGTACTATATTGCCAGCGGTGCAGGTTTCGTCTTCGCATTTCTGGCAACGATTTATGAAATTTTCGTTGGTCGGCGCAAGGCTCTCAAAATACTGTTTCCAACGGTAGCAATCGGTACCTATCTTGTCACCAGATACGTCTTTGATTTAGAAACTAAAATTATCTATCTGCCCTCGCTATGGCAGTTAACATATCGGCCGGGGGTTAGAAACATCATAATATGTATTTATTTTTTCTTCCCGCTGGTGTTATTTACAGTAGGGTTATGGCGATGGCTGACCATAAAGAAGGCCTCCGTCGGCAAGTCCGCCGTACAGACCCGCCACACAGATGACGGGCAAGTGGCGGACAAGTCCAAAATGCGTGACAAGCATAAATCCCCAGCGGCAGAGAAGCCGTGGCGGCCCTTCCAGAACAACAAGGTTAAATGGGCCATAGAAGCAGCATTGCCGGTCGTCATTCTCCTCGTAAGTATTTTTGTCTCCTTCGACGGTACAAAGAAGAAACTGGTGCAGGTAGACTACTTTGCGCATCAGGAGATGTGGCCTGAAGTTCTCCAGACAGCCCGCCAGATTCAGCTCAAATCATACGATCTCTGCTGCATTCATGATATTGACCAGGCTTTATACTATACCGGTCAGCTTGGAGATAAGATGTTCTATTATCCACAGGATATCGACGCTTTGATACTTTTCAGTGCCGAAGGCAAGAGCCCTGCCGGCAGGATATTTATGAAAAGGAGTGAGTTGTTTTTGAAGCTTGGGCACATCGGTAGTGCTGAAAAAGATGCCTTCGAGTATTTGGAGGTTATAGGCAACAATCCTTTAATTCTTGAACAGCTTGCGACAATAAAGCTGGTCAAAGGTCAGGTTGAGGCTGCAAAGGTATTTATGAACGCGTTAGCCAAGGATTTGATATTCGGCAATCGTGGGCGAGAGATGCTTCGACATCTCCAAGAGAACCCCGAACCGGCAAGCGATAAAAGGATTCAACAATTACGCTCAATTGCCTCTGATACAAAAAGCGTCAGCGATACGCTTGACGACGAATTTTTCTCACAACTTCTGGATAAAAATAAGAATAACAGGATGGCATTCGAATATATGATGGCTTTTTATCTGCTGAGCGGGCAGGTAGAAAAGATTGTGGCCAACATCGGTCGTCTTAAAGACCTTGGCTATGCGAGATTACCACAATACTACGAAGAAGCAATTGTGATCTATATGGGAAGATTTAAAAAGCCAACCCTGCCCGGACAAGTCCTGCCGCCACGACGCGAAACTATTAAACGAGCTAAAACAGTCGGTAGAGTTTACAACTACTATAGCGGTAATGAACAGCCTATCAGGAAAGCATTGGGTCCAGCTTTCGCCAATAGTTATTTTTTATATTACCTCTTCGGTGTGCCAAGAGACAAAATATGAGAAAACTACGTAGCTACCTTATACTAATATGTACAGCCGCTGCAGGGGCAGCTGTATTGTGGTTTGCATTAAATAAAGATACTGAGGTAGTCAAAGACTACAAGATTATTCCTCGTATGCCCCGCATCCGGCCGGATTATACAGGGACGGCTATTCCGCCAAACATATCACCTTTGAACTTTATAGTTACTGAGCCGGGCACAAGATACTTAGTCAAAATATACTCAGGCGCAGGCGAACCTATCGATGTCTTCAGCAAGACAGGTGAGATTAAAATCCCACTGCGGCGATGGATGTCACTGTTAAATACCAACCGTGGCAGGCAGCTTTCTTTCGATGTTTATGCGAAGAACAAAGACGGTCTCTGGAGCCGATATGAAACAATTACTAACACTATCGCAAAAGAAGATATTGACAGTTATCTGGTATACCGTTTTATGAAACCAATATTCAGCTGGTGGAACAACATAGGCATTTATCAGCGCAATCTGGAAAATTATGAAAATAAAGTAGTTCTACACGGTACGTCTTTTATTTACGGCTGTCTTAATTGCCATACCTTCCTAAATAATACGCCTGAGTATATGACGCTGGGTATTCGCAGTCCCACTTATGGCAGCGCAACTCTACTTGCTCACGATAGGAAGGTCCATAAGTTAGGGACAAAGTTCAGCTACACGTCCTGGCATCCCAGCGGTCGATTAGTCGCATTTTCTATGAATAAGGTTCGGCAGTTCTTTCATAGGACTGCGATGGAGGTTCGTGATGTGATTGACCTTGACTCGGCTATCTGCTACTACATTGTTGACAGTCAGAAAATAAAAACTATACCCGCACTATCCGAAAAAGACAGACTGGAAACATATCCGACATGGTCGCCGGACGGTCGATACCTGTATTTCTGCAGCGCTCCAATTCTGTGGACGGACCGCGATAAGTTACCACTGCAGCGATATGATGAAGTAAAATATGACTTGCGGCGAATCAGTTACAACGTGGAAAAAGACGAATGGGGCCAACCCGAGACGGTTCTCTCAGCAGAAGAAACAAAGATGAGCATTTTGTGCCCCCGTATTTCTCCAGACGGCAAATTTCTCATATTCTGTATGTGTGAATATGGATGCTTTCCGGTGTATCAACCCAGCAGTGACCTATACATGATGGACCTGAAAACCGGCAAATATGACAAACTTCCCATCAACAGCGAATATTCAGAATCGTGGCACAGCTTCTCAAGCAACAGCCGGTGGCTAACTTTCAGCAGCAAGCGGCTGGACGGATTGTTTACGCGAACCTATTTCAGCTATATTGATGAAACTGGCCGTGCATACAAGCCTTTCATCCTGCCACAAAAAGACCCGGCATATTACGATTCACTGCTGCAGACCTATAGCGTCCCGGAACTGATTACCCGCCGGGTTGAGGTCAGTAAAGCAGCTCTGGCCCGGGCAGTTCGAGGCCCAGCCAAGATTGCCCCTGATATGCCAATCACCGGCGCCACTGCTGCCGTCGGACATGCCGAGTCCTGGCAGGGTCGTGAATAACCTGTATAGAAAAGGTGTTACTCGAAACCCCAAATTAGAGATAGAAAAAAACTGCTTAAGAAAATAATTATTTTTTAATGGTGATTTTAGTCTCGGCAGTTTGTGATTTGGACCGTTTCTTTCCGCCCAAGATATTCAAAATGCGCATCCCTGTTTTCCCTCGACCATGCTCCCCGCTTCGCCCTAAATGGCTGGGCTTCGCAGGACAGATTTGTTCAGGCACGGGCTGGAAGCCCGTGCTACCATACTTTTCCCTGAGGAGAGCTCTTTTTTGATAGCACTGCTCTCTAAATACAGCGATTTCAGAATCAAGATTTGCGCTCGGTGAATCACCAAAAAAAGCATGTATAATCGGAAAAACCAAATCCGGTTTTTTCTTTCTGAGCTCTTTTGCCATCGCTTCTATTTTGGCAGTAGCCACGCCTTCCTGCATGCAAGTAAAAGGTCCTATGTGAAATATGCCAGAGATATAGGCATCGCCTATTGGGCGGATTAACTCGTGCATAAAGTAATAAGCAATCCCAGTGCTTAAAGGAGACTCACCTTCAATATTTCCGTGGAACTCGTGTTGCTCCTGCAGAGCCTCAATTATTTCCATCGGTTTTGGAAGGACATGTCTTCCGGAAAGCACTTTATGGAATGGATGGGCCAGCTTTTTCTCAATGTGGGACATATATATGCCCTTTAGAAGAACTTTGGCAAGCTTTTTGAGTTCTTTTTTAGCCCGATTTAAATTGAAATCCTTAATTGCCAACTTCAGGTCCCTTTTCGAATTTCTTACGTTTACCTTATTTACATAATCCAGCCAATCCGTTACAGGGTCCCTTATCATCTCCAATTGCTGCTGCTCTAACTGTTGAATAACATAGTTCGTATAAGGGTCATGCTGTCTCATATAGATTTCGCCTATATAAAGGACCAGGGGGAATCTGGCGGGATTCACAGGGGCTTCGACTGAGCTCAGCCGAATGTCCTGGAAGCCCATGCTACCATTTATTGCCTTGTCCTCGGGACTCCTTACGGAGAACAAAGATACTGTTTCCCTGCCCCACTTAAGCAATTCTGCTGTGCCGGCTCCTCTTTCGACGATTCTTTCTAACTCACCTAATCTTTGCTTTTTAATTTTTTCTATTTCGTTTTTATCCTTAGCATAAGGTCGGAATCTCAGCGTAATATCTTCGAGCAAATCCGCGGCTTTTATCCCTTTAAACAGTATGGCCTGCATTTTCGCTTTGTTTTTTATGGAAATTTGTTCCGGGAAAGGTATGTCAAAATAGTCCGTCTCCGAAGAAGGGCCGACTACCGGCACTTTCTCCATGCCTTCCTTATCCAAAAATTCCCTGAGCAATTCTACATATTTTCCAAATCTACAAGGGCCGCTTGTGGTGGGCAGCATAACTAAATAATTGCTTTCAACGAATTCTTTGCCATCTCTATCAATTTCCTGCTGCAGGAAACCAATGGCGTCACCAACTACGCCTTTGAGGGGATGACAGACTTCGGTATATATGTGTTTGCGCGCTACTTCATAGCCCCTTTGTGTGTTGGTGGGCAATACAGTGGTGTTTACGCCGAAGTACCTCAGGCCCGCGGCGGCAATATGACTGGCATCTCCCATATAGGGGATTAGCCAGGTTCGCCTGCCTATTCCCGCCCGAGGACGTCTTTTTATCCGTTCCACCCCGCCCCTCCGAGGAGTGGGGTCGAGCTCCGGTTTTTTCTTCCCGGTTTGATTTACTACTCTTTCATGAGCTTCGGTTCTGGTTACAAAAGGAGCATTATTGGTTTGTGCATCGGTCAATAAAACAAGTGTGGGCTTATCCACAGCCTGCTGAATCTTCTCTTCCTGATAGATTTTTAAGCTGTCCGGACCACAGGCAAAGTTCATCATTCGGATAGCAAAGAGATTCGGGTGATTGGCGACAAATAAATTGGCTTTGAGAATCTTGACACTTTGGACCCAATATTCATTTTCAACGATGTCATCAATAGATAAACTCTCGAATTTATGCTCTAAGAAAAGCTGTGGTATGTAATTTAATCCCCTGATTTGCGAAAACATAACACCTGAGTTCGAGCTGGCTTCCGGGTCAAGCAGGACGTAATCTCTACCGAGGCCGATATAGCCGGTTTCATTGTTTTGCTCAATCTTTTCCAAGAACTTATCTCCCTCTTTATAAAGCTCCTGTTTGAATTCACTTTCGGCATATTCGGCGTATTTGATGGCATCTTTAATCCGCCTGTCGGTAAATTTGAAACCTAATCGGTTAAATTCGAGCTTAAGCTCCTGTACAAGAAGGGGCAAATCCCCAAAGTGCAGGATAGGATTTATTTGCTTATTTTTATCGAGGGAAAGAGTGTCGTTTAGAATGTAGCCTTCCGATTCCGTATAAATACAATATTTTAAGTCCGGAGGATGAACTCTTCTTTGCTCGATGAAGCTGGGATTAAACAAGTATTCAATGTTTGGGTTGTCATTCAATAGTGCTGCATGACCTGTAACCAGTTTTCTGGCTATGCAAAATTCCGTTCTGGACAAGTCAACGCCAACTTTTGCAATCTCCTTATTTGATTTCGGCGATACAACGGGATAAAAACCGAGTTTTTTTAATAGTGCGGCACTGAAGATTCCTTTTTCGCCGAGGGTCGCGGTGCTTCTTTTGATGCCTACGGTTCTGTGTTTATGAGCTTTAATCTTATCAGCAGAGAGTTCCCCTAACAGGCACCCCTGTTTTTTGAAATGTTTTTCGAAAATCTTGTGGTATTTTTCCACGTAATTGGTCTTTGGTTTCAAGGCCACATCGGAATTCCCTCTGGGGCAGAAACCTCCGGTGAGAATTTCATCATCTTCAATAGAAAACACTTCAAGCTGACAATCTCTTATCCCACAGGATTTTTCTTTAAACAGCTCTCTACAGGAAATTCTTTGTTTTTCAAAAGGCATATCCACAATGCCCCAGCCCCTGAATGCAGATTCACCCTTTTTACCCTGAGCCTTTAATCGCTTTATGTTTTCAATGATGTCCAGCGCCTGTCCCCACGCTCCGAACATTTCTCTGTGCGGATATGCCTCTATTTCCTGATTTGCTACCTGCGCAAGCGCTGCAAGGAAGGCCTTTCCTAATGGCGGGCCGCCCTGTGCCGAACATTTTTCACCAACGTGCTGAGGTCCGCCGACAAACTTGTAATAATAACTTGCGGCTGTTCCTCTTATTATCGCGGCAGCTATTTCCTCTTTACTGAAACCTTCTGCGATAAGGCGGTTTTCGTCCATCTCCATAAAAACGCCGCACGTTGAGTCTATAATCGGAACCCTTTCTGCCCGAAGCGCCGCCTGCTGTAGAGAGCTCTCTACCTCCAAATTTATAATGTCTGCCATATTTTCAAGGGTCTGGCCGGAACCAGCCTGGCAGCTATAATTCATCTTCGCCTGCTTGACCGTTCCATCTTTCGCAAAGCTGGTAAATTTCATATCCTGGCCGCCTACCTCAAATATAGTATCGATGGCGGGATTGTAATGTTTAACCCCAAGGGCGTGGCAGGTAATTTCGTCAGTTACCCTGTCTGTGGTTTCTATAGCTTTGTCTTTTAATGCTTCGGCCTTCTTTTTGCTAATTAGTATCTTTTCATACAGTTTTCTCGCCGAGCCAGTGGCCCCAACACCTTTTACAAGCACTTTATCCTTGTGTCTGCTCAAATACTTTATAACTTTTTTTAGTGAGCCTTCGGGGTCACCATGAGTTTTGATATAAAGTTTATCGAGAAGCCTGCCTGTTTCTAATTCAACCAAAGCTCCCTTTGTTGTTGTGCTTCCCCCATCTATACCCAAGACAACCTCAGTTCCGTCGGGTATTATTTCCTTCAGCCCCTCACTTTTCTCGTGCACCTGAGCCAGAGATTCAGAAAGAGGTGGGGCAAACTTCCTCTTTTGTCGGCTGTACTCTGCGACCCTATCAAGCTGGCTAACATTAAAAACAAAGTCATTATTTTCTTCTAATCCCTTTAATGCTGCGCCTATGGCTGCTACGTTGCTGT
Source organism: uncultured Pirellulales bacterium (assembly GCA_964568985.1). GTDB lineage: Bacteria > Planctomycetota > Phycisphaerae > Sedimentisphaerales > Anaerobacaceae > CAZBWE01. The sequence continues at coordinate 10,389 of CAZMSP010000024.1, forward strand.
AATGTTGCGGCCTATCTATAGAGATTCCGAGTAAGCCCTGGAGGTTTTGCTTTATAAGGTCATTAGTGAAAACGCCTCCGGTTGCTATGGCATTATGGGAATTATAGAATTCTCTGGCGCCGAGGACATCAATTTTATAATTTCTGGTAACAGTCTTAAAAAGTCCAGCTAAATTATCTGCGCTTTTTGCGCCTTCATTCTGCTTATGAATCAAATCAGATTGAATAACAACGCCACATCTTGCCAGAAACTCGCTCGGCTCCTTCGACTTCGACGCCTGCTCTTGCGCCCTGTAAAACATTTCTTCCAGTCTCAATTGAATCTTACTTCTGTTTCCTGCTGTGATTTGGTCTTTTTCTTTTTCATCTACTGTTGAGCTGATGTTTTCTAATTGAGGTTTTGGAACCTCTCCCTCAAATAATCTTCGGCATTGCTTCTCTATTAGTGTGCCAGAGCCGCCTCCACATTTAGTTCCTGTTTTCCATTCCTGGATAATCGTTTTGCCGTTTGTGCTTTCTAAATTAAAAAAATACGAGTCCTTTGCTCCTATATGGAAAATGTAATTTGCCCTCGGCCCTATTATCTGAGCTCCTTTTGGTATTGCCACACTATCAAAAACATATGTTACACCATTCATAACCTTAGGAAATGATTCTGCACCACTGCCTGTAAATGCCGTATTTTTTATTCTCTTTGTGTCAACCTTCTGAGTGATTTCCTGCCAGGCTTCTCTTATCGCCCCAATGGGGTTGGCGAAATGCATTATTGGCTTTGGAGAGTAAATTACCTTTTTATCCGCGTTAATAACGGCATAATGTACAAAGCTGCTGCCGACGTCAAAGCCTACAAACAATGTGTTTGGGTTAATTCTTTTTTTTGTGTTATCCATAGCTTTTTAATTAAATCCTTATATTAATCCGTGCATATCTAGTCTTAAAACATACCTACTCTTAATGATGCAGACTCTGATTATGCCTTATCAAGAGACATTGTTACGAACTTTCTCCAGCATTGCTATCATGCTTTTTTGTTGCACATCTTTGAGGGGAGCCATTATTTTTTTTACCTCCTTTATGTATAGCGGCTCTATCCTTGCGAGCAGCTTCGTCCCATAGTTAGTCAGTTTTATTATATTATACCTTCTATCCGTCGGGGAGGATGACCGAGCGACAAGGCCTGCCTTCTCCATCCTGTCTATCAATGAAGTGATATTTGCTCGGTTGACAAGCATCATTTTACTAAGCTGAGCCTGGTTTAATCCTTCTGCGTTGCCCTGATGCTGCAGAAGCATCATAAGGTTAAACTGGACATCTGTTAATCCGAGTGGTTGTAAAAAGTCGCTTGCTTTTTTTCTTAATTGAGACGCCGTGTAGTAAATATTAAGCAGCGCCTCGTGTCCAAACAGTGCGATTGGTTTTTTAAGGCCTAATTCTTGCCGCAGAGCCATTTCTATTTCCTTTTTATAATTTTGTTTATATATATATTGTTGCCTAATAAACTATTCTGTCAAGAATGCCTTTTGAAAAAAATGGAAAAATTTTCCTATTATCCTTACTATACATAATTGCTCTAAACCCTGATATAAGTAAAAAATAAGCGGTTAAATCTTTGTTGAATCCTTTTGTAAATTAACACACATTCTCCACTTGGCAGCCATAACAGTTAGTTAAGTAGCGCGACCCCACAAACAACTTAACCGGTTTTCCACAAGCGCCTGTGACCCCGCAATATTCTTAAGTCTTTATATTATAACGTATTAGTAAATAGCTCCCACCAAGACATAACAAAATCACAACTTATATATCTAATAATACTCTCTTTTAAAATATTCTTAATAACATTTACCAACCTAAGCAACCTTCTGAGTAACAAGTTTGCCTGCTTTGGAAATGCCACGCTTTTTTGTGAAAAAAGATTGTAGAAGACCGCATTTTACTATAAACTACAATGATATTTACAGGCTTGAAGACCTGTGATTTTAACCCTTTTGGTATTTTATTGCAGAGGTTTATTATGAAAGCGAGCTTTAGTAGAGAAGCTTTAGCAGAAGCGTTAGGCCTGTTAACATCTGTGGTGCCAAATCGGACACCAAAACCAATACTGCGATGTTTACAAATTACCGCAAGCGAAAAAGAGGTTAGAATTTGCGCCACAGATTTAGAAGTTGGCATAAACCACCTTATTTCCGAGGTTCAAGTTGAAGAAACCGGGGAGGTTATCGTGCCTGCGGACCGGTTAGCGGCTGTTGTGCGCGAGAGCGCTGATGACGTGTTGTTAATGGAGGCGGCGGAGGGGGCCTGTAAGATAAAAGGGGCCGACAGTTATTTTACAATTTATGGCCAAGAGCCGGGACAGTACCCCGCCGTTCCAAGTTTTGATGGAGACGGTGATTTTGAAGTTGCTTTGGGTGAGATTAAAGCCGGCATTGAGCAATGTTTTTTTGCTACAGCGAGAGAAAGCAGCCGTTATGCAATAAACGGAGTACTTTGGGAGCTAAAGGGCAAAAAGATGCTGTTAATTGCAACCGATGGCAGAAGACTTGCGCGCCGTCGGGTCAATCTATCTTCGGCTCCAGGCGAGAAGATGGCGAACGCGAAGATAATAGTACCATCCAAGACGACTAGTCTTTTAGATAAGATTGGTGGCGACGCCAAAGAACCGGTCAAGGTTAAGCTTCTGGATAACCAGATATTGATTAGTTGTGCGAATGTAGTTATTAGCTCAAATCTTGTTGAAGGTAATTTCCCGAAATATGAGGATATAATCCCAAAGGACTATGAGAAAAAATTAAAACTTTCGACCGAGGCGGCCTTAAGCGCTGTTAGGCGCGCGGCGTTACTGACCAGCGAGGAATCAAGGGGCATTAAATTGTCGATAGGAAAGGATAAAATTGTATTTAGCGGCAGTGCGCCAGAAGCAGGCAACGCTCAGATAGATATGTCTATCAATTACAAAGGCGAGCCAATTGAAATTGGTTTTAATCCGCATTTTTTAATAGATGCCCTGCGTGTTATCAAATCGCCGGAATTTGAATTAGAGTTGGGGCAATCAGATAGGCCGGGCCTAATAAAAAGTGGAGCAGATTTTCTATATGTTTTAATGCCTATTAATATCGGATAAATACACCAGGAAAGGCAACACTTATATTTCAACAGATGAGCTGAGAGATGAAGAGTACCATACATTTGCACGATGCCGCCAGCCGGCAAGGAGTAAATAAGCCAGACAGAATGGTTCGCGTGGGCGATGTTGTCCAGCGGCTTATAGATAATCAGCTTTCACCGCGACAGGAAGCGTCTGATGTAATAGATAAGTTGTGGCACCAGCTTCTTCCAGAAGAGCTTGTCCGGCATACCAGAATTGCCGGGATTTCCGGCAGCCAGCTAAAAGTAAAAGTGGATTCACCGGCATATATGTATGAGTTACAATTGTGTTGTTCCGGGCTTCTTAAAGAGATACAGCGCCGCCGCCCAAGTGTTCGGGTAAAAGAAATCAAGCTTGTTCTTGCTTGAGCCGCAATCAATAACGCCGGAAAGGGAGGAACTTCCTATAGTCCGGAAGTGGGCGTGGACGATATACATAATAAAGGCATAAAGTTGTTATGAAAGAACATAAATACGACGCGAGCAATATAAAGATTTTGGGTGGCATAGAGGCGGTTCGCAAGCGGCCGGATATGTACATTGGTGACCGCAGCAGCAGCGGCCTGCACCATCTTATTTATGAGGTATTGGACAATTCCATCGATGAGGCAATGGCTGGATACTGCGACAGTATAAACGTACACATCAATGCCGATGGAAGTTGTGCTATTGAGGATAACGGCAGAGGCATACCTGTTGAAAAACATAAAGAAGCGAAAATCAGCGCGATGGAAGTCGTGCTCACAACACTACATTCCGGCGGAAAGTTCGACCAGGAAAGCTACAAGGTTGCCGGAGGCCTGCATGGCGTAGGAGTTAGTGTGGTCAACGCCCTGAGTGAGTGGTTAGAAGCTGATGTGTATCGAGAGGGACAACACTATCACTTCGAGTGTGTTAAAGGTAAGACAAAAGCGCCCGTTAAGAGGGTTGGAAAAACAGATAAAAGAGGCACGCAGATATCTTTCAAGCCTGATGAGGATATATTTGGTGATACAGAATTCGAATACGATACCCTTGTAAAGCGTATACGAGAAATGGCATACTTAAATGCGGGCTTAAAGATTACCTTTAAGGACGACAGGGTGAAGAAAAAAGAAGTATTTAAGTTTGATGATGGAATTAAAGCTTTTATTAAGCACCTCAATGAAGGCAAGGATACCCTGCATCGCAATGTTATCTACTTTGCCAGGGAGGATACCAAGGCAAGGCTTAACTGCGAGATAGCGATGCAATACAATGACGGGTATGCTGAAAACGTTCTTGTTTTTGCAAATAATATCCGCAACATCGATGGGGGCACACATCTTTCCGGCTTTAGAACCGCCTTGACGCGCACTATGAATTATTATGCCAAGAATAATAACCTATTAAAGAATGGTCAGGCACCAAGCGGTGAAGACCTGCGAGAGGGACTAACTGCAGTTGTTGCCGTAAAGCTTGCCGAGCCACATTTTGAAGCACAAACTAAAGTAAGGTTGACCAACCCGGAGGTGGGCAGTTTTGTTGAGACTACTGTTAATGAGCAGTTAGGCCATTTTTTAGAAGAGCACCCATCCGAATCGAGGTGCATTTTAAACAAAGCAATCCAGGCGGCGGCGGCCAGAGAGGCGGCGAGAAAGGCGCGTGAGCTGACCAGGCGCAAAGGCGCGCTCGGTACCACAAACCTCCCCGGGAAATTGTGGGACTGTGCAAGCAAAGAAAAGTCTTCTACGGAGATTTTTATCGTTGAAGGCGACTCAGCAGGAGGCTCAGCGAAGGCTGGTCGGGACAGAAATATCCAGGCAATCTTACCGCTGAAGGGAAAAATCCTTAATGTTGAAAAGGCCCGTCTGGAGAAAATGCTCGCCCATGACGAAATCAGGATCATTATCAGCGCTCTGGGAACAGGCATCGGCGCAGACGAGTTCAATTTAGACAAGTGTAGATACGGCAAGATAATATTAATGACCGACGCTGATATTGACGGTGCTCACATTCGAACGTTATTGCTGACCTTTTTCTTTAGGCAAATGCCAAATTTATTTTTGTCCGATATGATTTATATTGCCCAGCCGCCCTTATATGAGATAAGGGTTAAGGGTCAAAAAAAGTCTGAGTATATTCTAAGTGAAGCACAAATGCGTAAGCAGATGATTGCCCGTGGTCTGCAGAGCACAGAACTATTTATAAAGGACGGCAAAAAAACTCGCGAAAAAGATGGCAGACAAGCCGTAAGAGGAGCGAAGGCCAAAGAGAAAAAAGCCTGTAAGATTTCAGATAAAGAGCTTTCTGACCTCGTAAAGATTTTAGATGAGGCCGAACGCATTATAGCAGTGTTAAATCGACGCGGTATTAACTTTTCCAAGTTCATTGAGGCCTATTACAACCCAGATAAAGGTGGGCTTCCCTGCTTTCGTATCTGTGTCGAAGGCCAGGAGGAGGTTTACTATGAAAGTGATGATTACGAGAAAAGACTCGATGAGCTCAAGACTCGTATCAAATCATTAGCTGAGGGTGGAGAGGAAGAGTTGATTGTCGCCGAGGAGCTCCATGAGGTTGATAGAATAAATCAGATAAATGAAAAGCTGAAAAAGACCTGGCACCTGGATTTAAAGGATTTTTTATTAAAGCCTGCGAAGTCTGTTTCCGGTGAATCACTTGCGGCAAAGTTCCAGCTCGTTAGCGGCCCAGACAAATATGATGTTGCCTCATTAGGCGATATATGCACAGCTATCAGGCAGATTGGCGGTAAAGGGATTGAGATAAAACGCTTCAAGGGCCTGGGTGAGATGAATGCTGAGCAGTTGTGGGAGACGACTATGAACCCGCAGACGAGGACCCTGCTGAGAGTGGCTCTCGACGATGCCGGCGAGGCCGATAGGCTATTTAGCATTCTGATGGGTGGTGATGTGGAGAAGCGGCGAAACTTCATCCGTGACCATGCTCTTGAAGTTCAAAATCTCGATGTCTGACTTTCAGCAACTCTTGGAAGTTATCACAGAATAACTAATCAGCCCAAAATTACCCAAATTAACACTTTCGGAAAGAGTAAGGATTCAGCAAAAAATTTTTCTGGAGATTTATATCGACTGGAATAAATCGAGGCCGCCGGAGCCGTTTATGGCTCTGATTATATAAGTTGGTTATTGCCCGTCAGTTAGCTGGTGGCCTTGCGAAGTTGCAACCATAACGCTAATCTTTGGTTTTGTCGGGAACACCTAAAAAAAGTGATATTTTATACGATTATTGGAATTTTTTACTTGCAAAATTCCAAATAGGTTATCAAAATGTCGGGGTGTTAGGTTTCTATAAGGCAATGTCATTTCTCCGTAAGGAGTTCATAGGACAACAGTGAGGTTGGAAATGAGGGTAGGCAACTTAGAGGGAAAAACGCGAGGCGAAAATTCGTTGCTTGCGTTACTGCGAAGGATAAAAGCAAGAGCTGGCAAGTTCTGCTCATCAGGGCGAAGGCCCAGTTGTAGTCCCGACAATTTTCCACCTTGCTTTTTTTGCTTTGTGGTTTTGTGTTGCACTTTGCTGCTTGAGGGCTGCTATGAGAATTTAAAATCCCCTGAATCAGCTTCTTCCCCAAAAGTTAAGGAGGTTGGCAAATTATCTGCGGAGCAGAAAAAGGCCGATTTGCTTAAGAAGCTTGACCGCAAATTTGAAAATCCGGAAGTGCATTATGAGCTTGGTCGGCTGTATCAGGCAGATGGGCTATGGACTCAGGCAGAGTATCGTTACAATGTTGCTTTGGGATTTGACCCATCTCACAGAGAGGCTCAGGCAGCGATGATTAAGGTGATGATAGATAGCGGCAACCAGGAGAAGGCAAGCAATTATTCTGAAATCTTTATGAATCAGGCTGCGGGTTCAGCGGCGGAGTCACTTAAACTTGCAGAGGCGTTTAAGAGACAGGAGATGGATGAGTATGCGTTAGCTTGTTATCAACAATCGCTTCGTTTAGCCCCGAATTCAGCCAAGATTAACAGGCAGATTGGCTACTATTATTTGAGCAAGGGCCAAAAAGAGCGGGCGAGAGACTATTTGAGCCGAAGCTTTGGCCTTAATTCCAACCAGCCGGAGGTGGCTGGCGAATTAGGCCGACTCGGTGTAGAAGTAAGAATACCCCGAAAGACCGAGAAATACACAAAGAAGTTAGACGAGATTGTCGAGCAGTCGAATGAGGGGGTTGATTAGTATAGATTAAAAGCCGTGCGATTTTAAATTAAACTGTTTTTGCTTTTTCATTGCCCCGTGGCGAAAGGATGCGCTGCGGGGTTTTTTTATTTACCCCGTTAGAAAATCTATAATGATTTTATAATAAAAAAAAGTCTAATGGTTCGACCCGTTCGACTCGCTCAGGGCAGGCAAGCTCACCATCCTGAGCGAAGTCGAAGGACGGGGTAAATTTCAGTGTTGGGATTACATATTGCGGACATTTTAGTCCTGGGCCTGTGTTTTTTGGGCATGGCAGCGATTGGAGTGTGGACAGCGAGCCGAGCTTTCGACAGCTTTTGCACGTTGCATACAAGGTTGCCGCTGAAATGGGAACACGACACCTCGATGTGGTTGAAAAGAATGAGGGTATAATCGCGCAGAATGTAACGGAGAATCTCTACGAACGGCACATAAAGCCCCTCTTTATGGCATAAAGCGTATCGATAATCTGCCTTCTGTGTAGTCATACCGCTACTATCCCTATGCAATTGTGTAGAAAAGGGTAAAACACTGCCGATATAAAAGCGTGGCTCGTGGCTCGGGGTTTGTGACTCGGGTTAAAAAAGACATATTTTATAGGACAACGTAGTCCCGTAAGGGATGCCTACCGTAAGGTATCCTGTGGATTACGGCAGGATTAAGTCCGTGAGAGATAGAAATTCATACCCTTCGACTATGTTCAGGACAGGCATAACAGCATTGGAATGTCTTGGCATTGGCCTGTCGTTAATGCTTTTGTGTAGCTGCGTTAGTTTCAATATGGGCGACTGGCCGAGCAGGTTTGCTTATCCGCATAACGACCCGCCGGCTAATTGGTGCGGCTCGATAGGAGCTTTCTGCGCATATTATATGGTGTATTATATTGGGCCTGGTGTGTTTGTGATATTGGCTTCGGTAATTTGCTTTCTAATTGCCAGGCTGGCGCATCAGCCTACAGGTCAGCCGGTATTTAGGGCGGTTGGATTAGGGCTGGTTACGGCGGCTGCTTCAAGCAGTTTTTATTGCCTGTGGCCTTATCGGTTCTTTGGTTTTCCTATGGGCTCAGGTGGGGTGCTCGGTATTGGGATAGCGCATTTCCTGCGGAGCCATTTTGCTTCGTTGGGCACCTTGCTATTACTTACAGCAATCTGGGCAGTGGGGATTCTTTTATTAGCGGACAATTTTATTGTAATCGTTGCGGGATGTTTTGGTTTTGCGGCCGGAAGGATAGTCGGCGTGTTTGTGACAACGTGGTCGGTGGTTAAAAGGTTCGCCAAAGGCGGAGAGGTTTTCAGCGAGATATGGCAAAAATTAAAAGCGAAGTCTGCACCCCGTGTTCCACATACTATAACCGGAGTTTTTCAGAGTAAGCCCGAGCCTGCCAAGATTGAGCCACTGAAGCAGCCGAGGGCGACTTCAACAGGAGTATGTGAGCCAGACAAGTCTCCCGTCAGGGATGGCCAAGTCCATTATGTGCCGCCCAGTTATGATGGTTATGTTTTGCCACCTTTAGAGTTATTGGCTGAGCCGGAGTATGGTATAAGCTCTGTACAGGAGAAGGTTGTCAAGGCAAAAGCGAGTGCTTTAGAAAGATTGCTTTCGGAGTTCAATATCAATGCGCGGGTAGTTGCGGCTGAAACCGGACCGGTAGTAACAATGTTTGAGCTGGAGCTTGCCGCTGGTGTTAAGGTCAGCCAGATTAGTGCACTTGCAAATGACATGGCTCGTGCGTTGGGAGTTGGTGCGGTTCGAGTTGTAGCTCCTTTGCCTGGTAAACATACGATTGGTATTGAGGTGCCAAACAGCGAGAAAGAAAGAGTTCGTATGAGAAGTATGATAGAGCTGGCGGGCAGCAGGCCCAAAGGAATGGAAATACCGCTGTTTTTGGGCAAGGATTCGTCTGGAGAGGCGCTTGTTTCGGACTTAGCTACGATGCCCCATTTGCTTATTGCCGGCACAACCGGCTCGGGCAAAAGCGTCTGCATCAACAGCATAATTACGGGAATACTGCTTACGAAACGGCCGGACGAGGTGAAGTTGATTTTGATTGACCCGAAGATGGTTGAGATGACGGCATTTAATACTATTCCGCACCTGATGTGTCCGATAGTTACCGAGACTCAAATGGCAGTCCAGATTCTCGAGTGGGCCACCGTTAAGATGGATGAGCGTTACTCTCTTTTAGCAGAGGCAAGGGTCAAGAACGTTACTGAATATAATAGTCTTGGCGCAGAGGAGATATTCAGGCGGTTTGAACCGAGTAGTGTCGAGGAAGAGGCGAGGATTCCTAAAAAGCTCCCCTTTATTGTAATAGTAATCGATGAGCTTGCTGATTTAATGATGACCGCTCCAAAGGAGATAGAGGCATATGTTGTTCGTCTTGCGCAGAAGAGCCGGGCAGTTGGTATTCATATTGTATTAGCTACCCAGCGGCCACAGGCGACGGTTGTTACGGGCTTGATAAAATCGAATATGCCGACAAGAATTGGTTTTCGAGTTGCCGCGAGATTAGACAGCCGAATCGTCCTCGACCAGAATGGAGCTGAGACGCTGCTTGGTGAAGGTGATATGCTGTTTCTAAAGCCGGGCACAAGCGACCTGGTGCGCGCTCAGGGAACTTTTGTTGACGAGCCGGAGATAAAGAGGGTAGTCAAGTACCTCAAGGAATTTGGTGAGCCGCAGTTTCATCCTGAGCTGACTCAACTAAAGAAGATTGATACCTCTGATATGGTCAAGGACGAGCTTTTTGATGATGGAGTTAGGATTATTTTAGAGACCCAGCGGGGCAGCGTGTCACTGCTTCAGCGCAGACTCAACATCGGCTATGCGAGGGCCTCACGGATAATTGAGATGATGGCGTCGTCGGGAATACTCGGCGAGTACAAGGGCAGCCAGGCACGGGAGGTTATTATGACGCTGGACGAGTATGAGCGGGTTCGTGAGCTCGCCTCTCGGCAAAGCCGAGGGCAGATGGAAGCGGAGCGGGGAGATTCGGCTGAGGGTAAGGATTTACCTGAGGCCGCTTTGTTAAATGAGGGACAGCGCGGATATATTGCTACTGAAGAGGCGGATTAACTCGCCTCTTGTAGTTGCTTGTTTATTTTACACTGCTGAAGAGTCTTTTTTACCTGCCAGCGGACGAAGTGCGGGGCGCCGCAGAGTAGATAAATACCACATATAAGCATAATTGTCCAAGGCAGCAAATCCCCGAAACTGAAGGGAGCAAAATTAGTGAAAAAACGGGTGTAAGTAGTACCGTTAACAGAGTAAGTTTCGGCTTTGAATTTAGCAAGCATGTTTATAATGTATGTTGTGTGCCAGAGCACGTTGCTGAGTAAGTAGATACCGCCAGCAATGCAGATAAGACGAAATGCAACGGGTAGCCATCCGATTTGCGAGCCGGGCTCCGGTAGCCGTTCTGAGCCAACGATTTTTTGAGCTAGGTTCTCGCGTTTGTAAATAAAGATGTACACAAGCACTGCGATGGCTCCTGTAACGAGCAATAACGAGAAGAGCGATAAACCTGTAATTTGCCGAGATGGTTCTAAATAAAACATTAAAATTACGTAGGGCAATTGAGACAGTAAGCGAATAGAAAAAAAGATTCCTATTGCCGAGAGAATAATTTTGGTGAGCGTGTGCATCTTATTCATTTTTCGATTCCTTCTGCATCCGGGTTTTGATTAAAGAGCGATTTAGTTTTGTGGGTACTCAATTGGAAGCGTATAAACTGAGGCCAGCCGTAAAGCAGGTAAACTGCTAATATTGCTTTGAGAAAATTGTATATCATATATGACCATTGCGAGGGGGTGAAAATAAGTGATTTTGGAAAGGTCTTAAATGTGAGTATCTCGTTTGCCAAGGAAAGTATATACAGAGGCGACACTATTATATTCAATATCGTAGGCATTAAGGTTGCGAGCAATATAAGACCGTAAAGAGCCGCAACCATTCTAAGAGAACTATCCAGCCAGAGTGTTCCGCGTTCGGGGTTTAATTTTTCACCAGAACCAGCTATTTTATAAACTAACCAATCGTTTTTAAAGATGAGCAAATATGCAATCGCTACAGCGAAGATTATAAATACGGATAAAAATAGGACAATTCGGAACATAAATGTAGCCAGGTTCTGCGCCGTGTATGTTAGTGAATGGAGATATAGGCAGAGGTTGACGATAGCACTGAGTCCAATGAAAGTGAGGACGGCTTTGGCTATGATTTGCATTTTTGTCATATAGCTTGTTCTCCGCTATCCATTTGTTTTTATTTTATCCATTTATGACCGAATAGCCACAAAGGTTTTTTTTGGTATTTGCACTATACAGCACAAACTTATTCATCCTTTGTAGCACTACAGAAAATGGATTTCTTTTTCCTTTTTTTGTATTTTATGATTGTTTTTTGGGTGATTAGGAGGAATTTTTGTTTTTTTGCAGAAAAATGGTTGATTTTCAGTTATAAGTTGAGTAGTTTGTTGCGGTTTAGAATGCTCTGTCGCATGGGGTAGCTGTGTGGCGCGGGCTTCCAGCCCGTGTTTAGCCAAGACACGGCCAGGATGGTCGTGCCACGATATGGGGTCAGCAGTATCACGGCGTGGTTGACTCAGGCCTCCGGCGGAGCCAAATCGCCCCTAAGGGGTCCGTGACAGATGAAGAATGAAAAACTTAAAACCCAAAATGTAAAGCTTTGGAATTCGATAATTTTTGGTTTTTCACTTTACGTTTTGAGTTTTTATTACCCGGTGGTGTAATTGGTAACACATGGGCTTTTGGTGCCCACGTTCCAGGTTCAAGTCCTGGCCGGGTAGCTTTGAAAATTATAAACTTAAAAGTGAAATACTAATGGCAGACAGGGTAGCAATAATATTGGCAGCGGGAGTCAGCAGCCGGATGAATACACAAATGGCGAAGGTGCTGCACGAAGTATGCGGTCGGCCTATGCTGGCCTATGTGCTTGATGCCTGCCGAAAGATTGGGGTAACAAAGATATATGTTGTGGTTGGTTTTTCCGCTGAGCAGGTCGAAGAACGATTCGAGAGTTTCGATGATATTGTCTGGGCCCGTCAGCAAGAGCAGCTTGGAACGGCTCATGCGGTATTGTGTTGCAAAGAATATTTGCGGGATTTCAAAGGACAGACACTGGTACTTTGTGGTGATGGGCCTTTGATTCGAGCTGAAACATTAAAAGTATTAGTCCAAAAGCATGAGGTTGAGCAGCCGGCGGCAACACTGGCGACGGCGGTTCTGGATGACCCAGCCGGATATGGACGGATAATCCGGGATGCATATGGCAATATCCAGGGTATTGTTGAGCATGGTGACTGCACGAAAGAACAGTTGGCTATTAGAGAGGTTAACCCGAGCTATTATCTTTTCAACAACGAGGTTCTTTTTGAGGCATTGGAAAAGGTTAAGCCGGACAACGTCAAGCAGGAATA
>CAZMSP010000025.1:0-21459 GCA_964568985.1 uncultured Pirellulales bacterium
GCAGGTGCGATAAGAATCTTTGAAGTTATAAAGTAAACAACGAGGAAACCAATTAGTAAAAACAGGTCCTTGCCGATTATCAGGACCACGACAGTCGGCGGAAGCGGAAAGCCCTCAATCCGGCTTCGCTGTGAGACCAGTAATAAGCATGCACAAGTGATAAGTAATTTGTCGGCCACGGGGTCTAAAAATGCGCCGAGCTTGGTGGCCATTTTTTTCGCGCGGGCCAGATAGCCGTCAATGCCGTCACTTACCGCCATAAATAAATATATAACAATTGCGATATACCGCATCGTATCGCCAAGCTCAGGATTATTTATCTTCAGCATGCAGATAACAAACGGCACTATTAACAGAATCCTGAAAATCGTAAGCCGATTAGCCCAATTCAATTTCATACTGTACCCGTTTATTCCTTAAAACAGAGACCGTCGAGGCCGTCAGCGCTTTGCTTCGGTTCCACAAGCCAATATACTAAATCCCCGGACCAAATTTAGCAATAGATTATTGCTTGACAGAAACTCACACTGCGATATAGTTTTGGTATCTATAGTCCCTTACGCAATACGCAATCTTGTCCTGAGCGTAGCCGAAGGGACGATATACGCACGACTAAAATATGGCAGTGTTAAATGTAAATATTGACCATGTAGCAACGGTAAGGCAGGCCCGGCTGACCGATGAGCCGGACCCTGTCTGGGCGGCGGTCCAGTGCGAGTTGGCCGGGGCAAATGGAATTACCATCCACCTGCGTGAGGATAGACGCCACATAAACGACCGCGATGTCCGGCTGCTAAAAGAAACAGTCGCTTGCAAATTGAACCTCGAAATGTGTATGGCTGGGCCGATTGTTAAAATCGCCGAAGTTACAAAGCCGGACCAGGTAACATTAGTGCCGGAAAAAAGGGCAGAGCTGACAACTGAAGGCGGCCTTGATTGTGTTAAATATAAAAGACGCCTTACCACGGTGGTGGAAAGAATGCACAAAAAAGGTATTTTGGTAAGTACTTTTATTGTGCCTGATAAAGTGCAAATTCTCGCCTCGGCTCAGGCCGGTTGTGACGCCGTCGAATTGCATACAGGTATGTACGCAAACGCTGAAACTCAAAGAGCTATCAAAAAGAGATTGTCTGAGCTGGAACGCGGCCGAGACCTGGCGATGGAAAACAATCTTATTGTTCACGCAGGGCACGGTTTGACATACCGAAACATCGGTCCGGTTGCAGGTATAAAAGGCATTTGCGAATTCAATATTGGCCACAGCATTGTAGCCAGGGCGGTCTTCGTCGGTATTAGGCATGCAACTGCCGAAATGATAAAATTGATAAACAAAAGCAATCTAAAGTGAACTAAAATTTGGAATGCCTAAAATTACGGAATATAACTTTAGCTCACTTTAGGCACTTTACACTTTAGGCACTTTACATGTAGGAGACTAAAAATGTTTACAGGGGCAATGGTGGCGCTTGTAACGCCTTTTCAAGATGGTGAAATCGATTTTCAAACGTTAGATGAACTGATTGATTTCCAACTGGAAAACAATATAGATGCAATAGTGCCGGTGGGTACGACCGGCGAATCGCCTACTTTAAGTCACCAGGAGCATAAACAGGTTATAGAAAGAGTCGTCAAAGCCGTAGGTGCAGCGGTGCCCGTAATTGCAGGGGCTGGCTCAAACAGTACAACTGAAGCAATCGAATTGACAGAATTTTCGAAAAAGGTCGGTGCTGATGCGACCCTGCAGGTCTGCCCATATTATAATAAGCCCACACAGGAAGGTTTCTATCAGCACTTCAGAGCAATAGCTGAGGAAGTTGATTTGCCAATAGTATTGTACAACATACCCGGTCGTTGTGGCGGCACAGGTCTAACTGCGGATACTGTCGCGCGATTAGCTGAAATTGAAAATATCGTTGCAATCAAAGAGGCAAGCGGCAGGTTGGATATGGCCAGCGAAATAGCAAGTCTCTGCGATATAACTATCATATCAGGCGATGATTCCATTACGCTGCCTTTAGCCTCTGTAGGCGGTAAGGGTGTCATCAGTGTAGTTGCAAACATTGTCCCAACCGATGTTAAAGCAATGACCGATTTAATCCTTGAGGGTGACCTTGTATCAGCCCGCCAATGGCACAAGAAACTGTTTACGCTATGCAAAAGTTTGCTGAGTTTGGCAACCAATCCTATACCCATCAAAGCTGCGATGGCAATTCTTAATATGTGTTCAGAGGAACTACGCTTACCGATGACACCTCTTGAAGAAAGTAAAAAAGCTGTCCTCAAACAGATATTGAAAGATTACGGCCTATTAAGCTAAAAAACACCTTTTGCGTTTGAGCTTCGCAAAAGCTCATTTAATCCCGTTATAAAGAAAGCTCCATCCTTTGGTTGGTCTTTCCCTCCGTCCATTAAGCCGGATTAATCCTCCACGCGCATTTTATGTATGAAAGCATAGGCACATGGGGTTTAAAACCTATCCCCTCGTTTTCCAATGATACCCACTTTTCTTTATAAAACTGTTAACCGTCATTTCGTTTAAGGCAAATAATAAACTTTTAGTCGTCCTATAATGTTAAAATAGAGAATTTTTTACTTGACTTTATATGTTAAAATGGGATATAATTACTCTTATGGTTGCAAGTTTTGTATCTTTTGTTTTACGAATTCTGCTTGTTGTTATGCTCTGGCTCTTTGTATGGCGTGTTATAGAACCAAGAACACAGCTTATGCGTATAGTAAGAGCCGCATTGCTTGTGCTCTGTCTATTAGGTGTCCTCGTAGTATTAAAAATCACCGGCGGTAATTAACCGCCGGTGATTTTCCTTATTTCTTTCGCTAAAACTCACCACTTGCAGCGCTTATGCTTTTCCTACATATCTTTTGGTATTAACGCTTATTAACTCCATTTCCGCGATAAAGAACTCGCATTCTGGAGTTAACATCGTCTACTTCAAGTAGTTTATCACTTACAGCAAGCTACTCGATTACACACCAAAAGAAAAGCCCCAAATTGCGCCGCTTTTGATGTTAGCAAGCGATGATTACTTTATGCCACAGCTTTCTTTCTGAAGAACAACCAAAGAATAATACTCAAAGCAATTAAACCAACGAGTCCATTGTCACCTAAGGCCTTGAGCAGTGTGGTGAGATTAGGAATAATCTGCCCAAAGAACAGTACCGATGGACCAAACAGAATCTCCATCACGATGCCCAAAGCAATCAGCAATAGAAAAATTTCCGTAATCTCAGCAATCCATCTTTTTGCTTCTTCCAGAAATCGCATAATTATTCTCCTAAAACAATATTAAAAAAATTTAAGATACTACCAATACACTATGCAATTTATTCGGTTTTTCCGTTTAAGTTTCTTTAATAATATCACAAGCATTAAAAACTTAAGCTCACTACTCGTGGGCAAAACTCAATATCTGTAACAACTCCAGTAAGGGAGCTTCCAAAAACGCATTATCAGTATTGATATCGTAGATATTTGGTTTTCTGAGCCTATTTTGAAATTAGACACAAAGCAGGTCCTTAACGTCTATTCTTCGGGATAAATTGTTTTAAAATCCTGATAGAATACGCTGATGGGGCTTGAACCAGCACTCTCGCTACGTATCTTTACCCGCCGTACGCCTGGCCGGTCAACCCTACCAAGCAGCGAGCAAGTAAGCCCACCCAAAGGATGAAGCTTTCTTTCTAAGGAGGTAAAGAGCATTTTTTGAAGTTCTGTGCGAAGATTCAAAAGGGAGTATCATAATTCATTTAACTCTTAAAATGCCGTAAATGTTGTGCCTTATAATAGGTCTGAATTGTGGCGGTAATCATATTGCTGACCGTATGATTTTCTCTTAAATACTGTTGAGCTGTTTTTGCAATTTGCCGGGCAAACTCTGGCTTGTTGAGCAGCCGCTGTAAGCTTCCTTTTATGCTTAACTCATCATTTTGGTCGAATACCACAGCTGTTTGGTCCTCAATAATTAAATCATCGACCCCGCCTTTGCATGCGGCAATAGCTGAGCCAACACTCATTGCCTCCAGCAATAAAGGATTGAAAACGTTGCACGGCTGGGGCTGAATGAAAATATCTCCGGCGGCGAGAGCTTCGCGCAAGGGCTTTAATCTTGGAACAATAGTAACAATCTGCGAAAGCCCAAGAGCCGCTGACAATTTGCGCAGTTGCCTCTCAGCTCGTCCGCTGCCTATGACCGCCATCATAAATTCGTAACCCTCGACCGACAGATGCCTGACCGCGTTAAATAAATTCTCAAAGTCATTTGCCTTGTCCAATGGTTGAGCTGTCAATAAAGTAGCAATGCGGGAAGACTCACGAAAGCAACCGGTGCCTTCCTCAATAAAAGTACCTATGTTTATCTGCTCAGTTCGCTCGGCGAAACGGGGATAAACCGCGGCAAAATTATCAGCTACGGTTTTAACCGGCGCGATAATTTTCACACAACGCTTCGACGAAATAGAAAGTCGCCCTCCATCCTCCGAGATAGAATTCTTTCGGAGGATAGACCATCGCTTGTGTAGCGAATTAACCATCAATACATAAGGTAGGTCCAGTTGACGAGCTAACTGCCTTGTAAGTGCTGCTTTACTTTCACACAAACAGTGCAGAATGGTGGGCTTGAATTTTACAAGTTGCTCGATGAGTCTTTTTCTATTTATCCGTTCCATCAAAGGTAGTTGTATAACTGGATGCCTGATGACCTCAACAAAACCGGAGATAATAAAGTCCGTGCTTATGTCTGGCGGACAAACCAAAGCGACACAAATCGACTCATCTGCCAAACCAGCTAACAGAAGCTCTAAAAATACCGAATAATCAGAGACCGTTTGTTCTGATGCAATCAAAACCGGCCGAAGCGACTTTTTTTGAACATATTCCCCAGACATGTCCATCTGCTTCTCATCCATCCGCGAAACCTAAATTAGATTTAATGCGTGGCGTTTCGATTAGAACCACATAGCTCAAATCACATGAGAGACAAGCAATATGTTATCGAAAAAATTGCATCTTTGCTACTATAAAACTTAAAAGCAGCAAAAGCGTATAGGCAAGATAGCGAAGGTTACTTTTGCTCATGCTGCGTATTACCGAGGGAAGGAACTTTTTTTCGCAACTAATGCACTGAAAGCAAGTTATAGAAAATGGCTTTTAGACTAAAAGGTGAACTTCCGATAAAAACTTAAAAATTTTTAAAAAATCCCAAAAAAACCCTTGACTTTTGTGCAAAAAGTGGTTAAGAAAAGGTGGTTTAAGGATGATAAGCTAAATGTTTAAAGGAGTGAACCTATGAAAAGAATAGCAATTGTTTTTGCATTGGGGGTGATGTCATTATTTTCAGCAAATACGTATGCTACCATTACAACTGCCACGGTTAACATCAAGGCAATGATCGATGGAAGGGATTGGTTGACCATATCCGGGAACTCCCTAAAATGGCAGCATCTCGTTCCTTTTGCAGCTGTTGGTCGTCATTGGGGCAGCAACGAACCAACAATAATCACCACAACGCTTAACGGTGTTACGCAAATGGACAATGTAAGTTGGTTTCCTGATTGGCCAGAGGCTCCACCAGCAGAAGTTCGATATGAAGCTGCTTCCTCGTCTTTTGCAGGATTGTTCCCAAGTATACCACTCGCTGGTATGGTCATACAAAATGTTACATTGGTTCCGATCAGCAACCGTTGGACTACAACCTTGATAGGATTTACCGAGGATAGTGTGACTATTGAATTCAATGACAATCCTCCATCAAGCCACTTTTGGTATGAAGCCCAGATTAATATCGAGATGATACCAGAGCCGGCAACGGTATTTCTACTTGGTTTGGGTGGATTGGCATTGCTGAGAAAACGCAGGCGTTGAGCCGAAAATCAGGTTTTTTGTTACCTATTAAGGGGCTGTGTGCTAACACGCACAGCCCTTTTTTATCCGCTAATTGTCTGGTTTTGGGTGATTTGCTTAGCGAGTTCATCGAGGAGAGATCTGATTTGGGGGTCGGATTTTTTTTCGCGGCCGATTTTGCTGCAGGCGTGCATAACGGTAGTATGGTCCCGGCCACCCAGATGGCCGCCAATTTCCTCAAGACTGTGCCTGGTTAAATTCCTGGCTAAATACATACAAATCTGACGTGGTTCTGTAATGCTCTGGCTGCGTTTTTTACTCTGCAAATCAGCAAGGCGAACGTCAAAATGCCTGGTTACCACGTCAATAATATCAGTGATATTTATAGGTTTTGTGATTGGTTCAATTTGACCGTTAAGGGCTGTTTTGGCCAATTCAAGTGTAATTTCTTTGCCGGTCGTGGTCGCTACAGCATAAATGGTTGTCAAAGCACCTTCCAGCTCCCTGATATTTGCTTGCACTTTGTGGGCGATATATTGAGCTATTTCATCGGAAATACTTAGACCTCGAAGATGGGCCTTTTTTTGTACGATGGCTACTCTCGTCTCATAGCTTGGCGGGTCTATCCTTGCAACAAGGCCCCAGTTGAATCTGCTTATAAGGCGCTCTTCGAAAGAAGATAGCTTGCCGGGCGGGCTATCAGCACTGAGAATAATTTGTTTGCCGCTATTATAAAGTGCATTAAAAGTGTGGAAGAATTCTTCCTGGCTTTGCTCACGCTCCCGCAGGAATTGAATGTCATCGATAACAAGGGCATCGACGGTGCGGAACTGGCTTTGGAAGCCGGCCAGCTTTCCCTGCTCGATTGCTCTGATAAAGCGATTGACGAAATCCTCACAGCTTAAGAATTGAATGACCGCCCTATCGAACTTCTTTCTGGTTTCGAAACAAACAGCGTGCAGAAGGTGGGTTTTGCCTAAGCCGACACTGCCGTAGAGAAAAAGTGGATTGTAGGTATTGCCGGGCGACTGGCTTATCGCAACACAGCTTGCATGAGCAAGGCGGTTGCTCGGCCCTACTACGAAATTATCGAAGGTATAATCAGGATGAAGTTTAAGCTCAGGCAGACGAGGTCCCGCAGCTCGGGCCGGTTTTTCCCTGGTATCTAATTTGAAATCTACGGTAACAAGATGACCGGTCATCTGTTGAGCGGCACGGGTAAAACTGTTTTTGCAATCGTCGCGCAAGAAATGGGCTGTCGCCTCGTCCGGACAGCCGATTTCGAGCGAACCACTATTGAAGTGCAAAACTGTCAGCTCATTGAACCAGGCACGAGCGTTGGCAGGGTCAAGTGATTTTACACGTTCAAGTATATCAGCAAAAATGGCGTCAACATCCTGGGCCACAGAGCCACCATCCTTTGTGAGTCCGCGCTCGATACAAAAAGTAACTGCTCATCGGAAACACATTCCTGTCAAGTTTTCCAGCCAATATCCCATACCAATCAGATGTGAGCCTCAGCTCCACTGGTTGGGACAATGTTAAAATCTAATCGAATTTGTTTAGGCTGTCAAAAAAAATTTCTCCTAATCTTGGCAAAAAAACAAAAAAAGTTAGATTTTCTCGGGTTAAGCTTAAAGGCGGGGGAAATTAAAAATCTTGGCTGGACTTGAAATTTCTTAAAATCACGATACCATCATAATGTCAGAACCATTATATAAGGGGTAATCTCTGACAGAGTCAGAAAAGCTTTATTATTATAACTGTATCTATGGGCATTTTTACAAAAACGGCTGGGTATCTTAAAGACCGACTGGGCAAAACACGGGCTAAAATCAGCACCTCGCTCTCGTCGGTATTGACTCTGAACAGAAATATCGATGAAAATTTGCTCGACGAGCTCCAAGAGACGCTCATAAGTGATGATATCGGCGTAGAAACGACGGACAAGCTCATATCTGAGCTGCGTCAAGCTTATCGCAGCAGGCAAATCGCCACAACCGATGAAATAAAGCCGTTTCTCAAGGAACACCTTAAAAGCTATTGGCCCGAACATGACAGGCAACTACGTCTTGCCGAGTCCGGCCCGACCGTCGTTCTGGTTGCCGGCGTTAACGGTACCGGCAAGACAACAAGCATAGCCAAACTCGGATATGTATTTAGCCGGAACAATAAAAACGTTATTGTCGCTGCCTGCGATACCTTCCGAGCTGCAGCGGTGGAGCAGTTAAGCATCTGGGCCGAGCGGATAGGCGTCCAGATTATCAAGCATAAATCAGCAAGCGACCCGGCAGCGGTCGCCTTCGATGCTTGTGAAGCTGCCGTCGCAAGGGCAGCGGATATTCTTATCCTCGATACAGCCGGGCGCCTGCATACAAAAAAGGACTTGATGATGCAGCTGACTAAAATTCGGGATGTAGTGGCCCGTAAAATCCCAGGTGCCCCAAATGAGGTACTGCTGGTCCTCGATGCCACTACCGGCCAGAATGCAATTGCCCAGGCAAAATTGTTCACCGAGGCAATTAACGTTACAGGCATATTTCTGGCGAAGCTCGACGGAACAGCACGCGGCGGAATCATTATTGCCATTAAGGACCAGCTTGATATTCCAGTGAAGTTTGTCGGCCTGGGTGAAAAACCGGAAGATATTGCAGACTTTGACCCCGACAAGTTTGTAGAAGCATTATTTGATTGACGTTCTAAAGAAATTATTCATTTGACTGTTAAAGTTAACTACCTACGTCGTTGTATTTACTACAAAGTCATAATCTTGTCTAATTGACAATATAATTGTATTCTTCTACTGCTTGTCTTTTGATGTGATACATAAGTCTGGCAAAATGCTTATCTGGTTTAACCTTTTCAGCATTTCCATCCGGATAAATAGTTCTCAAAATCTTGTCTCTTTCCCACTCATGTGGATATATTTCATGTTCCATCGAAAAACCGTATTTTGCCAGGGTATTTATAGTAGGAACAGCAAGCGGTTCGGGTTTTGCGCCATAACAAATACCCGGAACAATAACTGGCGTAACGTAACCATCATCTAAACCAATATCCATATTTCTTCTTAACATATCGACAAGCAAAAAACCTGTGTACCATTTTCCTCTCATCTTTTCAGCTGCTTGTATTGCGGTACTTCTTGGTTGGACACCCATCTCTTTAAGTTTGCGGTTAATAGCCAATGTCATCGCTTTGTTATATGTGTGTTTGGTATCTCTTAGGGCCTCAACGCCAAGTTTCGTACCCAGAAGATTCGAATATATATCCTCCCATGAAAACGATGAGTTAAACTCTTGCTCAACTCCGATAAAGTGGACACCAAACCATGTAAGAATTTCATGCCATATTGTTGCGTTAAATGCTAAACATGGACCAACTTCAAATGCAATTCTTCCTGCAATTATTTCTTTCTCTCTGTGGGATAATTTATCCCAGTATTCAGGATAACCAAACTTAACCCTATGCTCTGAAAGCTCCAATGACACACTAAATGTAAATCCCTCGTCTTTTCTCATTAAAGCTTTGAAGGTTTTATTTGTAAGATATCTTGTATGGTCGGCTCCACACCTTACGTGAGTAATATCTATATGGCCGGCTTTACAAGTATACACGATGCCGTTCTTTTCAAAAGGATTTTGGCCATAAGAATGATTACCAAGCTCTTCCGGTTCACAAAATCTTGGCCCCGGTGGCGGAGTGGGTAAAGTGCCCCAGCGAGTTCTTGGGGCATGGACATTACATCCATTTGCAAGAATTACTAAACATAATATAGGCAAATAGTATGATATTTTTGCTAACATGGCTCCTGCCATCTCTTTATCGGCAATTTTACCTTGTTAGAAAATCTACAATTTGGAAAATTATATTCTGGGATGATTTATCAGACGCTCTGTTCTTGGCAGGTCACCCACAGGAGCGTTTTGTATTAAATAAAGGCATTGATTATGCCATTTTGTGGACAAAAAGTGGATAAGGCTTAAACTTTTGAAGCTAACGCCTGCATTTTAAAAATTATAATGTCGGACGGTTTTCAAGATATTCTGTTCTTGGCAGGCCGCCTACCAAAGGCATTGCATATTCAATAAAAGCGCCGGTCACACCATTACCTTCAGCGTTAATAAATTCATCCGGCATAGATTTTGTTTTCTCAGCCACATTTTTTAACTCTGTGCGGAATAATTCCACCTTGTAATCCTCACCATTGCCCAGCCGTTTTATCGCAACTGAGCCGTTGTCTTCTTTCATAGCATACTGAACCGCATGGCGTCCGCACCATCGTGCTTCACGCAAATCTACTTCTGATTGCAGGCCGGCAAAGCTCCTCTGCAAATAGCCGAAGGTATCAGCCCGGACTCGTTTGACTTTTAGCGTGGCTTTTACCTGAGCGGCTAAAAAGTCCGCCAGAGCACCTGTACCGGATAGCTGTATATTGCCATGGGCGTCGGTTTCTACCCCCTCAGCCAGTTTTTTTGCCCACGTAACACCGTCAGCATCGCAGATTCCCTCGCTGACCGCAATGACGCATCGGCCTATTCTTTTGTAAACACCTTCGATATCGCTAAGGAATTTGTCCATTGAAACGCCTCTTTCAGGAAAATATACCAGATGTGGACCGTCATCGTCTCGCTGCTTTCCTAATGCGGTAGCGGCGGCCAAAAAACCGGCATGCCTGCCCATAATCACGTCGATTTTTACTCCCGGCAAGGTACGGTTGTCTAAATCGTCGCCCATCAGCGCACAGGCCTCGAACTTTGCAGCGCTTCCGTAGCCCGGACAATGGTCGGTAACCAGCAAATCATTATCCACTGTCTTGGGAATGTGAAACGCCCGTATATCAAAGTCAACTTCATCGGCTACCGTGTTGAGGATGTGAGCGGTATTGGCCGAGTCGTTACCGCCGATATAGAAAAAGTATCTGATATTACGTTTTTTAAAGACTTCGAGGATTTTCCGGCAATACTGCCTATCGGGCTTATCCCTGCTGGAGCCGAGCGCAGAACACGGTGAAGCAGCTACTTTTTCCAGCATATCAGCTGAGAGCTTTGTCAAATCAATAAATCGGTCTTCGGCCATGCCAACTACGGCGTGAAGGGCTCCATACACATTTTCGATTTCCGGGTGCTTATTTGCCTCTTCGATTACGCCGACTAAAGAAGCATTTATTACCGCTGTAGGCCCGCCTGACTGCCCAACTACTGCATTTGCTCTTGGTGCATTAGCCATTTTATAAAATCTCCATTAAAATCTTGCTATTTATCGAATTTTGCGAACGGGTTATTATACAAGCATAATTTTGTGTGGCAAGGCGTAAATTTATCTGATTTCAACTGGGTGAGAAATAGTCAGAAAATACAGCCATTTAGAGAGGATTTTGTGTTTGAGAATAGCTGAAGCGGCTCTGGCGTAAAGCTCCAACTGCCGGCGATAAAGTTCGGCACGCTGAGAAACCTGCTCAGTACTGACATCATCGGTTTTGAAGTCTATAACAATTAATCCCCCTGATGTTTGAATTAACATATCAATTATCCCTTGAACTACAATTGTTTCGTCGCTCGCAGCATTGAGCTCAGAACCAGCAAGGGCAAAGGTGAACGGCCACTCGCGATGGACATTCGGCCAGACGTTAAAAGCCGTTTTGCCTAAATCACTCTCAAAAAATGCAATTATTGATTGTGTGTTGATATGCCCAGCAATATCTCCGGTGATAGCACCGTTGGCTAAAAGTTTTTCTTTTGTTTCTTCAATTGCTTCTCTGGTTATGGGCTTAGTTAGGTCAAGCTGGGAAATTACAAGGTGGGTGGCTATCCCGATTAGTCGGCCTTGCGGTTCAATTAAGCTGGCTTCTGCGGTTATAACAGCCCTTGGTTTTCGTTCCAGCACCCTCGAATAATCGAATTTCACATATTCATCGTTGCGATGAGTCAGCTGTGTTACTGATTGTTTGGCAGGCAAAACCATCGCATCGCTGTGCTTGTACCGCCAGCTTAAGGACTTCTTTATCTGCGAAAGCAATTTTGATTCTTTTCGCTTTGTGCGCGACCTTTTTACAGCAGAAACAGGCCGATTTAATTTACTGTTTCTTAAGTTTTGGACATACTCGGAGAGTTGTTCAAGCTCAGCCCGCCGGTACACTTTCAAACTAAATAATTTATTATCGATTGCCTGACCTGTAAGGTGAGTCTCAAAGGCATTGTGCAGGGCCTTCTGGTCGGAAAGGCCGTAGAGAATCCATTCCAGAGGACTTTGGCAATCGACAAGCATCCAGGTGGGGACAGGCTCGCCGCCGAAAAATAATCCTTTTGAGATGACTTTGCTGCAATCGGTATATTTCTGTGAAGCGGTTAAAATAAGCCGCTCTCTGGCCCGTGTTGCTGCGACATAAAGGATTCGCATTTCTTCGGCTAATGCCGTCGAAAGTTTTTCTTCTGCGATAACCTCGTATGCGAGCGAACGGAGTTTACTGTTCGATTGGCGGTCGATGACTTGCAGGCCGAGTGTGTAATCGGCATCGGCAAGGCAGTCTGCATAAATATCTTCCTTATTAAATCTGCTTTGAAGCTCAGCCAAAAAGACAACTGGAAATTCCAGACCCTTACTTTTGTGGATGCTTATAATGCGAACGGCGTTGCCTGCTGATTCCGGCGGCTCGGCTGGTGACCAGTCCTGGCCGGTTTGCTGAAGTTTTTCAACAAATTCGACGAAACGAGTCAGTGAAGGTACGCCGACACTCGTGGCAAAACCCTCAAACTGAATCGCCCTGTCGTGCAGTTTAAGAAGATTTGCTCTGCGTGCCTGGCCGTTCGGTAGTGCGGAAACAAACGACAGAAAGCCGGTCTGGCGATAGATTTGCCAAATTAAATCTGCAAGCTTTCCCTGCCGTGCTTCGGTGCGCCAATCTTCAATCTGCGTAATTACTCCCCTTAACCTGCCGGCAAGTTTTACATCCGGACCACTCTCACAGTATTTGACCACGCAGTTATAGAAGTTTCCGCTATGTTCGTTTGCAGCGCTATGTAGTTTTATTTTGGCCAGTTCAGAGTCACTGATTTTAAAAAAAGGGCTTCGCAATAAAGCGGCCAATTCGATATCACGCTGAGGATTATCCAGAACTTTCAGCAGGCATAGACAATCGGTGATTTCAGTTGCCTCGAAATACCCCGCTGTGGCCTGACAGCTGACAGGCACACCTGCTAATTGCAGCACCTCGACGTATTCGTTGGCCTTTTTGGCAAGCGAACGCATCAATATCACAATGTCACGGTATTGGACGTCTCGCAGGCATTGCTTTTGTTTATCATATATTTGAAACTCTGCTTTGCCGGTATCCGCTCCAACCATTTCCCTGATGCGTTGGGCAATCATCGCTGCCTGACGCTGGCGGGAGCTGATGACGCTTACTCCGGAGCCGCCCTGCTGCTTCTCAGCGTTGCTACCGATGCTTTTTTCATCGAGTATGTGAAACTCCACTACGTTACCCGGACCCCGTGACTGACGCTCTGCGGCTTCTGCCGGTCTCAAATGAGCCGACTCATCGTAATCGACATCTCCAAAAGAAGCGGTCATTATGCGGCCGAATATCTTATTAACAAAATCAAGAATACCCTTCGCCGAACGGAAATTAGCGTTGAGGTCGACTCGCAAACCCTCAGGCGCATTTTTAGGGTCGATAGAAGCTGATTTAAGGTCTTTTATGAAAATTTTCGGCTCAGCTCCGCGCCAGGCATAGATACTCTGCTTGACATCACCGACAACAAAGACGTTCCCTTCGCAGCTAACCATCTTAATTATGGCCTGCTGAACCGGGTTTATATCCTGATATTCATCGACAAATATGTATTTGTATTTGCGACGAAGCGCAAGAGCCGTTTCTGATGGTAATAGTTCATCTTCGGCATCAATATCTTTTGCCAAAAGCTGTAACGCATAATGTTCAAGGTCGGCGAAATCCATGCAGTTGACTACACGTTTTGCCTGACTGTAGAGCTGGTCAAATTTCTTAACAAGCTCAACCAACACCTTCGTCTGCAAGCTGGCAGAACCGCTGAGCCTATCAAGATAATCGGGATTCACTATTGCAAATTGTGAAAGCTTTTTGAATTCTTCTATCGCCTTTTTTGCCGTACTCTGGATGAGTTCAACTATGGGTTCCTGTAAGTCTTTGGGTTTATATGTGGCAGGTTTGGAAAAATTTCTAATCACATCGGCGCATCTATCCCAGTCGCCGGCTTTCAAGTATTCGAGACATTGCTGAACAGGCCTTATATGTTTATCTTCTAACTTTTCAGCCCAGCTGCCTTTATCCGCCGTGTGTGTGGCGGAGTCGCCACCCTCATTTTTATATACGTTTTGGGCGTGCTGGAGCCGGCTGAGAATTTGCTGTAATTTCTCAGTGATAACTTGTTTTTGCTTTTTACCTAAGTCACTGGTATAGGGCTCAGTTGCTTCGGCAAGTACAACCGCTCGCTCGTACCAGTTTTGACGTGAAACTACGCCGTCCAGAAAATCGCTAAGCTCTATTATCTTTGAGAGAAAACCGTCATTTGTGCGAAGGTCTCTGCGGTAAAAGAGCTGTTCAAGGGCCCCCCTTAAATTGCTCTGCTCCCAGGCCCAGTCGATAGTTTTTTCAAGGGCTTCAGCTTTGAGTAGCTTTTGTTCGTCGCCGTCGATAACGCGAAAAGTCGGGTCAAGGCCGAGCTCGTAGAAATACTCGGTAATAAGCCGTTTGCAGAACGAATGTATCGTACTGATATCAGCACCTTGAAGCAGCATAAGCTGATAGCGAATATGTGGGTCGCCGTTTTGCTCAAATGCGGTTTGTAGTTGCTCGGCGATTCGGCTGCGCATCTGCTCAGCAGCCATGTCGGTAAATGTTACTACGAGTATGCTCCAGACATCGGGACATATTGATTTGTCGGAGACGATATCGACACATCTGCCCGACAGAACCGCCGTTTTGCCGGTTCCCGCTGATGCGGTTACCAAAACGTCGCTGCCGCGAGTAACAATCGCCCGCTTCTGCTGCTCCGTCCACTTTATCTTCTTCTCAGTCATCAACCGCCCCCATCTCGTTAAGTGCCTGACCTTTATTCAGCGACTCTAAGAAGTTGTAATCATTTATCTGCCAGTCGAATCTGCAAACCGGCTTATATTTGCAATATTTACAAGCAGATTCACCACTGACTTGATATGGGTGAACATCTATTTTACCGGAGAGGATTTCATCAGCTAACTGAATTATTTTTCCCTCGGTAAATTTGAGAACCTTCTCAAAATCATCTGGTTTTAATACCCCCCTGTTTTCATAACTGCCGTATGGTTCGCCGTCTTTTGTAACATAAAAATTATAAAATTTGCTGTCCTTCAAGGCATCTTTATCCAGATGTCGTGCGAAGTTGCCGTTGAAAATACCTTTTGCTTTATAACCGAAGCTTTCAGTTTTTTCGGCTCGTTCGTCCAATACTCCTTGTTTAGTTGGCACTTCAACCGGAACGTAAAATGCTCCTGCGGCTTCTTTGACTTTTGATTTCTCTGAATTTAAAACCGCCAGCAGGTATATTGGCAGCTGCATACCCAAACCATAGTGAAGTTTCGACCAGCTAAATGATGTTGCCTTACGCTTATAATCGAAAACAATCGCAACTTTTCTGCCGTCAATATCAGCAATATCCAGCCGGTCGATTTTGCCATCCAAAAACAATTGACGTTTATCTGAGATAGTAAGGATATACTCACCAAGCGTCTTTGATGTGTCTTTTACCTGGCCGAAGCAGACTTCCGACAATGTCGGCTGAAAACTCCCCGTACGTACCATCTGTGCAATAGCCAGAACGCAATCCTCAAGCGTTTCGCTGGCAGAGGCGATTATAAATGCGTTGTGAGGACTGTGACACGAAAAGTGTGATATAAATGAATCTGTCTGGACGAGCTTTGAAATTTCGTCTCTTAGAAACCTTAATAGCTCTCCATCTTGAATTGTTCGGAAGTCTTTTTTCTCTGCATTGAGTCTCTTCAACAAGGCATCTAAAACACGATGGTAAAAATTGCCGAGGTCTAATGGCTCGAACTTAAATTCCTCTCGTTCTTTTAGTTCCAATATATATCGGGCGAAATACTGATATGGACAGGCGGCGAAGGTGCTCAGCCTCGTCGCAGAGCTTCTGAGCTGCTCACCGAGAAGCTCCTTAAGTACGCCTTTATCCAACTGTGCACAATTATCATAATTTATCGCATAGAAAACATTCGAGCCAAGCTCCGCAAGTTGCTCATCTGAACTAATATCGCCTAATAGTGCGCCAAGCTGCTCGTTGTCACTGGCTTGTGGCAGTAAGTTGTCTCTTCCAAGCCGGCTGCAAAGTAAGTTTGCAAGTTCTGTTTCACTTTGGACCTGCCCGATATCAGCCTGCTCTGTAGCAATTGATTCCTCGCTAAGATTTTCAAACAGCGATTGCAGTTCATCTATAAATTGTGAGCGCACAACGGCGCTGCCTTTATCATCAATGACGGGATATGTAACACCTAAAAATTCCGATGGGCGCGTAAATGATATATAAGCCAAATACTGACGCTCGGCAAGGGCGCCGCTTGCAGCCGGCGCCAATGGAAAGTTTGCCGACTCCGCGGTTCTGCGGTCTTCTTCGGATAATATTTTATCGAAGCTGACCGGCACAGGAAACTGCCTCTGTGTGGCGCCGATTAAAAAAACGGCTTTCAGGTCAGGATGTCGGCTCCGCTCAATCGAACCAACCAGGACCTGGTCCAGAGTCGGCGGAATAAAAGCCAGCGTCAGCTGTGAAAATGCGGAGCTTATAATTGCCTGGTAATCCTGGCAGGTTAACCTCTGCCCCGTAAAGACCTCGACAAGCTCGTCAAATATATTTATAAGCTTATCGTAAAATTGACGATGCTCATCTATCGCAGAATAATCTTTTCGTTCTGTCGCCTCATCGATACGGCTTGCAAGTGTCTCGCGAATCTGCAAATCATCTAAAAAAGCATCAACAGCACGTGTAAAATCCTCAGCGGTGATTTTCTTTGAAGGCTCGTCCGGCGGGCAAAGCAGCTCTCGAAGTTTAAGTAAGCTACTTACGGCCTTTTGTCGAATCCGGTTTATCTGGTTTTCGTCGAAGTCTTTATCGTCATCAGCAGCAAAACGCCATTCGTCATTACTTTGCCAGTCATCACCTGTTATTCCATAAGCAAGGCAGTAATTCTCCAGCAGGTCTATGTCACTCCGCTCGATTGGTACTAAGCCGGTCTTAAGATAAGCAAAAATATCACTGTGCGAAAAACCGCCGGTGATTACCTGCAAAGCTGAACAAATAAGCTGCACGATTGGGTGCTGATTCAACGGTTTTCGCTTATCGATGAAAAATGGAACACGATAATCTTCAAAGTAAGCTCTTATGTAGTGTTCGTAGCTGTCGATATCCGATGCAATAACTGCAATGTCACGATATCGATAACCTCTTTCCTTTACCAATCGCAATATCTGCTTTGCGACAAATTGAGCCTCAGCCCGTGCATTTGGTGCTGATATGATGCGCATGTTATTTTCAGCCGGAATCTTTTCTTTTTGTGTTTTGAATATGTTTTGCTCGATATGAGTAAGCTCTCGGCTGCACGAGAATCTTACTGTCTTATCAAGGATTAT
Source organism: uncultured Pirellulales bacterium (assembly GCA_964568985.1). Lineage (GTDB taxonomy): Bacteria > Planctomycetota > Phycisphaerae > Sedimentisphaerales > Anaerobacaceae > CAZBWE01. The sequence goes on from CAZMSP010000025.1 coordinate 17,514, forward strand.
CGGTTTTACTAATCGCAGTTTGCATTTCTTGATATTGTCGATAAGTTCAGCGTATGTGCGTTGTGTCGGATTAAATAAGCTGGTTGGGTCGATGCTTTGAGCATCAGGTTCCACCAGATTAATCTCTGTCGGGTCTAAACATAGTGCAATCTGCGTCTCCTCTGCCGCCTTCAGAAGCTCCGTAAGAATTGCAAGTTCGCTGGTAGTAAAGCTGGCAAAGCCATCAACCCACAGCTTTGCACCTCTAACGAAGTCTGAGTTTGCTACCTCTCGGCAGGCCTGCGTTAGCTGAACATCTGCGTCGAGAAAATTGCCCTCGATAAATTTCAGATATTCTCTGAAAATCAGGCCAATATCGGTGAATTTCAGAGCAGCTAAACTATTACGCTCGTCTTTTTGCAGTTCGCTCAGGAACTGTTCAATATCGTCCGGCGTTTTTGCGTACTGGTGCAGCTCGGAGATAGTTCGCGCCATTTGCTGAGCCAGCCCTGGCCAGCTTGCAGATAAGCCAAAGATTTTTAATTTGCTTTTATTGTCTCGCAATATTCTGTGGATTACTATTTGTTGGCCGATGCGCGAAATGGCGGGCCAGGCTGTATTTTTACCCAACAGCCAGAATTGCAGACGGTCAAATGAAAGGACGTGTAGTTTGTTGTAGCCGGATATTTTTTTATCAGCCAGAATCGCACGCTCGGCCTGATATGTGGCCTGTTCCGGAACCAGCAGAATAAGACGTTGGTTGTCAGTTGGCTTCTGCAGGGCATTGACAATTGCTTTTACGCAATAGCTGGTCTTTCCTGTCCCGCTTCTGCCAAGAATAAACTGAACCGCCATAGGAACTATTCCTAAAAGCATCTATCAAAACGTCATTGCGAGCGTACCTGTCCTGAGCGACTCGTGGTGAGCACAGTCGAACCAAGTCGAAGGAGCGAAGCAATCTATGCCCCCTTTTACCACAATCAGCGTCTATCTTCAATTCGCTTTTGCCCATGCGGCTACATTTGTTCTTGTGTGAATCTTTTATTATTGATTTTAGCTGTTAGTGAATGAGAGGACTGTATGAGTATAAAAGTGCTTGGGATTTCATCAAGCCCGCGGCTTAAGGGCAATAGTGATATGTATTTGTCGGAGGCAATAAGCGAAGCGGATTCGGCTGGCCGAACTCATCGCAGTACGCAATATCCACAGCAAACATCAACTGGTGCGGGGGGAAAATAACACATGCTACTTTGCGAAGTGCCTACTCCGCCGACCTCGCTTCGCCGATACTACTCTGCGAAGCAGCGCCTCGCTGCGAAGTACGAGAGCGGCTACGCAAAGGCGAGAACGGCTACGAAGGCTGGAAGATTCACTTCCATTCTCCGCAACAGCGCCGCTGCGAAGGACGAACTACGAAGGATGAAATGTAGCACGAGTCAACAGAGAGCTATCTGGATACAAGCAGCAGTGTCATACGCCTTCCGGACATTTTGCTCGGCCGCTCGACCTTTGCCAAATCTTCCAAAGCCTCGATAATCCGATCAAGCATCTGAAAACCCCGCTCTCTATGCAGCACTTGCCGGCCGCGGAAGAACAATGTGAATTGTACTTTGTGGCCCTTTTCCAGAAACTCACGCGCATGGCCGACCTTGATATCCAAATCGTGCTTGTTGGTTTCAGGCCTGAGCCTGATTTCCTTCAGGGTTGTAGTATGACGGTGGCTTTTCTTATGAGCATCGCGAGTCTTTCTCTTTTGCTGATACAGCCATTTGCCATAGTCCATTATCCGGCAGACCGGTGGGTCGCTCATCGGAGCAACTTCCACAAGGTCTAAGCCATTCCCTCGTGCCCTCTCAAGTGCCTCAACTCTGTTTACTATCCCCGCTTGATTATTTGATTCGTCAATCAGCCGAATTGTCTCGGCCCTTATCCCTCCATTTATCCTTAAACCTAATTTACTGATTGTACATCACCTTACCTTTCTAAATTGATTACACACGGTTAAATCGTTACCGGTTACCGCTTACCAAACCTCTAAAAATCCAAATCTAAATCCTTATCGGCAATTTTGCGTTTTGCCATTTTCAAAAACTCATCAATTCCAACGGTCTTGTTTCCCCTAACAGCGCGGATTCTTACATTGACCGTACTGGACTGCGCCTCTTTAGGGCCTACTACTAACATAAAAGGAAGCTTTTCGCCATGAGCCTTGGCTATCTTGGCATTTATTTTCTCGTCCGAACAATCACAGCTGCAGCGTAATTGAGCATCTTTTAGCTTGTCCTGAACGAGCCCCGCATAATCGTTACTTTTCTCACTTATTGCTAAAACTCTCACCTGCTCCGGTGAAAGCCACAGAGGCAAATTCCCGCCGTAATGTTCTATAAGAATACCGATAAACCGCTCAAATGAGCCCAAAACCGCCCTGTGAATCATAACCGGCGTTTTTTCGGTATTGTCCTTGTCGGTATATACAAGCCCGAAACGCTCCGGCATGGAAAAATCCAGCTGAATCGTACCCAACTGCCACGACCGTTTCAGGCAGTCTTTTATATGAAAATCTATCTTCGGCCCGTAAAATGCGCCGTCTCCTTCGTTAATCTTGTATTCAATCTCCTTGTGCTTCAGGGCGTCCTTGAGAGCATTTGTTGCAATATCCCAAATCTCATCTGAGCCGATATGTTTTTCCGGCTTCGTCGAAAGCTCAATATGGAAATCCTTAAATCCAAAAGCCCGATATATCTCAAACGTAAGCTCGATAACACCTACTATCTCAGACTCTATCTGCTCTGGCGTGCAGAAAATATGGGCATCATCCTGGGTGAACTGCCTTACCCTGAAAAGCCCGTGCATAACACCACTGGCCTCGTGTCGATGCACCAGACCAAGCTCGGCAATGCGCATCGGAAATTCGCGATATGAATGCTGCCGGCTTTTATAAATCAGACAACCGCCCGGGCAATTCATCGGCTTTATCGCATAGCTTGCGTTATCGAACTCCGTGAAGTACATATTCTCTTTGTAATTGTCCCAATGGCCGCTCTTGTGCCAGAGCTCTTCGTTGAGAATAATAGGCGTCTGGATTTCCTCATAGTTATATTTATTATGCACACCGCGCCAGTAATCCACAACTGTCTTCCAGATAATCATTCCTTTGGGGTGAATAAACGCAAATCCTGGCCCGGCTTTATTGAAACTAAACAAATCAAGTTGCCTGCCCAGTACACGGTGGTCACGTCTTTTTGCCTCTTCCAACCCTTTCAAGTAATCGTCCAGCTCTTTTTTACTTGGCCAAGCTGTCCCGTAAACTCGCTGGAGCATTTTTTGTGTTGGGTCGCCGTGCCAGTAAGCACCGGCCACAGACATAATCTTAAAGCTACCAACCTTACCGGTGCTTGGTACGTGCGGCCCGCGGCATAAATCCTCGAAACCATCTCCGTGCAAATAAAAACTAATGATTTCACTGTCAGCATGCTTAATGTTGTCGGTTTTATACTTGTCGCCGGATAACTTTGCAAGCGCATCAGCCCTGGACATCTCCTTGCGAATAAATGGCTTATCGGCCGCAACAATTTCTCGCATCTTTTCTTCTATGCGTTCGAAATCGCTCGGCCGAATCGGTTCATCAAGGTCGATATCATAGTAAAATCCATCTTCAACGGTTGGGCCATAAACTAGTTTTGCATCCGGCCAAATACTGCATATCGCCTCAGCCATTACGTGCGCGCAGCTATGCCGCATTACTTTAAGGCATTGTTCATCTTTAGCCGTGATGATTTGAACGGCTGAGTCGCCGTTGATAGTTGTGGATAAATCTATCAATTGCCCATTTACTTTCGCAGCTACGGCTGCCCTCGCCAGCCCCTCACCAATTTGTTCAGATATTTCTTTTACCGTTGTGCCGTCGGCAACCTCTAATATGCTGCCGTCTGGCAGTGTCACTTTTGCCATAGATTTATCCAGTACG
>CAZMSP010000026.1:0-20932 GCA_964568985.1 uncultured Pirellulales bacterium
GGGGTTCGAGTAAGCAACCGTCACGGCAGAACAGATGATAGCAGCAATGATGACATATTTAATACAAAAAACAATGTTGATGCTGGTACTGGGATGTTTTATCAAGATGACTATTTTGGTGCTAATTTATATCCCAACATTGGTCTCGGCCTTGGCCCGGAGCCAAGCCGACATAGTTTTATTATCTACGATACCAAAGAATTCAAAAAGGCCTACTTGAACAGCCAGGCGTGGTCAGAGTATCTATCTAAAATAGCTGCCGAGAGAATCTATATAAATGCATATATGGGAACAATAATTGAGCGAGATTAAATGAGCTAAAGTGACTAAAGTGAGCTAAAGTGACTAAAGTGAAAAAATAATACGCCATAGGTGTATAAATCCGCAACTTTAGGCACTTTAAACTTCTTGGTTTCTTAGTGTTTTTGATGCTTCGTGGCTAAAAAATAAAAAGATAAGAATTATGAACAACGAACTTAAAAAAGCTGGTTTTTCTCTGACGGAGGTTTTGCTGGCGGTGGGGACGCTGGCGATAGGGCTGATGTTTATAGGCGGCACTTTTGTGGCCGGCATCCATTTTTCGACAATAGCTACCGAACGTACCATCGCGGCAATAGTGGCGGATGAGGCCTTTGCAAAAGTAAGGATTTATGGCGTTAACCTTGCCCTCCTACCAGACACCGTCTGCCATGATTTCAATGATGTCTCATCTGTGCAATTAAATCCAGACGAATTTGCATATCCATCGACGAGAATGGACGTGGCTGAGAAGCAATACCGCTGGTCTGCCCTTTGCAGGCGAGTGGGGCCTGGACTTGTGCAGGTAACGGTCTTTATCAGCAGAAAAGTAGGGACTGGGACTACATATCAAGGATGGGCAGAGAGCTGGCCTGTTCCGGTGCCGGTTAGCGTTACTGGGGTTTCTGATAATAAAGAGCTCACGATACAAAATCCTGACCAGAAAACATTTATCAATGATGGCTACATGATCATCAATAACGAAACAGGCCAGCTTTATCGTGTATTAGAGCGTTATGCTCCGCCACCGCCTGATAATGATAGAATAATTCGACTTGATCTTGATAAGGTTTGGGGCCCAGACAACAACCCTCCTAATGTAGTTTGGGTAATTCCACCTCCGCTCGGTGGCGGCAGAAAGCCCTGTATAGCAGTGTATCAGAAAGTAATAAGATTCTGAATTTAACCACGAAGCCACGAAGGGAAGAGAGAATTAGTTAATTAGTTAATGGTTCGACATGCTCACCATTCCTTCGACGGTGAGCTCAGGACTGTCGAACCGCCTGAGCAAAGTCGAAGGATTGGTTAATTAGTGGTTTGTTAAACAAGGATATAAACCAGTGTAATCTGTGAAATCCGTGGCTAAAAACAAGAAAAGATGAAAAAGGGCTTTACTTTAATTGAGCTTTTGGTTGCTGTCGGGATTCTGGCGATGGTGATGTCTTTTGCGAGCGTGATTTTCAGAACCAGCATAGATTCCCAGCGTACGGCATCCGCAAACGCGGAGATTATGCGAAAGCTGCGGGCCATTACCGACCAGCTCAACGCCGACTTTAAGGGCCTGCGCAAGGACGGCGAGATTTTCGTGGTCTGGGTGGCCAATGAAGCTGACCCCAATTATGACCCTGATTATGACCACGATGGGTATGTGAGGTTCGACCGGATAATGTTCTTTGCCGACGGCGATTTTCAATCTTATAACCCTCCGATAGTTCGTGGCAATATTGCAAGAGTCTGCTATATGCTCGCAAATAGACTTGGCAATCCTTTGGTTAGGCCACATAGTCAGGAACCGCAGAAACGTATACTTGCAAAGACCCAGCATATATTGACGGCTGATACCGAGCTTGATGCCTTTTTCGACCCTAACAGTTTCACTGATGACGATTGGTATGCGTGGAACAACTGGCTTGAGTACGATAAGACAACATTGCAAGAATGGAAGAATATAAACCGAGGGGATAAGAGAAATATGCTGTCTGTGATTAGCGATGTAACTGTTGGTTATTCTAATGTTCCTGATGCGGTTAGGGGTTCGATAGTTGATCCAGCCGACCCAAATTCGATTCATATGCTTATGTGTGAGGGTGTGGGAGAGTTCGAGGTTCAGGGCTGGTATGATGCCCAGCAGAGATGGGTGCCGGAGGTTGACCCTAATGGCAATGGAATTTTGTCAGATGATTCAGATTTTTTCCTGGACCCTACTGATTCCACACAACTGGACCCTTGTTCTGTTCCTGGGGTCTTATATCCTTATCCTCCTGACGGATTTGTAAGTATTAGCGGGGTATTTTATTGCGACCCCGATACGCTGGAGGGCCAATGGAAGTTTAGCGAACTTCGAAGTCGATTGAATGAGGAGCGTTTTAGTGAAATACCGGGTCTTGGTAGAGCGCTTAAGTTTACATTTACGCTATATGATTCCAAGGGAGTAATAAAAGACGGCAGGACTTTTACGCATATTGTTTATTTGGATTAGTTCATAGTTCGTAGTTCATTGTTCATAGTTCATTGTTCATAGTTGGTTGAAACGAGAAATGAAAAGAAAATACGAAACACAAAACAGGGTTGGTTCGGCTCTTATACTGACGGTGGTTTTGACGAGCTTGTTGGCTATTGTTGGTGTTATGTTCGTTCTGGTCAGCCGGCTGGACAAGATGGCAACATCCGGCTTGTCGGAAAACAAAGAGCTAAATTCAGCAGCGGAAACGGTCGTCGCAAAGATATCGCAGGAGCTGGCTTTGGATGTTCCGCATACCGACGCCAACGGTATAGTACTGTCGGAATACTACGACTATCCGGGTCTGGCAGATATATGGCTGGCCTGCCTTGAACCGTACTGGTTCGATACAGGTGATTATAGATGGCGACAGACAAGCGATGTCTATGGTGTGCTGGGTACAAATGCTCTGGATTTGCAGGCAGAAATCGTTGATGATTATCAGCCGACTATTGCAGAAGACGATAAAGCCGATGCCGATGGTGATGGCGTAGCCGATTCTGTTTGGGTAGCTATTCCTGATATGACCAGCGGCAAGGGAAAAACCATTTACGCAGCAGTGAGGATTATTGATAACGGCGGGATGTTAAACGTCAATACTGCCTACAAATTTGACCCTAATGACACAGAACCAAATATTGATGGTTCCAGTCAAATGCAGATAAACCTTATGGCTTTGGCTTGGCGGCCGCCTGCTCTTCCCACCGAGGCCGAGGCAATAGATTTACGCGAAGCAAGGGCCGGCAGTGAAGACCCAAATGATTTAGACGCATATGAGCAAAACGTTGTTTGGTGCTATGGCCAGTCAAATGGTTCTTATACGCCTTTTGATATTTCTGATGAGCTTGAGCTTCGCTACAGATTCTTGCTGAATCATACCGATATAGATACGCGACTGGAGGATTGGGGAGGGGAGTTTAGAAACAAATGGACTTCTTCGACTCCTTTTAAGAATAAAGGTGATTGGTTTATAAGTGCCTATGATAATGGCAGTCTTGACCCGAATTATGCGTATCGACATATTGCCACTATCTATAATATGGACCGGATTATTAACCCGCTTGGGTTGTGGTTCAATAATGGAAAAATGGTGAACGTCAATACCGACAATGAATCTTTGCTGTATGATGCGATACGGGAGGGATTGATACGCGGTGGAGTCATTGACCCCAATAGTTTGGTAGCGCAACTGGCGGTTAATATAAAAGACTATGTTGATACGGATGAACCGAACGTTACAGTTTTCAACGGATATTATGGATTTGAACGGCCATGTGTTTATATATCCGAACTGGCGCATAGATTTGTTGAGGATACAGATGACCCAAGTATAATTTACGAGTCTTATGCGGTGGAGCTTTATATGCCATATGCCGAGGATAATCATCCTGTCGGCTGGCAGCTTGTTGTCGACGGAAATGATTATCCTTTAGATAGCTGGGTTGCAGGACAATACTATGTTCTACTGAACGAGAATACTATGGCCCCGCTCGGTGCTGTTGGTGCTGTTCAAATGGCATCAATAGAGTTTAAGGGCGGCACCTCAATAGAATTGCAGAGGCCTATTCCCGGCGGCGGTTACATTACAGTCGATTCGTTCCCTGTTCCTCGGGGGCAACTTGGCTGGCTTTTAGTAGATGATAACGCCCATAGTATCCAGCGCGATATAAATAGGCACAAGTGCATAAGGCGTTTGTGTTCTGGGCCTCTTGGGGGAGCAACACTTGGTAGTACAAATAGTTATACCGACCCTAGTACAGAGCTTATACAGGCACATCCTTACCTTGACCCTAACGTCTATGAGGGTAAAGGATTTAAGAATATTGGCGAAACAGGAATGGTTTTTGTCAAGAGCGCTTATTCGGAAGGTCCAAATTCTATAGGGCCAAACGATGTGGAAGATACTGCACGTTTGGATTTATCGAAATCTATCTACCAGCAGATATTTAATTATCTGACCGTTTTTCCGCCAGTTGAATATGTCCCAGACCCAGATGAGACAAGGATAAAAGGGCGGCTCAATATCAATACCGCACCGTGGTTTGTGCTCGCACAACTGCCGTGGGTCTCAGCTCATACACCAAACTATGAGCTGGCGAAGGCAATAATTGCATACAGGGACAAACTTGACCTCTCCCCAAGTGGACCCGATTACAGCGGCCGATGGGGAGAGCAGGGTTTTAGGAGTACCGGCGAGTTGAACAATGTAGTATTTGGCGGTAATCCTGATTATCGTATAGATTATTATGCGCTTGACCCCTGCGATTTGGATACTTTTCCTGATTTGACGCCGAGCGATGGAGTAAATGATTTTGAGGAGCGGGATTTAATCTTCGCACGGATTAGCAATCTTGTAACTGTGCGGAGCGATGTCTTTACCGCTTATATCCTTGTTCGCATCGGCAGAGACGGCCCACAGAAAAGAGTTATGGCCATTTTAGATAGAAGCAACGTCTATTCTCCCGGCGACAAGGTGAGAATCGTCGCACTTCATCCGGTTCCGGACCCAAGGTAATGGATTTGAGATTGTCGATTGCCGAATCTTCAATCGGAAATCGTCAATTTTTTAAGAGGTTCAGCAATTCAGCGTGGACTTTTTTGTTGGCGGCTAATATCTGGAGTTTACCGCCTTCGTAATTATCCAAATCAACAGGGAAGATTTTTTCACCCTGCCAGTCGCTTACGACAGCACCTGCAGCTTCTGCAATCAATACCCCCGCTGCTATGTCCCACAGCTTAATGTCCCGTTCGATATTAGCAATTAGGCCACCCTTTGCCGCATAGGCGAATTGCAGGGCTGCCGAGCCCAGAACGCGAAATCTTGTCCTCTTCATAATCTCTCTGGCCCAGGGCGGGACTTCACTATCAAAATGGCTGTCCAGACCAATGCTCGAGAACTCATCCATCTTCTCTTTGCCCGCTGTGATGCGTCTGCCATTCAATTGTGCCTCGCCACCTTTAACGGCGGTGAACATCGATTCCGTGGCCGGCTCAAAAACCACACCTACAATTGGTCCGCCCTGGTACATTGCTGCAATACTGACGGTAAAAAATAACATACGGTGTGCAAAATTGTTGGTTCCATCAATCGGGTCAATGACCCACCAGATGGGTTCTGACCCACGCGGCGGCTGTTTAAATAATTTACCCTCCGTACCTTCCTCGGCGATGAAGCCGTGGTCTGGATAGGTTTCCTTGATTCTGTCGATAATTATCTGCTGGCATCGTGTATCGGCCTGCGTTACCAACTCAGTTGCGTTTTTTACCGATACTTTAATGAAGTTGATTTCTTCCATAGCGTGCTGGCCGGCCAGCCGTGCTGCCACAATGGCTGTCTCCAACATCATGCTCAAATTTCTCTGCTCTAAAACCATACTCGTTACTCGTCTTTTGTGACCCGTAGTAGTTGAATCACGACAACTTTAGTCTTTTCTTGACGGAATTACAATATTACTCTATTTTAGTCTAATTATGCTGCCGAACCAACAACTAAATAATAAGCAGAATTTTTTTTGCCGTGCCACAAATCAGCAGCGGATTATAGCCGGGGCTGTCTTCTTAGGGATTGCCACAACATTTGGCCTGTTTGCGCTGGCGGCAAATAACAAAATTGATATGGGCTGGTGGTTTCCACCCTGTGGATTTAAGCAACGAACCGGTTATCCTTGCCCGACTTGTGGGATGATAACTTCGCTGCTTGCCTTCAGTCAAGGCAAAGTCTTCGAAGCGTTCTATATCCAGCCAGCCGGTGCACTATTGTACAGCATCGCGGTTGTGGCGGCATTTTTGGCTTTATTTACAGCTGTTTTTGGAGTATATTTTGAGTTTATTAGGCGTTTTTTTGCTCAAGTTAAAATAAGATATATAATTGTCGCCCTGTTGGTGGTTGTTGCTGCCGGCTGGGCGGTAACTTTGACTCGTGCTCTGGCAGCAGGTTGCCAGAGATGAAAAACAAGGTATAGTTTTTTTGGAGTTCGACAATGATTAAGGTTTTGATTACAGATAAACTTGCGCAGGAAGGAATCGATTTACTCAATTCGACAGAGGGCGTTGAGCCGGTTGTTAAAACGGGTATAAGTGAGGACGAGCTCGCCGAGATTATCGGTGAATATGACGGCCTAATCATCCGAAGCGGCACAAAGGTTACCGCCAAGGTCCTGGCCAATCCTGGTAAACTAAAGGGGATTGCCCGGGCTGGGGTCGGCGTAGATAACATTGACGTTCCGGAGGCCACCAGAAAAGGAATCCTGGTTATGAATACTCCCGGCGGCAATACCCTCAGCGCTGCGGAACACACAATGGCCTTGATACTCGCGATGAGCCGAAATGTTGTGCCTGCCTGCAACAGCTTAAAGGGCGGCGCCTGGGACAGGAAAAAATATATGGGCAACCAATTAAATAATAAGGTCCTTGGCTTGATAGGATTAGGCAGAATCGGTATGGCTGTGGCAAAAATGGCAAGAGGGTTCAATATGAAGATAATCGGCTATGACCCGCTTGCGGCTCCTCCTGATGCGGAAAAAATCGGTGTCGAAATAAGCGACAGCTTAGAGAAAATTTTCCAACAGGCCGATTACATCAGTGTCCACGTACCGAGAAACGAGCAGACACTGAATATGATTGGCGCCGAACAAATTAAGATGATGAAACCAACCGTGCGGTTGATTAACTGCGCACGCGGCGGAATTATCAACGAAGATGCCCTCTATGATGCACTTGCAGAAAAGCGTATTGCAGGCGCTGCGATTGACGTTTTTCCTACTGAGCCACCTGAAAATACGAGGTTTACTGAACTTGAAAATTGTCTTGTTACACCTCATTTAGGAGCCAGCACAGAAGAAGCACAAATTGAGGTAGCTATCGAAGCCGCTCAGATACTTGTCGATGCCATCAAGGGCGGCCCTGTCAAAAATGCTCTTAACGCCCCGTCTGTCGCTGGAGCGGTGCCACTAATTGTAGAGCGGTATACCGAACTGGCCCGGCGAATCGGTACACTTGTCAGCACGACTGTGCGAGGCCATATTAAGAACATCAAGGTCCAATATCGTGGCTCAATCGCCGAACTGGCTATCGAGCCGATTACTCCTGCCTTTGCAATCGGTTTATTGCAACGGCATTTTGATATGCCTCTGAATATAGTCAATGTTTCCGTCCTGGCTAAAGAGCGTGGGATAAGCATCGACGAAACGAAAAATACCGAGGCCAAGGATGTGGCTGCAAGCTTCAGCGCCAAGGTCGTTACAGATAAGGTTACGCGCACCGTAACCGGCTCGGTCTTCGGTGGGACCTTGCCGCGTATTATCGAAATCGACGGCTTCAATGTAGAAATGACCCCACAGGGGGCAGTCCTGGTTATCTTTAACGATGATAAGCCGGGTGTCATCGGTGCCGTTGGAACCGTCTGCGGTAAACATAACATTAACATCTGCACAATGGGTGTAGGACAAAAACCGGCTGAAAAGAAGGCCATACTTGCCGTCAGTCTCGACAAAGAACCCGATGCAAAAGCAATCGAAGAAATCAGCAAACTCGATTTCGTAAACGAGATTTACGTCTGCAAGCTGGACTGATATTCGTATTGCGTATATCGTATTGCGTTGTGCGTTTTATCATCTGCAATACGCATCTTAAAACTGAGAACAAACTTACTTTTCGGTATGGTTGAGCAATTGATAATAAGTATTAGTGGAATGAGGGGAATCGTTGGTGAAAATCTTACCGCTCCTATTGCCGCTGACTATGGCCGGACTTTCGGTACATTTTTAAAAACCAACAACAAAAACGCGAAAAAGCTATCTGTTTGCCTCGGCCGGGATTCCCGGCCCAGCGGCCAGATGCTAAAATCGGCTGTAACGGAAGGTTTGTGTGCAACAGGAATTGACGTGATTGATTTAGGGATTGTAACCACGCCTGGTGTGGGCATTATGGTTAGAGAATTAGGTTGCACAGGCGGAGTGGTCATCACCGCTTCGCACAACCCGGCTCAATACAATGGTATAAAATTGTTGCTCGAAAATGGTATTGCTCCGCCGGCTGAAAAAGCAGAGCAAATCAAGAGGATTTTTTTGGATAAACATTTCGCCGTTGTCGATTCGCTGAGTTGCGGGCAGGTAACTTCTGATGAGCAGACCGATAGGACTCACATTGCAAAGGTTTTAGCAATAGTTGACAAAGAGGTAATCGCAACCAAAAAATTCAAGGTTGTTCTGGATAGCGTTAATGGAGCAGGTGGGCGGGTTACAAAAAAGTTGCTGGCTGAATTTGGCTGTGAAGTTACTGCGATAAATGACAATCCTACGGGCGTCTTTGCTCACGGGCCTGAACCAACGTCTGAGAACTTGGTAGGTCTTTGCGAAGTGGTAAAAGCCAAGAAAACCGATATTGGCTTTGCACAGGACCCCGACGCCGACAGATTGGTAATTGTTGACGAAAATGGGACCTATATCGGTGAAGAATACACTCTTGCCTTGGCAGCCAAATACATATTCAGTAGGGAAACTGGAAAAGCAGCGACGAATCTTTCAACATCGAGAATGATTGATGATATTGCTGCAAAAGCCGGCGGTCAGGTTATCCGCACTGCTGTTGGTGAGGCCAATGTCGCTGAAGCAATGATAAAGAACAATTGTATTATTGGCGGAGAAGGCAACGGCGGTGTGATTGATTTGCGGGTTGGGCCAGTCCGTGACAGTCTCGTTGGAATTGCACTTGTGCTGCAATTGGTGGCTGAGACAGGCAAAACGATAAGCCAGATGGTTAATGAAATAGGCAGCTATTATATGAGAAAAGAGAAATTTGCTGCCGATAAATCGCAGGCCCAGAAAGTGTTGAGTTCTGCATTAGAAGTGTTTACCGCCGCAAAAGTTGATAGAACAGACGGCTACCGATTTGTTTTCGAGAATGGTGATTGGATACATGTACGGGCCAGCAATACTGAACCAGTAATTAGGGTCATAGTTGAAGCAAAAGACCAAAGAGCCGCTCAAGAATACATCGCAAAAACAAAAGCATTTATACACTAATGGATAACGACAAATTAAAAACAGCCGGTAAACAAATAAAATCGATTACATATCTTGGAGCTGGAGTGAATATTCTTCTGGCAGCTATCAAGATAACAATTGGTGTATTGAGCAGTTCTTTAGCACTGATAGCTGACGGGATCCACTCTCTCTCGGATTTAGCTACTGATGCGGCGGTACTGCTTGGCGTTCATCTTGGTTCGAAAGCCCCAGACCAGAGCCATCCGTACGGCCACGGGCGAGCGGAAACTTTCTCAGCGAGTTTAATTGCGCTGGTATTAATTGTTGTAGGTGCAGCAATGATGTACTATGCCACTATGGCCATAACCAGAGACGAAGTTACCACGCCTCGACTTGCGGTTCTTATTGCCGCAATAGTATCGATAGCTTCCAAAGAATGGCTCTATAGAGTAACTCAAAAAGTGGCTGTAAGGTCTCACAGTTCTGCACTTTATGCCAACGCCTGGCATCATCGCAGCGATGCTTTAAGCTCGGTAGCTGTTGTGATAGGGTTTGTATCACTGGAATTCGGCTTTGGCCATGGAGACCAGGTTGCCGCCATGGCGGTCGGCTTGATGATTATCTGGGTGGGAGTCAGGATAATCGGCGATTCCCTGCGTGAGCTGACGGAAGGTGCGGTCGATGAGGACACTGTTGAGCATATACGGGCTGTAATCAACGCCAATTCTTCAATACGCCAGTGGCATCGACTGCGGACCCGCACGGTCGGCAGAGAAGTCTTTCTCGACCTGCACATTCTCGTTGACCCGGATTTGAACGTAGCCGACGCCCACAAAATAGCTGATAGTCTTGAAAAAGCTCTGAACGAAGAGATAAGCCGACCGGTCAATATCACCATTCACATCGAGCCGGATATACCTGAGATGAGAAAATAACCGAGCAGGTGAGAACATACTTATTAGAAGCCAACCGCTACCTTAGAGGATTTTCAAGACTGATTGATAAAATACAAGACAAATGGCCTCTAAAAGAGAAAAAGACAGATTTGAGGTGATTCGCCGACATATAAAGAGTTTTCCGACCGGCCCCGGCCTTTATTTTATAAAAGGGCCGAAGGACAAGGTGTTATATGTTGGCAAGGCCAAAAATCTGCGGTCACGAGTGGCCAGTTATTTTCAGCCAGCCGGCGAGCCTACTCCGCCGACGCTCCAAAGCTATGGTGACGGAGCGCGGCTGCGAAGGCCGGGCCTCACCGCCTCGCGCGGGCCAAAAATCACTGAGATGCTCAGTAAAACCAAAACCGTCGACTTTCTGGAAACTGAAACGGAAGTCGATGCAATCTTAAAAGAAGCCCGTCTCATTAAGGATATTCGTCCGCCTTACAATACCGACCTTGTTGATGACAAGACCTTTCCGTATCTTGAGATTACAACAAGCGAAGATTTCCCAGGTGTCTATCTCACACGAAAACCCCGGCCAACCGGTAGTAGATTGTTCGGCCCATTTGCCAGTGCGAAGGATCTTCGGCTGGTTATGGTGGAATTGCAGAAAATATTCAGGTTTCGAACCTGCACCCTGGATATCAAAGAAAATGACCCGAAGCGCATATTTTTCCGGCCATGCATTTTATACAGCATAAAGCAATGTGCTGCTCCCTGTGCAGCTAAAGTTAGTAAAGCTGGCTATAAAAAAGTTATTCGCGATTTTGTAAAATTTCTGCGGTCGAAGCGTTCGACAATCCTGCGGCAATTAAGGAAGCAAATGGCCAAGGCAGCCGAAAATCTCCAGTACGAAAAAGCAGCAATGTTTCGTGACCGTATTCGGCTGATTGAACGGCTTGACCGGCGAGGTCTGCCTGACGAAGATGTTCAGCCGGAGGTCTTTGCAGCCGACCCTGCTGAGGCCCTGCTCCAGTTGCGGGAAATATTACAAGGCCCTCAGCGGTTCGACGTTGCTCACCGCCCTGCCTGTCCCGAGCATAGTCGAGGGGAGCTTGTCGAAGGGCCGGTCAGGATTATCGAGGGCATCGATGTGGCCGAATTGGGCGGAACTGAAGCGGTCGGGTCGCTCGTTAAATTTATTGACGGCAGGCCGTTTAAGAGCGGCTATCGGCGATTCAAAATAAAAACCGTAAAGGGCATCGATGACTATGCAATGATTGCTGAAGTAGTCAAACGGCGATACAAATATGCCTTGCGGGGTGAAGAACTCTGGCCCGACTTGGTCTTAATTGATGGGGGACAAGGTCATTTACACGCTGCTGAAGCAGCTTTAAGAGAAATGGGTGCACCCACAATAAAAATCGCCTCGATTGCCAAGCGAGAGGAGGATATTTACCTCCAGGGCAGTTCCAAACCATTGAAATTACCTGCCCATTCGCCTGCCCGTAAACTGCTGCAATACGTTCGTGATGAAGCCCACCGCTTCGCCCAGCACTACCACCACATCCTGCGAAGCAAGAAAATGCTGAACAAAAAATCCTGATTGATTTTTGTATTACCCCAGCTCTAATCTAAAAAGCAAAAGCAGGATGGGCTACCCATAATGAAATCGGGGCGAACCTACTGGATGCCGATTTTTTTTGCTAATAGAGATTTACCCCATTGGAAAAAAAGCTCCGTCCTTTAAGGGGTAAAAAATACATGGCGAAAGCAGGTCAATACCGCCTGAGCTTTCTAACGGGGTTTACTCGAATAATCTCCTTATATCTTCGTCCGTAATCTTTTCATCGGGTTTTATAGGTTCTCCTCTTTGTCTGCGCAGGTGCTCGAAGAATTCTTTAACGTTTTCCGGAGCTGACTTAATTATCAAGCTCAATGAATATCTCATCAAAGAGATATCCGCCCCATCAAGGATACCCTTTATAAGCCCTGTTTCGGCATTCTCCTCGTTTTCCATTTCTTTGTTAAATCTGTCTAAGACATCCTGTAAGCTGCCATATTCTATCTGTTCTATAGCTACCGTTTTATTGGTTATATGAGAGTAAGGCAGCCCCATAGCCCTGAAGAGATAAACGGCGTCAGGAGGAATTGCGTTTGCGTGCTCAAAACCTTCTTTGAACTCCGGGCCGCTGTAGTATCTTGGCAGTAATATCTGCGGTTTTTGAAACAGGATGATGCCCTTTCTTACAATTGTTCTATCCCTGAATTGGCTGTGTTCAGCGGCAAATACGTAAGGCAGTTCCATATCGCCGAAGGTGTAAAGCATCCGCTGGTATTTTCTGATTACCTCGGTTCTTCTCCAGTATTCTTTAAATTTTTCTTTATCAAATTCAGGCATAGCTCACTCTCGGCAATGCACTACCGACGTTGTGATATCATAGCGGATTTTCCGGTTTTCATCAAGTTTAATCGTATCTGTCTCGTGCTTCGCAGAATAATATTGGCTTGGTTTTGTCACAAAAAACTGTGCGCATAAGAGAAGGGAGACCCGGGCAGTTTTAATTTTGTTCAGCGTTGCCCCGCCTCCCTGTTGCGATGTGCCATTACTGTACTGTGCCAGCGTGTGACGAAACCGTCTGCGTGCACTCGCAACATACGTATAATAGCAAAAAACCATAGCACTTGTCAAGTAAATATGGCCACCGTCAATTGTTTTTGAAAGGAAAAGGTAATATAAACAGCTTTAACCTCTCATTATCAGCATAAATTATGGGTGGAACATTAGGAGCATGAGGGATAATGATAGCAGCACTTTATATATCATCGTTTGTGCCCTGGATTGGATAGTAATGGTTTTAGTGGAGGCGCCACCGCGCAAAATCCGCCGTGGCGCCGTATCTGACTATATACCTATTCGTACAGGTGCGTAGCCTCGGTTTCTTCAACCGGACGAGAAAGCTGATCGGTAACCATAGTAGCTTTGAAGTGTGTATCTGCGGGCCTGAGTGCTTGGATGATCACACCCCAGGTCGCATCGGTATTAGGCGGGAGACTGGCTAATGGAGCAAACTTCAACACATTACCCTCTATTAGGCCGGCCGTCATCCCGTGTGACGAAATGTATTGAATGTTGTCTTGCAGACTACAAGTAATACGGATGCCTGTGGCGGGTGCCGAATCCTGATTCGTCACTTTGATTTCGTACATTGTTGTGCTGCCTACCTCCACAGGGTCTTCGACGTCAATGACTTCCAGCAGCATACCTGAAACTCCAGCAACCGATGTTTCTGCCGATGCAGTTACACTGTCTACACAATGAGCAGTTGCGGTTGTCTTATCTACTACCGTGCCTACTCTGGTTGGAACGTAAGATAGGTATACATTTTTGGAGGACTTCGGTTCAAGTGTACCCAGTTGCCAGACTAAATTTCTTGAGCGATAAAGTTTGGCGCCTGCGGTCGTTTTTAATGAGGTTACTCCCTGTGGGAGGGCATCTTCTACAACGGTATTTGTTGCAGGTGCATCTGACTTGTTAGTAACGGTTATTTCATAAGTTACCGGCCGCCCGACGTACTGTTTTGTAGAGCCGGTCTTTTCGAGTTCGAGTACCGGCTTTGCAACAATTATATCAGCCTTCTGCGATACATCATCCAGGCCGGTGGCTGTTGCCACAGCATTGCTGACATATTTGCCAGTCTTTTCGGCTCGAAGGTTAGAAGAGAATCGACGGGATTTGCCTGTCGGCAGGGTGCCTATGTCAATTTCAAGCTTGTTCTTACCCTTGGTGGTCCGCAGTCCTTCGGAAAGAGTCGCTTCTATCTTGACGTTTCGCGCTGAGCCGGTACCTGCGTTGGTCACTAAAAATTCTACCGGAATCGAGTCGCATGGAGTAACGTAAGCCGGTGCGGTTTGGGTAAACTCCAGCTTTGGCTCGACAACTTTTACGACGGTATCAGCGGGAACAAAGTTTGTAACAACAATGGTGGAGAGTTTAAGAGGCTCAATATCGGTAGCCATGCCGGAAACCAAAATCTTCTTGCTGTCTCTCGGACCAAGCGAAGCTATATTCCACACAAGATTGGTGGCGTTTTCTTTGGCTGTTGGTTCAGAGCTTATATATTTGAAATTGCCTGAAAGCTCTTCGGTTATCACAACATTGGTTAACATTGTGCTTGTTAGATTTGTTAGCCTGATAGAGTAATCGAAGGGTTTTTTTAGTCTAACTTCCTTTGGTATAACTTTGTCCATCTGAATAAGGGCGAATTCCGGAGTTGGATATATCCTTGAGATTTTAAGCTGAGTGGGCTCATTGGTAGCTACCGAAATTGGTCTGGATTGAGCAACTGTTGTTGTCACCGGAGCCACAATCATTGGTTTGACAGCCGTACCTGACACAGCGCCCTTGGCGCAGCACGGTTCTGCCGTACGTGATGTACGCTCACTATTGCAGCCAAGCAAACCTGATAAAACAAGCATCAAAAAAACAATCGAAATATTCGATATTTTTTTCATCGTAATTTGCCTTTCCCGAGAGACTTATAGTTTTTCGGACGCTGATCGCTCTTTATTAGGCCAAATAACAACAAGAACACCGTGGCACGGCCATCTTGACCGTGTTTCCACGGGCTGGAAGCCCGTGCCACCAGTTTTTGTAAGTTTTAGATGTTATATCGGAGCAAGTTTTACCCAAGTTAAGCAAAAAACTCGTCTCGGCGAATGCTCACCGAGCCGTAGCGGGATAGGATGATTTGCTGCTATTGTCTTTTTGTTTTATAGGACCTGCATTTGTTTTCTGGCGGATTTTGCCTGGGCGTGTGCTATTTAGTTGTCGTTGATGTTTTTGATTCTCCGCAACTGGCGCGAATGGTACGCAATACGAATCAAATAAACCAGGAAGCTACTCTCAGAAGCAGACGCCTTTTTAGGCCGTGGGCATAAGAGATAGCTCGCATTGTCGCTTTGATTGCTCCGGCAGCGTCGGCACTGCTGGCCCTTAGCACGTTAGTATTTGCGATATTCTCAGTCTCGTTAATCTCGTACTCAAAGCCCCTTATTATCGCAACCGGGATGCCGGCTCCTGTTTGGCCGAAAAGAAGTGCTGAAGCGGAGGCCAACTCGTAGGCAATTAAATCTATCCCACCAAATTTTGGTCTGCCGAATAGGTCTTTCTGGCCGAATTTTTTCGAGATTGGCTCAATTCCCGATGAGCCCACTGCAACATCAATCGTGCCGAAAGGTATCATCTCCGTATCGGCCAAAATGACAGCCATCTGTTTACCGGAGAGCTTCTGGATTTGCTCTCTTATCTTTCTTGCCTCGGCGTCCGGGTCTTCGGGCAACAGACTAACTATGCCGGGCGGATGGTTCGAGCCGTCAATGCCCGCATCGCAGGTGTGTATTCGACCTTCCTTGCTCTTTGTTAGGCAGAGGGCCTGCTCGTGCTCAACAAGCACGCTTGCGGCTTTGCTATCTTGAGCGGTATTAACAATGTGCCGCTCAAGGGCACCTTTGAGAGGAATAATTGCCAGAATTTGATGGCCTTCGTCGGAAATCATCTGCAGCCATTTGGCGTCCTTGCCGGTTCGTGCTGATATTGTCAGGGCTTTTTTACCGGGTGTTACTTCGCTAAGTTTCCTTATTCGCCCGAGGGCTTTAGAGACGATTTTGCTGGTAAGAATGATAATATCCTTATCTTGCAGGCCATCAATTTCAGCATCGGCACATTTGACAATAATTTCAGCCAGGTTATCCCCCGGCTCTATCATCGGTATGGTCTGCAGGCCCAGAGCTTCTATCTTCTTCATTTTCCGTTCTTTCAATAATTGAAAGCTCACGAAGTGTTTTTTCAGAAAAACCGGTAATACAAATATCCTCACCAAAACGTTTTATATCAACGTGACGGAAGCTGACCTCATAACTGAGTTCAGAAAGAGATTCGGTAATATTGGCGTTGCCTTGCGCTCCGAGTATTTTAGGGCAGATATAAACGTTGAGCTCATCAACGAATCGCTCCTTCAAGAATGAAGCTATCACCGTTGGCCCACCTTCTACAAGTAATTGGGCGATTCCACGTCTGGCAAGCTCATCGAGCAGAAAATATAAATTAGACCGGCCCTGCATATCCGGGTAGGCAATCACCTCAGCGCCCTTTTTGGCAATCCTGTCTGCGGTTTTGGAATTTGTCTGTAGCGCCTGCCGGCTTGTGATAATTAGAACAGGGCTTTTTTTGGCTGTTCTGAGCAACTTACATTTCAAGGGAATTCTCAGGGAGCTGTCCAGTACGATTCTGAGCGGCATATTGGCTCTGCTCGGCCGGACCGTCAATAAAGGGTCATCGGAAATTATGGTATTAATGCCTACCAGTATTGCCCCGACCCTGCGACGCAGGTTTTGTGCATCTTTTCTGCTTAATTCATTGGAAATCCAACGTGGCACGGCCACCCCCTCGTGGCACGGGCTTGGAGCCCGTGAAGACACAGCCAAGCCTGTCCCGAGCGAAGTCGAGGGGATGGCCGTGCTACTATCGTAGGCAAGTTTGCCGTCAATACTTTGTGCCCATTTCAAAACGGTCCAGCATTTGCCTGTGGAAGCAAATTTGATAAAAGGTGCGTTCAGCAGTTTCGCTTCAGTTTCACAGATGCCGGTTTGCACTTCGATTCCTGCATTGCGCAATTGCTCGATGCCTTTGCCATTATTGTGCTTCGATGGGTCAATTGTTGCGACAAACACTTTTGCCAATCCTGCCTCGATAATTGCCTGCGTACAAGGAGCGGTCTTGCCCTGGTGACAGCACGGCTCAAGTGTAACATACATCGTAGCTCTCTGCGGCGTAACACTGAGTGTTTTGCAATCTTCGAGAGCCATTATCTCTGCGTGGGCCTCGCCGAATTTTTTGTGCCAGCCCTTACCAACAATCTGGTTGCCTTTTACGATGATACAGCCGACCGCCGGGTTCGGTTCAACTTTGCCGACACCTCGCTTTGCCAGACGTAACGCCATCTGCATATATTTTTCGTCCTGTTCACTCATTTCATCTCCATTTGCTTTTAGATTCCGCGGCTAATCTTTCAACAACTCCAGGAATTGATTTTCATTTATCACCTTAACGCCTAATTTTTGTGCCTTATCAAGTTTACTTCCCGGTTCTTTGCCTGCCAACACAAAATCAGTATCTTTACTGACGCTGGAAGATGATTTTCCACCTGTCTGCCTGATTGCCTGCTCGATTTGCTGGCGGGTAAAGTTTTCCAAGGTGCCCGTAACAACAATGGTTTTTCCGGCAAGCTTGTCTGTTCGCTTTAGCTTTTGCTGAACTGGTTTTACTCCTGCAGCCAGCAATTCATTAATAACTGCTCGGTTCTTAGTATTACGAAAATACTCATAGACACTCTCAGCCATCTTCGGCCCGATTTGGTCAATTGCTTCAATTGTTTGCCTCTCTGCGGTCATAAGGGCATCGAGCGAGCCGAAATGCTCGGCAAGAATCTGGGCAGATTGGCCTCCGATGTGGCGGATACCCAGAGCGGCAATGAGCCGCCATAATGGCCGATTCTTGCTCGCCTCTATTGCATCTATCACGTTGACGGCACTTTTTTCAGCCATTCGTTCCAAGTCAGCTAAATCGGATTTTTGCAGCTTGTAAATATCTGCAAAATTCTTTACGAGGCCGACTCCGATTAGCTGCTCGATTAAAGCATCGCCCAAATGTTCTATGTCCATCTGTCCCCGGCCGGCAAAATATTTCAAGCGCTCTTTCAACTGGCCTATACAATCCGGATTGAGGCATCGGATATAAACGCCGTCTTCGTCTTTGGCTACGGCAGAACCGCAATTTGGGCATTTTTTAGGTATTTTGAAGGATACAACGCCAGCAGGTCTTGATTGTTTTTTTACTTCTAATACCTGTGGAATTATTTCACCGGCCTTTTCAATTATCACGGTATCACCCTTGCGGACATCAAGCCGGCGCAGTTCGTCAAAGTTGTGCAGACTTGCACGCTTTACGGTTGTCCCCGACAATTGCACTGCTGTCAGATTCGCCACCGGTGTTAGGATTCCGCTCTTACCGACCTGCACATCGATTGATTCGACGATTGTTTCTGCCTGTTCTGCCGGAAATTTATAGGAAATACACCATCGAGGAGCCCTGCCCGTGGCACCGAGGGTATCCCGCTGGTCGAAACGATTAACCTTTATCACCATTCCGTCAATCTGGTAATCCAGCTTAGAGCGTTTCTCGCTCCAGCCAAGACAGATATCTATTACCTCGTTAATGTCTTTGGCCTTTTTGATATGAGGATTAACGGGAAACCCGAGTTTTTTGAACTTCTGAAGGGTCTGGTAATGATTTTCGTCTAATGGCTGTGACATCTCGCCGGTAGCATAGGCAAAAAATGAAAGGTTTCTTGTGGCGGTAGTTCTTGCATCGAGCAGTTTTAGTGAACCTGCAGTAGCGTTTCGTGGATTGGCGAAGGCCGGCTCGCCAGCTTCTTCGCGAAGTTTGTTTAGCTCGACAAACGCCTTACTCGGCATATAGACTTCGCCGCGAACCTCGAGCACATCGGCAATATCACCGCCATCCAGAAGCACAAGCGGCACCGCTTTGATTGTTCGCACATTTGTAGTAACATCATCACCTACCTCTCCATCGCCGCGGGTAGCAGCAGTAGCAAGAGCACCTTTTTCATAACGAAGACTTATCGCCACGCCGTCTATTTTCAATTCGACAACGTAGTCGAAATCTCTACCGCCAAGTCCCTTTGCCACTCGTTCATCAAATGCCTTCAACTCATCGGCGTTGTAGGTATTGTCCATACTGAGCATAGGCACAGCATGTCTGACAGTCGTAAAACCTTCAATGGGTTGGCCTGATACACGCTGAGTGGGCGAATCGGGCGTTATAAATTGCGGATTTGCCTGCTCTAATGTCTTTAGTTCCGCAAAGAGCTTATCATATTGCCGGTCGCTGATTTCCGGCTGGTTGAGAACATAATAGAGGTAATCGTTCTTGCGAATCTCCTTACGCAACTGCTCAATTCGCTTTTTAATACCTTCAGCCATACCGGCTCATTTATATGCTGTTTCGGTCTGTTTTGCAATCTTTTTGCCCCACACCGAAATCCGGTGTCGGGAGGTTTTTCGGGCAAGGCAATAAAACAGACCCGCGCAAAAATACTGGATACTCGATTAGAGTCAAGAATCGGGAATGGATTTTGGTGCGGGGCTCAGTCAGGCGGTTCAAATTTATAACCTATCTCCCTTATTGTGCGTATGAAAATCGGATTGTGAGGATTGGTTTCTATCTTATCCCTAAGTGTGGTAACAAAACGGTCGATGCTGCGCTGGCCTGTAAAAGAGTCGTAACCCCAGACCTTATTGAGTATTTCATCGCGTGTAAGAGCTCTGCCCGGCATCCTGACAAACAACTCCAGAAGACTAAATTCCTTCGGTGACAGTTTAATTTCTTTACCTTTACGTGTCAGCTTCCTGGCTGGAATGTCAATTTTAAAATCTGCAAACTCGTAAACGTCCTGTTCTGCCTGTTTTCTTCGCCGTAAAAATGCCGCCACCCGCGCCAGAAGCTCCTTTATGCTGAAAGGCTTGGTAACATAATCATCGGCCCCAAGATTTAACCCCAAAATTACATCCGATTCCTCTCCTTTGGCGGTCAGCATTATTATAGGCATACCAAGATTTTCCTTGCGGATTAGTCTGCATATTTCATAGCCGTTTATCTTCGGCAGCATAATATCGAGAATAATAAGGTCGGGCTTTTTATTAAGAGCGGTATTTAATCCCTCATCACCATCGGCTGCGGTAAGTACGCGGTAGCCTTTGAACTCAAAGTTGTCTTTCAGACCCCGCAGCATTGTTGCGTCATCTTCAATTATCAGTATCGTTTCCATTTGATTCAGGCAGTTGAAATTTGTAACCGATACCTTCTGTAGTGCGAATGAACATCGGGTTATTCGGGTCGTGTTCGACCTTTTTCCTGAGGGTAGTAACAGTACGTTCAATATCCTGTAAAGTAATAAAGTGTGAATAACCCCACACAGTATTGCGTATTTCGTCACATGTCAGGGTGCATTCGGCCCTTCTAAGAAACAGATGCAGCATCTTAAATTCCCCCTGGGTGAGCTTAATTTGCCTGCCGTCGCGTATGAGAGTGCGTGCGTCAACATCAAGCTGGCAATTGCCAAATTTATAAACTGCAGGTTCGGCTTTTGCTCTGCGTCGCATAAATGCTTCGGCCCGGGCCAACAGCTCCTTTACACCGAACGGCTTGGTCACGTAGTCATCCGCTCCGAGATTCAGACCCAATATTATATCCGATTCCTCACCCTTTGCGGTAAGCATGATTATGGGCATATCGAGATTATTTTTACGAATTTGGCTGCATACTTCGAAACCATTGATTTTGGGCAGCATAATATCAAGTATAATCAGGTCAGGGTTCTCCGCCAGCGCTGCTTTGAGGCCCTGTTCGCCATCTTGGGCGGTCTTGACGCGATAGCCCTTCGACACGAAGTTATCCTCCAGGCCCCGCAACA
>CAZMSP010000027.1:0-20161 GCA_964568985.1 uncultured Pirellulales bacterium
TTTTGGCTTTTCCTCTCGAACCACCTGGGCATACGCTTTAACTGAAAACCAGAGAAATAAACTAAGAAATATCATTATAGGCGCTAGACGGCATTTTATCTTTTTGCCCATATCTTGTCCTTCCTTTGCAATCGTTCCATCTTCTGCCTGCCCTGAGCTTGCCCGCACTGAGCTTCGTCGAAGTGTCGAAGGGTCATTCATTCTGTCTTCTTTTCTTTCGATATTGTCTCAATTCTTTTCTCAGCTTTCTGTAATATATCCCTGCAGTGCTTAATTAAGGCCATACCTTTTTCGTACTGAGTGAGACTATCCTGCAGAGGTATTTCACCCTGTTCTATCTTGCTGACTATACCTGTAAGCTCCTTAATTGCCTGCTCGAAGCTCAGTTTACTTACATTATTATTTTGTTTAGCGCTCATATCTCAAATTTCCCATAATTCTTGTCCGCCATAGTTCGCATCAAGGAACGAAGGCGGATTGCACAGATTTATTTTTGTGTGTTCTTTATTCGTCTCTTCGCTACAAGGCGAAGCTTTGATCTTAGGCTACGCCGGAAATCCACCTGAAAGGACAGCCGACCTGATCGCCTCGAGAATCTGTATTCCAGGATTCCGTTGAGGTCTGACAAAGCTCTCTGCCTCTCTTGATAATGTCTTGACCTGAGAAGGAAAACATATGTACCGACTCCGATAGCCAAGCCCAGTTCTAAAAGCACATTTAGATTGTACGTGCTTAGGTCAAATAGAGCAACATCGGCCGATTTTATCTGACGGCAAATATCACAGTAGATGCTCCCATCTTTCGCTCCAAGAGGGCGAAATGAGACCCTGACGGGGAATTCCTTTTTGAGAATCCGAACTACATTCATAACCTCATCATAAACAAGTGCCGTATTGTCGGATTGTGTGTTCCAGTCATAAGCGTAGACTATTCGGATGCAATTATCGTGTCTCGTTCGTTCGATGGTTCTTCGCTTACTGCAAATCCGGGAGTTATGTAACAAGCATATAGCTGACATTTATTACTCCATCATACAGCTTTTTCACTGATTTTATGCTGGTATTTAATTACAAACAGCTATTCTATCCTAACTTCTCCCTTAGCACTGAATGTTGGAGTTCCATATATGTACATTTTGATTATTTTATCGCTTTGTAGATCAGTTAGAAAACCAACTTTTCCTGTCATTAACGGTTCGATGGAAGTTATTAACTCTTTGGCGAAAGGTGCATTCAACGTACTACAAAGAACAGTGATTGGGTAATCTGGAAAACGACCCATATATGTATTTCCTTTTGGATAATGTCCCAGATTGCATTCAGAAAGAATTTCACCTAGATCATTGGCGACTTTGTCTCTTAGAGAATTACCAGCTTCTACTTCGATGATAACCTGAAGATTCGACGTATCATGACGTGAAGAAAGATTATGAAGGTTCTTCAAGACCATATTTCGAAGCGAAGTATCTGGGGGAACATACGATGCAGATGTACGTTGATCAACATTAATCGCGATTTTATCACCTTGAACAATATCTCCATCAATTCTCTCGATGTTCCCTATGTTCATCTGATTCTTAGGATCTCCAGTTGTCATAACAACACCTTTATTGTCTTTGGGTAATTGCTTATTACGGGCCTCTTTGCCGAAGTAATAGTTGCCATATATACCCAATGCAACCAGAATTGCACCGATGAGCATCGATACTTGGCATATATGCTGCATCTTTAGTGGATCCATTTTGACATATCCTATTAGTATTACATCAACATGACATTATACAACACTTCCGGATAACATTATATAACACTTCCGGCTTCGCTGTACTTCGCCGTGACACATTAATATTCAACTTCGATTTTATCTCGCTGCTGTTTTCCTCAAAGCATCTAACCGAATTTTACTTTTTCGTTACTTTACTTTCAATCAGTTTTTCTTCTGCAAGCTCGGTGAGCAGCAAATCCCCGATTTTGATATCCTCAAGTTCTCTTATAACACGGCCGGTTTTCTTACTTGTTGTAATGCTGTAGCCCCGCTTCAAAACCGATTTTGGATTCAGGCCGGCCAAAAGATTGGCCTGCGCAGTAAGGGCCATCTTACGCTTATTAAAAATCTCCTGTATCGCAGCGTTTACCCGATTTTGTAAGGTATTTAAATCATCTCTCATTTTTCCTAACAGCCGATGCGGCTCGATTTTGGTTAGCTGCTCGAAGGTTTCGTATAACCGCTCACGCCTTTCGGTGAGAAACTCTTTTACGGCATCGGCGATATTGCCGGCTGACTCATCCAACTGCTGCTGGCGATAGTTAAGGCATAAAGTTACGTTGTTATTCATACTGCTTTGGTAATTTTCCAAATCGCCCAGGACCTTCTGCATATCCGGCACCGCCACAACGCCTGCCTTCGTCGGCGTCGAGGCCCTTGCATCGGCGACCAAATCGGCAACGGTGGTATCAATCTCGTGGCCGACCGCGCTTATGATGGGTATCTTCGAGTCGAATATCGCCCGAGCGAGGACTTCTTCGTTAAACGCCCATAAATCCTCCAGCGATCCACCGCCCCTGCCGACAATCAAAACATCCAGTTTCAATTTTTTATTACGCCTGTTTATATCTCTAATCGCGGCTGCGATTTTTTCGGCAGCTCCATCGCCCTGAACGGGCACGGGATAGAGAAACAGCTTCACGCAGGGCCAGCGGTTCCAAATGCTGTCTTTAATATCCTCGATTGCCGCCCCTGATTCGCTCGTTAATATCCCAATCCTTTCGGGATATTCCGGTATCGGCTTTTTATGCGCTTCATCGAAAAGTCCCTGTGCCTGTAGTTTTTTCACCATCTGCTCGAAAGCTAATTGCAGCGCTCCAACCCCGGCCGGGATAAGCTTATCGATAATGAATTGATACCTGCCGTGCGGGACATAAACATCGATAGAACCTGTTGCCAGCACCGCCAGTCCATTTTCCGGCTGAAATTTCACCGCACCAAATTTGCTCTTCCACATAACGCAGGGAAGCGTCGAATTTTCATCTTTCAATGAAAAATAGCAATGCCCGCTATGGTGCAGTCTCCAATCCGTTATCTCGCCGTTAATTGTCAACCTTCGGGGCAGATTATTCTCCAGAATCCCCTTGATTAGCGAATTGACCTGGCTGACCGTATATATTTTTGTTTTGTCTGTCATTTTAGTCACGAAACCTCAGGACTCGTCTTGGCGACCCTGCTTCGCCGTAGCACTTCACGGAGGCGAGAGCGCCAAGCCGTAGTCAGATTAGTTTACTATCCTCAACGCCGGATTACAAATCTAAACAGCTCGCCTGTCAATATCCACGTGTTATAGCCAACATAGAATCCCTAAATTAACAACAAAACTATCTTTTTTTTTAGATAATACTCTTTATTTTTCGACTGTAACGCTTTATATTATCGGCTGTATATTGGCGAAGTAATGGTAACCTTATTTAGGTACCTGTAGATTGAGTTCCCCCAAACGGAGTTGGATAAAAGGGAAAAGATGGAGCTTTGGCTTGAAGCTACAAGCGTGATACTGGTCACCATTTTGGGAATCGTTCTCGGCAAAGTTTTCTCACGCCTTCAAAAACAATATTGGTTAATCGGATACCTTCTTTCATTTTCATTCATCGCGATATTAATAATAACCAGACACATCAGCATACTGAGCTTTTTGCCGCCTTTCTCCTGGCTCGCAACCGGACGATTCAGATTTATCATTTTAGCTCTGGCTGTAACTATGGGTTTTACCTCAGCACTGCCGCATCTGCCTCGTAAATCCGAGAAGGTCATAGTTTGCATCTTAATGGCTGCGTTTGTCGTTCACTTTTCAGTCTCACCTTTTATCGCCCCTGCTTTGCTCAAAGATGATTTATCAAATCTTAAGACCACCCTTGATTCCAACGGTATCTGCTTTCAGAGCAGAGATTATACCTGTGGCCCTGCCGCAGCGGTAACCGCTCTAAGAAAACTCGGCTTTAACGCTAAAGAAGGCGAAATGGCCGTTCTTGCGCGCTCAAGTCCCATCATCGGCACGCTTCCGGGATGTCTTTACACCGCCCTTCAAAATCGCTATGGCCGGAAAGGCCTTAACTGTCAATACCGACACTTCGATTCGGTTAATCAGCTAAAGGGCCGAGGCATTATCTTAGCTGTCATAAAAGAAACATTTCTGTCTGACCATTGTGTCGCCGTACTTGAGGTCTCAGACCGGATGGTCGTCATCGCCGACCCTGTTTTTGGCAAACTGAATATGTCCCACAAGCAATTTGAGAAAATCTGGCGATTTTCCGGCATCGTTCTTAACCGAGACAATTCACAAAGCATCTAAAGACAGAAGACAGAGGAATAAAACTCTGATTTCTGACCTCTGATTTCACCTACGAAATACTCAATACAAAAACCGGATAATTGCTATCGACCTCTATGTTTTTTCAAATACTGTGACATACATATGTCACACTGCCTGTAAAAAAATTGCTAATTGGTAGTTAGATAATCGATATTCACCCCAGATACCGTGAGAATCACCAGCCCATAGTAGATGCATAAAAACCGGACGGGCTAAAACCTTTGGAGGGGTAGCCCGTCCGGTATCGTTTCTAAACCTTACTTAAACTGACCCATCACCCGCTAATCTGAGGTGGAGTTCCCCATACAGCTTTTAATTCTTATTCGATGCGCTTTCTATAAAGCCGGGTCTGTAACGCATTCTTCCAAGGCGTCCAATCCGAATCACCTGGTTCATTTTCGATTGCCGCAGTCACCTGGTTTACTTTAGCGTCCATATCGTCAATATAATAAACCATAAACGCCTCAGGTGTTGCTGGCAGCTTCGGCGAACCAAAGTCGTATTGGCCATGGTGAGACAAAAGGATATGCCCGAGAGCATCCAGTATCGTCGGTTCAATGTCAGTACCTTTTGCCTTCAAGGCGTCGGCTCTTCGATTCACCATAACAAAACTTTTTACAACGTGCCCTATTAGCTGCCCGGAATCAGTATATGAAAATGCCATATCGTATGAAAGTTCCTCTGTTTTACCGATATCATGGAGAAAAATACCAGCCAAAACCAAATCCTCCTGCACCTTTGGATATAACGGTAGTATCGCAACAGCTACTCGCAGCATATTATGCGTGTGCTCTAACAACCCGCCAAGATAATCGTGATGCAGTTTTACCCCGCCCGGAACATTGCAGAATTTCTCCATCAGCTCGGTATCCGCCAGAAATTCATCTACAAGTGCTTTTAGCTGCGGGTTTTTTATCCGCCCTACAATCTCCTTCACCTCCTCAAACAACTTTTTCGTGTCTTTATCCGTTCGTGCCAGAAAATCATCCAGGCAAGCCTTCTTCGCGTCGACGATGCTGATGTTATTTATAATGATTTGCAGATTATTCTGATAAAGCTCGCTTCTTCCCTGCACGTGGACAAGGCCGGGCTTCGGAAGTGCTTTATAAGCTGCCTCGGTCGCCTGCCACATTCGCCCGTTTAGCTGACCTGTGCGGTCCGAAAGGAACATCGCTATATACAAATCACCTCGCGTCGTGCTCCTGAGAATCGGCTCTCTGGCCAGATAAATATCGTCGATTGTTTGGCCCGGCTCTATCTCATTGATAAATTTATGTGCCATTACTTACTCCGTAAAATTGATCCCCCAACCATTTTGTCATTGCGAGCGAACCTATCTTGAGCGTAGCCGAAAGAGTCGAAGGAGCGAAGCAATCTCAATTATCGATGATCAATAATCATTAATCAATAAAAAAATGAGGCCCATACTAAGCAAATCAATACAGGCCCCAAAGATTAATACAAGCAGACGAATTAAGTTCTACAGGCAGCTCTCGAGCCACACCATCGCGAGAATGGCAAAATCGTCAAATTTGACTTTGCCGTCACAGTTTAAGTCACCGTCGTTGAAGCCGCCCGGCAGACCGACCCACAGCCAGTTGTCGGTAAAGACGTCAAGATCGAAGTTGTCAACGACCCCATCAATGTTATAGTCAGCACACTGATTGCATGCATTAGGGTCGGTGAACAATACGAACGACATATCAGCACTTTCGCCGGTCTGGTCGAAGACCTCGAACCATTCCCATTCACCGTCGCATGGCAGTGGACGTCCTGAGACGGCATCATCGTTGAAGACGTGTTGATGATTCGTCCATCCCCACTTGTATATTGGTGGATTGAACTGGTCATATATGGCTACGATGCTTATCCAGTAGATGCCGTTAATTTTAGGCTGGTAGAACCAATCTTCCTCAGGTATTCTTACCGAGTAGCGGAACACCGCCTCCTGCCGCGAGGCCAAAGGATATCTGTATTTTACGTGCTTGTCATAGCCGAGGAACACTTCGTCGTATTCATAGGCCCTGTACTCCCAGACTTTCTGCCCCGGATAGCTGTACCCGAGTGTGTTGCACGGGTCGTCGACCGGCATGTCGGTCCAAAAGTAAATCAGGAAGTAGTCTGGCTTGTTCGGCAGGGGCATGCCAATGCCGTAATAATTGGGTTCGGAGGGATTATACGCATAGTCTAAATACGAACCCCACCAGACGATTGACGTTACCGGTGTACGGCGCCGGCATAGCCAGTCATCTGCGACCACCATCTCAGTGATATTTGGCTCGCCGTCGTCTATGGCCCAGGAATTCACATCCTCATAGTGTGCCCAATCTCGCAGGCCGGTAAACGGCTGTTCCCACTTGACCCAGTTCGGGTCGGTGTCCAGCTCAAAAGACAAATCCCAGAACCGGTCTATGTAGAAAAGCGGGCCGCCCCAACGCCAGACAATCGGGGGCTGGTTTGTCAGCCAGTGCTCTGGGCCAAGCTCCATACCCACCCAGGGGTCGCCTGTCATCCAGAAGAATACCGACGCATCCATCCAGACTTTAGGTCTGGTTTTCCAGCCCCATGGAAAAGCGTGAATTGTCTCGTTGTACTCAGCGATTATGCTTATCCAGTAGATGTCATCGAGCGAATTAAAGTCATCCTGCCAGAAGTGCTCATTTGGCTCTAATTGTACATAATACTGGAAGCAGACATCTTCCGAAAAATCAAGCCAGTCATCACCTGGGTCTGGGTGTTCGAATCTCTCATCATCGCCCATCCATACCTGCTCGACGCGGTTGGCATCGAGTTCGATTTCCCACAGCAGCTCGTGCGGCCGGCTCCAGCGGCCCCAGGGAAGTATATCGCACGGGTCTTCAAAAGTATTGCTCCAGAATCCTATCCACCAACTGCTTGGTTGTGTAGGAGGCATTTTGTAGTAGAGATAATAGTACTCGGTCCAATTGTAGTATGAGCCCCACCAGTGGATGCTGGTTACAGGCATCGAGCCGATGCACCTGAAGTCGTCCGCCAGGCAGACCCGATACGAAGGTCCCGGATTCTCGGGGTCTTCCCACGGTGTAAATGCCCACATATCATAGCCGTAGAAGTGAGGGGTCTCGTGTTGGGGGACAGTCTCAATGGGCGGCTGAGACCACTTGAGGTGTCTAACCGGCTCTTTGACTTCGCCGGTGCCGAGCTTGAAAGACAGGTCCCAGCTGAAGTCCTCTTGGTCCTTAATCGGACTGCAAGATAGCTCGTTCGTATCAGGGTTGATGCATCCTTGTACGGCATCGTCCATAAAGTAATGTGTGCGGGTCTCCCAGCCGAAGCGGTAATCAGGGACAACAGGACTGCCGGTACAGCAGGTCGGGTCGGGCCAGCCGGCGTTCATCTGGCATACAAAGATATTGCTATCATTACTGTCGATGACGCCGTCACAGTTCAAATCGGCCTGCTCGCATGCCCCCTCCGGAGGCTGGCCGGTGCAAGGTAGAAAGATGCTAAAGTCATCCCCGTCGACGTCACCATCGCCATCGAAGTCAGCGTTGCAGTCGGCACATTCATTGTATCCGTAGAGAGCTTCAATGCCCAGCCAGTAGATGCCCCAGTCGCCGGGCTGTTCCCAGTAGTCATTCGGGTCAAGATACTGAGTGAACTGGAATTTGGTCGTCTTCTCACCGGTCCAGGGGTCCTCCTCCCAGCCAAAGAACTCGACTTCGTAGTTGTTGCAGTCGATTGTGTGGATTATTCCGCCGGGATGGCTGTAGGATTCGGGGTCGGCATAATCGGGCGGGACATTGGTCCAGATGGTAAGACGAAATTTCTCGGGCAATTCGCTCTGTTCCGGCACCATCTCGCTGGGCCAATTCTCAAATGAGCCCCACCATCGAATCACCGTGATAGGGTCATTCGTATCGCACCGAAAATCATCCGCAGCGAATGGAGCATACACGTTCCACCCATAGTATATTAGATTCGGGTCCCAGATATTTTTGACTACCGGTGGCTGAGCCCATTTGACTCTTATTCCGTACGGCAGAAGGTCAGCCAGCTTCCATTCATAATCGTTACCATCAATAGCCGGCTCGATGGAGTGGCGTCCCCCGCCGCGGGCCAGGTCCATAATATGGGGTTCACCTTTGACCGGATAAAAGTTATTGCCGGCAGGCACCGAGCCCTCCAGCGGCTCGTCTTTCCACTCGTAAAAAAAACTCGACTTCACAGTTACTAACTCATTGGGCTCCCATATCTTCGGACTTTCATTGCTGTCAACACGGGTAAACTCAAACCGGTAACGAACATCAAGGGTCATATCAAAGGTCCCGCCGTTGGGGTCTTTTTTGGTAACTTTAAGCTCTCCTGTTGATGGCGGGCTGGGCTTAACTGTTACAAACACATCAAAGAAGGACTCGGCTGGGAAATCAACTACGATTGGCGCGGTGCTGACAAGACTCAGCTCAATCAACTTAATTGGAATGTTGCAATCGGGAGTAGGATTACCGGAACTCTGCCGTCTGATATATATATCTGCGTTACTGGTACAGGGGTCGATGGGTTGGCCTTTGAGGTAAATGACACCATCAAAGGGGTCTGAGCCGGGGAAGAAGAAATCAGCCGGTATTGCCGGTAAGGAATTGTTGCCGAAGACTACTTCGGTCGGCTCAACAGTAGCCCAATAGTCAATGCCGGGATTGATATAATTTTCACCGGCGAGCGGCGAAACCGCCAAACCGGCAACCACTACAAGCACACACATCATTACAAATTTTAGCTTAAATTCTCTCATTCTAAATCCTCCTGAGCAAAAATTGCTTCACCGCCTTTTCCTCGGTTTTTACTGTTTTTTTAGGGGGAAAGCTTGCCAGGAAAACAGAGTAAGCTCTCTCACCACATCTTCCGTTACAATCTTTTATAGCGTACAGAATTCAGACGGCAATGTCAACAAAATTATGGGACTTTTCTCATTTTTTGCTGTCACTCAGGACGTAATATGCGATGCGATATGCGAAATATAATCTTGCAACCGTCTATAGTTTGGGCTATAAAGTGCTACAAACTACAATATACACGATATATACAGTACGAGGCACGAAATATGAGATACAGCCGGATGTTCATACCGACGGTCAAGGAAGTCCCTTCCGACGCCGAGACCATCAGCCATAAACTTATGATTCGAGCGGGACTGATGCGGAAAGTCGCCAGCGGAACATACACATACCTGCCCCTCGGCTGGCGTAGTCTGCTAAAGACCATCGAAATCGTCCGCGATGAGATGAACAAAGCCGGCGCCCAGGAAATACTTATGCCCGCCCTTCAGCCGATAGAGTTATGGCAGAAAACCGGCCGAGATATCGACTATGGCGAAACGATGTGCCGGCTCACAGACCGTCACGGCAGAGAGAACGTCCTCGGCCCCACCGCAGAAGAAGTCGTAACCTACCTCGTTGCCGGCGAGATAAAATCTTACAAACAATTGCCTGTCAACCTCTATCAGATTAGCCCCAAGTTCCGCGATGAATTCCGCCCGCGTTTTGGCCCGGTCCGCTCCCGCGAATTTATAATGAAAGACGCCTACAGCTTCCACGCCGACCCAAAATGTCTCGATGAAACTTACAAGGTTATGTACGATACTTATTGCCGTATATTTAAACGCTGCGGACTTAAATATGTTACCGTTGAAGCAGAGGTCGGCGAAATGGGCGGCTCCGACTCGCACCAGTTCACCGTACCCTGCGAATCCGGCGAGGACACCATCGTCTATGCCGAAGACGGCTCTTACGCTGCAAACCTTGAAAGAGCCGCCGTTGACCCACTGCCAAAAGAAAAGTCCAATGCAAAAATCCCACCTATTGAAAAAGTCCATACTCCAAACATCGGCTCCATCGAAGCCGTCTGTACATTCCTAAAAACAAAGCCAAAGGATATGATCAAAACCCTAATCTATGCCACCCAAGACGATACAATTGCCGCTTTGGTCCGGGGCGACCACGATGTTAATACCGAAAAGCTAACTCAAGCCGTTGGCGGCAAACATATAGAGCTGGCCGATGAAGCTACCATTGAAAAAGTCACCGGTGCCAAGGTCGGTTTTGCCGGACCAACGAGGATAGCGGATAAAGTCTCAAGAATGATTATCGACCACGCCGTCGCAGCAATGGCTGTCGGCGTCACTGGCGCCAACAAGACTGATTACCACGTAAAAAATGTCGTACCCGGCAGAGACTTTCATCTTGAAGGCAAAAACGTCATTGTCACGGATATTCGCTACGCAGTTGAAGGTGACACATATAATGGTAAAAAGCTCCTGTTCAAGAAAGGTATCGAGGTCGGCCAGGTCT
Source organism: uncultured Pirellulales bacterium (assembly GCA_964568985.1). GTDB lineage: Bacteria > Planctomycetota > Phycisphaerae > Sedimentisphaerales > Anaerobacaceae > CAZBWE01. The sequence continues at coordinate 10,687 of CAZMSP010000027.1, forward strand.
TCAAACTCGGAACAAAATATTCTGAAAAACTTGGCGCAAAATTCCTCGATGAGAATGGCCACGAACAGCCCTGCATTATGGGCTGCTACGGCATCGGCATAAACCGCATCCTTGCTTCTGCAATTGAAATCAGTAGCGACGATAATGGTATCATCTGGCCAATAAGCATCGCTCCATTCGAGGTCATCGTAACCTCCGTAAATCAGGATGACCCTGACGTCGCAAAAACGGCAGAAAATATCTATCAGAAGCTGCTCGATTCCGGAATTGACGTTCTGCTCGATGACCGCAACCTTCGCGGCGGCGTCAAATTCAAAGACGCCGACCTAATCGGCATACCCGTAAGAGTTACCGTCGGCAAAAAATCCATCGCCGACGCCAACGTTGAAATCAAACTCCGCGCAGAATCAAAAAGTCAAACAGTCCCGATTGAAAAAGCCGCAGATAAAACAATCAAAATTGTCAATTCATTGAAGGAAAAAATCCAATGAATTCTAACCAATTCTCGCGAAGAACTTTTATCCGCAATACCTCGCTTATAGCTGCGGGGACAATTGTCGGCGCTCTTAATCAAAAAGGATACGCCGTCGATATTGACAAACTTGAACGCGTCCTAAAAAAAGGCCGCATCAACCAATCGGTCAGCAGATGGTGCTACGGCAAATTACCGCTTGACGAACTCTGTATGGCCGCCAAAAAAATAGGTCTAAAAGGCATCGACCTGCTCAGGCCCAACGCCTTTGAAACACTCAAAAAACACGGCCTGGTCTGCTCAATGATTGAAACGCATGGTTTGGTCAGAGGGATAAACAGAAAGGAAAACCACGAGCGATGTCTCCCAAAAATCCGTCAGGCAATCGAGGCAGCTGCTGAATATAATTTCCCAAATGTAATTACTTTCTCCGGCAACCGGTTCGGTATGACTGATGACGTGGGAGTTGAAAATGCCGTCACCGCACTCAAACAGGTCGTCGGTTCCGCTGAAAAGAAAAAGGTTACTATTTGTATCGAGTATCTAAACAGTAAGGTAAACCACAGGGACTATATGTTTGATAATATGGCCTGGGGCGTCGAGGTCTGCAAAAAAGTCGGCTCTGAGCGTGTAAAGCTCCTTTATGACATCTATCATGCTCAAGTAATGGAAGGTGACATCATCCGCACCATTCAAACTTATAAAGACTACATCGGCCATTACCACACAGCCGGCAATCCGGGCAGAAATGAAATCGACGAAACACAGGAGCTATATTACCCAGCCATTATGCGAGCTATCGCCGACACCGGCTTTGCCGGCTACGTCGCACACGAGTTTACCCCAACCCGTGACCCACTAACTTCTCTGGCACAGGCAGTACAAATCTGCGACGTCTAAAAAACTAAAAACTTAAAACCAAAAACTACTGATGTGGAAACTAAAAAAGCCCAAACCTGTAAAGCTCATAGTCGGAATCCTGGCTGCCGACCGACAGTGTTTACACGCTGCCGTTGAGGCGATTGAAAACAAATTCGGAAATATCGACCTTGCAAGTGATGTATGGCCGTTCTCGCAGACCGACTATTATAAAGACCAGACAGGCTCACACATCCTGAGAAAATTTGCCAGCATTGAACAGCTGCTCGACCCCGGAAAACTGGCAAAAATCAAACACCAAACAAACAAGCTCGAGCAAAAGTTAGCAAAAACTCTGGCTCTGCCTCTGCCCAGACCGGTAAATTTAGACCCCGGCATAATTGAGCCCTCGAAGCTCGTCTTAGCCACAACAAAAAACTACTCACATCGTATATATATTGGTAAAAAAATGTATGCTGAAGTTACACTCGTTTTTGACAAAGGCACCTGGCAGTCCCTGCCTCACACCTATCCGGATTACAGGCAGCAGTGTTACTTCGATTTTTTCTCTAAAGTAAGAACCCGATTATCGGAGCAGCTAAAATCGAAACGTTGACGATATTAACACTAATTTTGCTGGCCGGCTCTTTTGCCTTGTCAGCTGTTTTAACAACCATCGTACGAAAAATCTCCGCTCGTGCCGGCTTTGTCGCCCATCCAACGCAGGACAGATACCACCGAACCGTTGTCCCTCTCGGTGGCGGTATCGCCATCTTCATTACACTGATGCTTTTCATCCTCGCTGCTACAATTGCAATAAAAGTCTTTCCCATCCGGCTCAACTCGCTTGCCCAAACCGCTAATATCGACCTCGCTGATTTTTTAGCCAAAATCAACCAGCTATGGTTTATCCTGCTCTGTACTTTTATGCTGTTTGCTTTAGGCCTTTTTGACGACATTAAATCTTTCAGCCCTTATTCCAAACTTGTCGTTCAGTTTGCTGTGGCGATAGTGGCCGTTGCCCTCGCGGAAATTCGAGTCGAGCTTTTTATCGAGAACAAAATAATTAGCTCTGCCCTTTCAGCCGTCTGGATTGTTCTGATTATTAACGCCTTTAACTTCCTTGACAATATGGATGGTGCCGCTGCCGGCATTGCAGCTATAACCGGCTCTATCTTATTCACCGCCGCTGCAATAAGCGGCCAGGTCTTTATCGGTGGTCTGGCAATTGTTTTTATAGGAACATTGCTCGGCTTTCTGATATTCAATTTCCCACCAGCAAAAATCTTTATGGGTGACGCCGGTTCTCTTGTAGCAGGTTTCTTCGTAGCATTACTGACTCTGCGTACCACTTATTATCACGAAGCACAATCCGGACAATGGTACGCAGTTTTTATGCCGCTGGTTGTTATGGCCGTGCCTCTATATGATTTTATCAGCGTAACATTACTGCGTATAAGCCAGGGCAAAAGCCCGTTCATTGGTGACACACAGCATTTCTCACATCGATTGAAAAGACACGGCTTAAATGACACTCAGGCGGTTCTGACGCTATATCTGGCGACCCTTGCCACAGGTCTTGGCGCCACCTTTCTCTATCAGGTTAATCTGCCTGGCGCTGTTATAATCTTCTCTCAAACTATTATGGTCTTAGCCATTATCGCCATCTTTGAAACCACCGTAAGAAATGACAGAAAATAGAATCAACTCAGTTTTTGCAAAAAGTAAAGGGCAGGTGTTTTTAGAATACGTTCTGCTTGCAGTTTGCCTTTGCATTATTGCTCTACGGTCTACTTATACCGAAGGACCCAGCGCACAGTTAACTACTCAATCAATTAATCTGAGTGACACAATATACAGCTTGTCGATATCTGTTGTGTTAATTCTGGCTTTTGCTGTTTGGTTGGCGTTTAGTTTTTGTAGCAAAAAATTCATATACCGTTTCAGCGCTATAGAGATTGGTCTTTTCATTTTTTGCATAGCTGCTTTGATTTCTGGCCTTGTGGCATCGAACAAACGGACTGCGATAACCAACTTTGTCACACTGCTCGCACCGATCCTAATGGTGATCTTGCTCATACAGATTCTGGATTCATGGCCGAAAATAAAGCTGCTTCTTGTTGTCATAGCTGCTTCAGGGGTGGTCTCAGCATATCTATGTACTGAGCAGTTTTTCTCTATCAATCAGGTGATGATTGACCAATATGAAAAAGCTCCCGAAACAATTCTTGAGCCGCTTGGCATCCAGCCGGGCACACTTAATCATATGCTCTTCGAGCATCGACTTTACTCAAAAGACGTTCGCGGCTTTTTCACAACCGGCAATTCTGCAGGTTCATTTGCAATTCTTACCCTGTTTGCTGCCCTTGCATTATTCATAGATAAATTTAAAAACCGCAAGTTTCTTTCATCTTATAGACATCTTATCGCCTCAGGCATTGCCCTCGCTGCGATCCTTTTCGGCCTTTGCCTTACAGGAAGTAAAGGCGCAATCACAGCTTTGTTTATTGCTGTTTTTTGCTTTATTGCTCTTTTTTACTTTGGAAGCTGGCTGAAGAAACACAAAATAGCTGTATTAACCTTTTGCTTGTTGTTCTTTTTTGCAGTCGTTTGTATGGCTGTTATGTACGGATTGGCTCACAACCGTCTGCCCGGCGGAAATTCAATGCTCGTCAGATGGCAATATTGGCACGCATCAGCAAAAATGTATGCCGACCATTTCCTCGCCGGTGTCGGCCCCGGCAACTTCACAAATTTCTACTCTCGATACAAACCCGCCGAAGCGCTCGAGACCGTTGCAGACCCTCACAATTATATACTCAGTGTCCTAACTCAGTATGGCCCGCTCGGTCTTGTCGGTTTTTTAGCCTTTATTGCCATACCATTGTGGAGACTATCTTCAAATTTAACAAGCAGCTCAGAGATACCGTATCAGCACCAGCCCGATTTTAAAAAATTGGCAACTATCTACGCCGTTATCATCTCAATAGCTCTGCTGATTATCAGACCAATAATTATCCCAATAACTCTCAATCAGACTTTTGATGTGATAATTTATGTGATATTCACATTATACATTGCACCCATAGCAGCATTTCTAATCGGCTTTTTGCTTATAACAACCCCATTGCATAATCATCGAGCCCAGCTCCTTCAAGAGGCTGGGCAAGCATCAGGAATCGAGCATCGCTCGTCCGCCGAAGTTCGCCAGAGGCGAACGAAGGCGGAAGTATCGAGTATCACAATTGCTGCTCTTTTTTGTGCTGTTGTAGGTATTTTAATTCACAATTTAATAGACTTTGCAATCTTTGAACCAGGTATATTCACCGCCTTTTGCGCTACGATAGCTTCTTTAATAGCGTTGGATTTCAACCAAAGGCAGCGCTTGCCGTTTGTTCTAAAACCACCGTTTGTTGCAAAACTATCCATGCTGGCCGCTGGGTTGGTGATAACCTGTATCTGTTTCTATTATGTGTGGTGGCCGGTGACAAAAGTTGTAACTAACATAAAGCAGGCAGCAATACAGCAGTACAGTTTTTCATACCAGCTCCTTCGCCAGGCAGCCCTGGCAGACCCCTTAAACCCACAACCGTTAAATTTAAATGGCCAACTTTACCTTCGACATTATGAATATACTGGCAAAAAACAACCAGCCTTGCTTAAAAAAGCTGAACAATGTTTTCTCGAAGCAATTGAACGCGACCACGCAAACTACAAAAACTACGAGAATCTAAGCACAGTCTATGACCTGCTTGGCCGGACTAAAGAAGCTTATGACTTCGGCTGCAAAGCCGCAGAACGCTATCCCGGCTCAGCACAAATCCAATTCCACCTCGCACAAATCGCCGAGAAGCTACATAAAACCGATACTGCTATCGAACACTACAAAAACACGGTTGATATTGAAGATAGCTTCCGACGTCAATTTCGAATGATGTACCCAGACAGGGAGAGCTTCAGCCGACTCGGACAGAAAAAATACAAAATCGCAAAACAAAAAATAAAGCAGCTTACTGAAAAACAAACCCCATAACTTTATATGAAATACGCAACACTCACTGTGAGATTTTGGCCATTATATCATCGGCTATATCGAAGTTTGCGGATGTATTCTGAACATCATCGTGGTCATCGATGGCCTCCATCAGTGAAATTATCTTGCTGGCGGTTTGCTCATCGCTGACAGGCACTGTGTTCTGCGGCACCATCGATATCTCCGTTACCTCGGTTGGTATCTCTTTTGCCTGCAGAGTCTTTTTCAATTCTTCGTAAGCACCCGGCTCGCAGGTTATCTCGTAAACTGAGCCGGTATTTTGCATATCGTCTGCACCTGCTGCTAAAGCAATCTCCAGAAGCTCGTCTTCATCAATGTTATCTGCGCTGACTGTGATAAGGCCTTTCTTGGTGAACATCCAGCCGACGCATCCGCTTGTCCCTAACGAGCTGCCGTGTTTCTCAAAGATTCTCTTAATTTCCGGCGTAGTCCGATTGCGGTTATCCGTCAGCGCCTCAACCATTATAGCCACACCGGCAGGCCCGTAACCTTCGTAAAGCACCTCTTCAAAATTAACTCCCCCTACTTCACCTGTTCCTTTTTTTATCGCCTTTTCAATCGTATCCTTTGGCATATTGGCCGCCTTGGCCTTGTCGATTGCATACCGCAAAGACAGGTTCGCAGCAGGGTCACCTCCGCCGCTCTTGGCTGCAACTATTATCATTCGAGCAACCTTACTCCATATTTTGCCACGCTTGGCGTCGATTGCCGCCTTTTTATATTTTATTCCCGCCCAATGTGAATGGCCTGACATAACTTCTCCTGATAGAAAACACCTCTAATAAACGCAATACGAAACACAACGCCCGCGAAAACAGGCACAAGCATATGTAATTCGGAGCATTATACCTTATTTCTTCCCACACGCGTAACCATTTTTCCCAGCCTGAAACTGCCAACGAACATCGACGTACCCAATGTACAAATCACGCTGTTTATCTTGAGAAAATCACCAAAAAACGGAAAATTCCGCTGAATATCCAGGATTTCCCTTAATTTTTACCTAAAAAAGCACGCTTTTTTTCTTGACGGACTATTTAAATTGCTTTACCATAAAGTGGTAGTTTGATGTTGACGAACATAATTTTGAGTTGTCTCGTATTTTCTATGGTTGTTTTTCTTTGTTTTGCAACGGGATACTCATATTGATAAAAGAACTTTAAGTTCTTTTATCAGCGGTAGTTAAGTTACAAAGACACTTTTGGCGCCCGACACAGACGACGCACCTGAATTGAAGCGGCGCTGAAAAGTGAGTTTAGTGTGAAACGAAATCTGGTTGAAAAATGAAATTGGTTACCAACGAGGGAGGGTTGGTATTGAGCATAAAATCAGCTAATTTCGGTAAGAAAGCGAATTTATTAAGGCCAAAATGCCCTAATTACAGGTAATTTCAGCCCCTCAAAGCTGATTCAAGCTCTGGCAAAACAGATTTCGTAATTCACAGCCATCTCTTTGGAGCTTACCTGCCGGTAAAGCACTTAGTTCGTCTTCTTTGAGCAATTGTTTTATTAACACTATGGTAAGCACAAGGGAAAGGTTGGAATTATGAACGCCGTACTAATGCAAATTCCGCTTCCTGATATCCTCGCCGCAGTTATTGCTTTTATTCTTGGAATTTGTCTTGCTGTCATTATCCAGCAGATAATTTCCAGAGCAAAAGCAAAAACCTTTGAGCAAGACCTGCAGCGACAAATCGAAGGCGCCAAAAAGGAAGCGGAAAACATAATCAAATCCGCACAGATTGAAGCTGCTGCGGAAACCATTAAGAAAAAGGAGGAATTTACTACCGAGGTCAATCGAGCTCGTGCAACGCTGCACGAAACCGAAATGAGATTAACAAAACGCGAGGATGCCATTGACCGTCAGGTCGAAATGCTCCAGCAGCGGGAAAAGGGACTAAAACAACAGGAACAAGAACTCGATAGAAAACTGCACAATGTCGAGCTTAAGGAAAAACAGCTCTCTACCTTGATGGTACAACAGAAAAATCAACTGCTAAAAATCACCACAATGGACATCGAAGAGGCAAAGAAGCTGCTCTTAAAACGCCTTGAAGACGAGTGTGAGCACGAGATGTCTGTCTTAATCCAACGCAAGACCGAAGAAGCTGCCGAAACCGCTGACGAAAAAAGCCGCGAAATAATCAGCAACGCCATCCAGCGCTACGCCGCTGAGCAAACCTGCGAAGTAGCCGTCTCTACTGTCGAGATACCAAATGATGATATGAAAGGTCGGGTTATTGGCAGAGAAGGACGTAATATTCGCGCATTTGAAAAAGCTACCGGCGTAGATGTTATTGTCGATGATACTCCTGGAATGATAGTTGTTAGCGGTTTCAATCCTGTCAGGCGTGAGGTTGCCCGGCTCTCAATGGAACGGCTTATCCAGGACGGCCGAATACATCCGTCTCGAATCGAGGAGCTTGTCGCACAAACCAAAAAGGATGTCAATCACAAGCTACTACAAATCGGCAAAGATGCTGCCGTCGAGACCAACATCAGAGGATTAAACAACAAAGTGCTCAGCATGCTCGGTGCCTTGAGCTACAGAACAAGCTACGGCCAAAACGTACTTCGCCACAGCGTTGAAGTTGCTTTTCTGACTCAAGTTATGGCCGATGAGCTTGGGCTGGATGGCTCGATAGCAAGGCGGGCAGGATTGCTGCACGACATCGGCAAGGCCATTGACCATGATGTCGAAGGCAACCATCCTACTATAGGCACAAATTATCTCAAACGCTTCAACGAATCGCCTATCGTGCTAAATGCCGTCGCGGGACATCACGGCGACATCCCCGCAGATAATCCTTACACTCCGCTGGTGGGTGCCGCCGATGCAATTAGCGCTTCACGCCCCGGCGCCAGAAGAGAAACACTCGAGAGATATATCAAACGGCTGGAAAAACTTGAGGAAATCGCCAGCAGCTTTAAGGGAGTGGAAAACGCATACGCTATTCAGGCAGGCAGAGAAATCCGCGTCATAGTCAGCGCAGAGAAAGTTGACGATGACTCAGCTATGAAAATTGCGCGCGACATCGCCAAAAAGGTCGAAGACGAGATGACTTACCCCGGTGAAATCCAGGTAACGCTGCTGCGCGAGGTCCGTTGCATCGAATACGCTAAATAGCAAAAATACGACATACGAATTATGAAATTAAACGTTTTTTGTATTGGTGACATAGTAGGTCGGCCTGGCAGACGAATTGTCGCCGAGAAGCTAAAGTCATTGATTTCAGAGTTAGACATCGATTGTGTAATAGCCAATGCTGAAAATGCTGCCGGCGGCTCCGGCCTGACACCACAAATCTACATCAAATTACTGCGGTACGGCGTAAACCTGATTACTTTAGGTGACCATACTTACCGCAAAAAAGATATAATCGAGACCCTGGAAAAAAGCGAGAATATCGCCCGGCCGGCAAATTTCTCCGAGTACGCCGCCGGCAGAGGCATTGCATATTATAAAACCAGCAAAGGACCGACCGTTGCGGTGGTCTCTTTGATAGGCCGTCTCTTTATGAAGCCGGTTGACTGCCCCTATAATGCTATTGATAAAATCCTGCCGCAGCTTCAACAGAAAGCCGAAATCATAATCGTTGATTTTCACGCCGAAGCGACAAGTGAAAAGATTGCAATGGGCTACCATCTCGACGGCAGGGTCGGCTTATGTTTCGGCACACATACCCACGTTGTAACCGCTGATGAAAGAATCCTGCCCAAAGGTACCGCATATATCACTGATATTGGCATGACAGGCGCCCATGATTCGGTGATTGGCAGAGGTGTCGAGAGTGTCTTAAAGTCATTTAGAACGCAAATGCCATTCCCGTTTGAGGTTGCAACCGGCAACGTTAAGATGAACGCAATTTTAGTCACCATCGACAGCAATACAAAAAAGGCAGAACGCATCGAACGAATTAGCATCGGCACAGAACAACAAGAGTCAAAAAGTTACGATAGTGACGATGGCAAGCCGGAACACTTCAATAACACCTTCTAATACGTCCCAATCCCAGCTCAACATACAGCTATTTGACCTTGCTATGGAAGCGGACTACTTGCCTGGATTCAAAACTATCAACGTATGTAGAC
>CAZMSP010000028.1:0-19516 GCA_964568985.1 uncultured Pirellulales bacterium
CGGCGCTGTTTCTGTTTGCGAATCTTCTCGGCCTTTAATGCCGCAGGACTCTTAGGGCCCATTTTCTCCTGTTCGAGAAGCTCACACAATCGTTTTCGTGCATAATACCGGTTCAGCCCCTGCGACCGTTCCCGCTGCATCTTGACTTCCAGGCCGCTCTGGATGTGTTTCAGATAAACGCAGCTGGCGGTTTTATTTACGTTTTGTCCGCCAGGTCCTGATGAACGAATATATTTTTCTTCTATGTCCGCTTCGCGCAGTCCCAGGGCCGACATTCTTGCCGCAAGTTCATCCTGCTTCTTCCGCGTTACTCCAAAATTCATTGGCGTCAACTCTTTCTATTTATTTCTATTTAGCCCCCACCTTGCACGGTGGGGGTTCTTTTCTAAAGGCACTCAGCAAGAATACAAAAACCTGTAAAGGAGATTACCCACAGAAGATAATCAGCGAGTCGGAGATTCCTTTTGAAGAGACCATACAGCAGCCTCACTATGACGATTACATAGAAGATTGTTTTGTAGAAACCCTTGATGGCGCCTGCACGGCACATACACGGAGTGGACAGGAAATAGCCAACGATAAAGAAAACGATAACGCCAACAACTGCCCATTTCTGGATAGCAGGGCGATCTTTCACACTTTCTCCTTTTAACTCATCTACTCATTTACGCATCGATATACGCTCCATCCTCAACGCTACCCGCTATACGCTAACTTCTCTTTCTGAGGTCGATTCTTTTATGTATAAACTTCTTCCCATCCGGCCCCACATAATCCGCTACGATTTGGCCGGTGCCGAGCAGCTGCCATTTATAAATCAACAGGCCCTCAAGACCAACCGGCCCGCGAGCGTGGATTTTATTGGTGCTGATACCAACCTCAGCACCAAGGCCGTATCGGTAGCCGTCGCTAAACCGCGTGCTGCAGTTCCAGAACACGTTCGCAGAATCAACCAGAGCCATAAACTTATAAACCGATTCTCTATTGTCAGACACAATCGCATCCGTATGGCCGGAGCCGTATCTATTTATATGCTCAATCGCCTCATCGAGCGTCTCAACGACCTTTATCGAGATAATCAAATCCAGGTATTCGGTTGACCAGTCCTGTTCCGTAGCCGGCTTTATATCTATTATTGCCGCCGTTTTCTCACAGCCGCGAATCTCCACACCCTTTTCTTGTAGAGCGGATTTGACCTTTGGCAGAAACTCTTTTGCAATTGCGTTATGCACGAGCAGCGTCTCAGCAGCATTGCAGACAGCGACATATTGGCACTTGGAATCGACCGCGATATTTACAGCCATATCCAAATCGGCACCACTATCAATATAGACATGGCAGATACCTTCAGCGTGTCCGAGCACGGGTATATTGGTATTGTTCATAATGTAGCGGACGAACTCGTTCGAGCCGCGGGGTATAATCAGGTCGATATATTCATCGAGAGCCAGCATCTCAGCGACATCCTGCCGGGTCTCTAATAGCTGGAGCCATCCCTTAGGCAGCCCTGCCTTTCTTGCCTCGGCGTAGTCTTTTGACGAAGCCGGGTCACTCGCTTCGCTGATAACTTTGGATAGAATCCTGTTTGTATTGGCTGCTTCGCTTCCGCCTTTTAGAAGGACTGCATTTCCGCTTTTCAGGCACAGTGTTGATATTTGCACAAGTGCGTCAGGCCGGGATTCGAATATAACGCCGATAACGCCGATTGGGCAGCTGATTTTATAGAGTTTCAGCCCTTTATCAAGCTCGGTAGCCAAGAGGGTCCTGCCGACGGGGTCATCGAGCTTAATTAAGCTCTCGATACCGGCAACAACGTCAGCGATTTTATTTTCATCGAATTTCAGCCGTTTCAATAGTGGCGCGGACAGATTGTTCTTTTGTGCCTCGGCGAGGTCCTGCTTATTAGCTGAGATAATATCGTCACTATTTTGCTTCAGTGCCCTTGCAATCTCAGCCAGTGCGTTATTTTTCACATCTGTCTTGACCGCCGCCAATTGAATTGAAGCGGCCTTTGCTATTCGTGCTGTTTCTGCAATATCCATATTTCAATCCCAATTGATTATTGACCGTTGACGATTTACAATTTATAATTACGATTATAGTTCCGAAACAAATAATAATAAAAAATGATAAATAGTAAACAGTAAATTATCCGTGCGGGTGTAGCTTAGCGGCAAAGCCCCAGCCTTCCAAGCTGGTTACGCGGGTTCGATTCCCGCCACCCGCTTTAATCATGTCTTTGCAAACAGGCCGTTAGATTATAAAACAATAAGATAAACGTTGAAAGATATCCCGGCAATGCTATGATAATGCAAAGTTGAGTTTTAATGAGTCAGAAATATTTTGTGGTCAATAGTTGGGTCCAAGAAAGATGAATTTTCGTTTTCCGCGTAAGATAATAGAGCCATTACTGGCTGTAGTCTGTCCTACTGTTGCGTGCGTCCTTATAGGCCTGCTGTCATACGGAACCAATGTTTTTTCTCCAAAGACACTGCCATTTCAATTTGTTGTGATGGGGCTGGTTGTCAGCGTCCTTGTGCTGGCTGCACAGAAACTACCGCTGGCTCAGTTTGTTGGGGCTGCTATTGTTGTTGTTATTGCCATCATTCTAAGTACCGGCTCTTTCTCGCTGCGACTGGCTCCTCGTGTGATTGTTCCTGTGGCCGCTATGGCCGGGGCGGCTTTTCTGAATGTCAAGATTATAAGCAAGACCCGGCTGGCTAAAGTGCTTGGCCGATTCGTCACATGGAGTATCGTTTTCATCCTGGCGTACCTATTGGCTGGAGTGGTGCTGCTGGCTATCTTTCGTCCTACAGAAGTAATGAACTTTCTTTTCATTTATGGTCAATACTCCGTGCTCATCGGCGTCGGCCTGGGAATTGGATTCGGAGCAAAACAGTGGCTGATGCGTAAGCTGACTAAAGACTCAAGGCCAAAGACTCAAGACTAATTTAAGGCACAGATTTCACAGATGGTACAGAGTGGATAAATAATCAATTACTATTGAAGAATCTCCAGCAATATCTTAATATTTGTTTGTATGCGAAATTTTGAGAATGCAAAGCGAATAGTAGTAAAGATAGGGACGAATATCCTGACGAAAGATAGCGGCGTTGATACCGCCTACGTCGGCAGAATCGCCCGGCAGATTGCAGAACTACTAAAGGCCGGCAGGCAGGTAGTTATCATAACGTCCGGCGCTATCGGTATGGGGAGAGGTCAGTTATCAGGTTATCAGGGTATCAGGCCATCAGATATAAAGATGCGTCAGGCGTGTGCTGCAATCGGCCAGCCACTCTTGATGGCTGAATACAGAAGGGCATTTGGCCGTTACAACATCACCGTTGCGCAGGTACTATTGACCGCAGAGGTCCTCAACAACAGAAAGACATATCTTAACCTTCGCAATTCCATCGAGACACTCTTGAAACTGGGTGTTGTGCCAGTCCTAAATGAAAATGACAGCATCAGCACGGAGGAAATCGGCACTGCGTTCGGAGATAACGATAAATTGAGCGCCCTTGTTGCGAGCAAAATCGATGCAGATTTGCTTATCATGCTTAGTGACATTGACGCACTTTACGACAAGAACCCGCGAAAATACAGCGATGCCAGGGTGATACCTACGGTATTCGAGATAACCGAGACAATAATCAAGGCAGCGGGGGGTAGAGGCAGCGAATACAGCACCGGCGGGATGAAAACCAAAATCGAGGCTGCGAAAATTACCTCCAACGTCGGCTGTCGAATGGTCCTGGCGAACGGGAGATTGAGAAACGTTATCGGCAAAATCATCGCCGGCGAAGAAATCGGTACGCTCTTTATGCCCAGACGAAAACTAAGTAATCGGGCAAGGTGGATTCTAAACAGCTCACCTGCAGGGACAATACGCATCGATGAAGGTGCGATGAAAGCAATTAAAAATCGCAAGAGCTTATTGCCAAGCGGTGTAACCTCTGTCGAAGGGTCGTTCGAGGCCGGCTCGGTCGTTATGCTGAACGAAAACGCCAAGGCGGTGACAAATCTAAGCAGCACCCAGCTAAAGGCCCTTGCCGGCAAACACAGTTCCGAGATTCGCAAAATCCTCGGGCCAAAACACCGCGATGTCGTCGCAATTCCGGAAGACATAGTCTTTATAGACTATTAGTGGCTAACCTCAGAGCACGGGAAAAGCAGCTGGGGTGAGTATATATATAACAGGAGGTGAGGTTAAGTTGTGATAAGATTTAAGTGCATATATTGCGGACAGAGGATACTGGCCCCCGATGATGGGCCCAGCAAGAAAGGCAAATGCCCGCATTGCCAACATATGCTGGTTGTCCCAAAAACAACCAAAGGCAGACCAGCCGTCAGCTCGGATAAAGAACCGATGCCCGACCGGCCCAAGCTGCGTATCTCGGAAGGGGATAAAGACTTGCGTTTTGGGTCTGTTTCCGGGTTTGGTGGTCAGGAAGATGCGGCGATAGAGCTCTATAAAGAAAGTTTCGGTTTTCTTATTCCCACGTACGATAAGCTATCGCTGTTTTTGGTGACTGTAGCGTTGATATCGCTATTTGTGATAAATACCGAGCTGCGAGATTTGATGCGAGACTGGATTCGCAGGTTTGGTACTGACTGGGATAACGTGCAAGCATTGGTCGGTACGTTTATCTTTATATGCATTATTGTTTTTCTTCATATGCTCTTAACATTAGGCAAAGAAACCGACTTAAAAAAGGGATTTATGCTGGCCTTTGCCATGTTGGCCAATATTGCCGGCGGCTTCTTCGCAGGAGTGTATGTTATAATAAATACCGCCGAGTTCACCTGGCTGCTTATTTTTCCGGTGTGGAACATAATCAACAGCATTCTGCTGGTGCTGATGGTGCAGTACAAGTTTATCGACGAAGAGTGTATAAGCGACCGCAGGGCCACGTTCGTTCAGGTTATTCTCGGCCTGTTAGCAGTCTGTGTCATTCTCGTTCTTTGCAACTATGTCTTTAAATTATATTGGGCCATCACTTTCTCGATATGTATTGTCTATATGACCAGTTTCGACAGGGCCCTGCAAAACGTCTTTCCCGGCCTGACGGACAGAGTGGATTAAGTCAGTTAAATAAAAAGCAGCACGGCGTGAAATGGCCGTGCTGCCATTGCTTCTGTAAAGAGTTATTCGTACAGGTTCGTACTTTCAGTTTCCTCAACAGGACGCTCAAACTCGCCGGTATGCATAGAAACCCTGAAGCGAACATCACCAGGATAGAGAGCTCTGACAACAATCCTCCAGACTGCCTTGGCTTTGGGGGCGAGACTTCGCAATGGAGCAAAAGTTACTGTGTTGCCTATTACAGTGCCGGAAGTTGCGCCACTTGAAGAAGTGTATTCTTGTGTGTCTTCCCAGGTACCTCTAATAACGATGTTTGTTCCCGGCATAGAACCCTGATTGGTTGCGGTAACGACGTATGTGGTTGTATCGCCTACCTCAACCGGGTCCTCAATGTCAATAACCTCAAGCAGCACTGCAGGGATTCCGACGACTGAGGTGGTTATCGAAGCAGTTTTAGCATCAGCACAGTAAGCGTTAGTGGTGGCAGTGTTTGTATAGTCACCAATTTTCACAGGAGTATAAGAGACACTAAGCTTTTTTGAAGAGCGGGCTGCAAGGTCGCCCAATTCCCAGACGACATTGGATTCGATGATCTTGCCACCTGAGGAGATTCTAACCCTGGTTACTCCTGCAGGAATAATGTCTTCTACAATAGTATTCTTTGCCACACCGTTGCCTATATTGGTGACTGTAATATCATAAGTCAGTGTTCGGTCGAGGTACTGCTGTCTGCGACCAGTCTTTGTAATCTTTAGTATTGGTTTACGGGCAATCGTAATTGCAGTTGCCTCGGCTGTAGTACCCAAGGCTGAAGTGGCCACTGCCCTATTAACGTACTTACCGGCTTCTGAAGCCTGCAGCTGCGTAGAGAATTGTCGCGATTGCCCCGGCTTAAGATTGCCGGCGTCAAATACGACTTTGTCATTGCCTTCAGCAGTTCTTAATCCCGAGGGAAGTCGGTCGATAATTTTGACATTTTGTGCGGTTCCGGTTCCAGAATTGGTCACAACGAATTCTACAGGAATGGGGTCGCATACAAGAACTTCAGCAGGTGCGGTCTTTGTCAGGTCCAACTTGGCCTCGACGACGTTCGTATATGCGCAAACCGGAATGACATAGCTAACAGTTGCACAGTTCTGAAGGCAACCGGTTTTTGTAGCTGTGCCAACAACCTTAATATCTATACTATCTTTCGGGTTGAGACTGCCTACAGTCCATACAAGCTTATTTCCGATTTTCTCCGCTTGCGGATTGGCAACTTCAAAATTGAAATTGTCAGCGAGATAGTCTGTGACAACAACATCGGAGACCGTTATATCTGCAAGATTTGTGACTTTGATGTTGTAAAAAAGTGGAACATTAAGGTGAACTTCCCTGGGCATAGTCTTCTGAAGACGAACGACATTCTGTACGGGGAAATCCCTCTCGGTAGAACACGGTCCGCACCCGCTTGCTTTGGCTGGTTTTTTCTTAGCTGCAGCGCGTTCCTTAACGCGTGCAGGAGCCGGCCTATGTTCCGCTGTCCAGGTCTGGCAGTCTTTGGACCAAACAAAATCGTCCATTAACTCCGGCGGTACCGGCCCTGTACCTTTCCACTTGTGGTAAGTTTTGCAACTGTAACAGCCTGATAAGAGCAAAGCCGTACCAAGTAAGACGAGGAACAATAGAAATGTTGAGATCCTTCTCACAATGAGCCTCCTTTCCTTAATTTGACGGTTTCACACCTTTCCTTATGCAGAAAGAATTGCATTAAGAGATTTCGGTGCCTTCCTTCTTATTAGTTGCGATACTATAGATAATGATTGTAAGAAGTCAAGTAAAAAAGGGCCTTTTTTTATAAAAATGCTGGGATTTTATTGTGCTCATATCTATATAAATAAAAGCAATTTATGTTTGGATAACACGTATTTAGCCAGATAGCATCGATATGAAGAAGGGGATGGAGTTATCAAGTGACCAGGCAGCAGGACATCAGGTAATTAGTTGATTGGTTAATCAGCGAATCCCAATAAAAAAGATTCCCTTCGACAAACTCAGGGCATTCGGGACGAGTTAGTTAATTGGTGAGTTGGTGAGTGAATGCTGGATACTTCCGCCTTCGCTGAAGCTACGGCAGACCTGTCGCGACGTATCTGCGACATGGCGGGCAAGTGATGCTGGATGCTCGATAGGGGGGATTTTGGCGTTGACAAGCCGATGTTGATTGTCAATAATCACGAATCGGTTATTGGCCGAAGTGGCGGAACTGGCAGACGCGCAGGATTCAAAATCCTGTCCTGGCAACAGGGTGAGGGTTCGACTCCCTCCTTCGGCAATTATTTTGTAGCGCGTATGCCGTATCTCGTAAAAATATAAATGGTAAACAATACAATAACGAGGCAGGAAAAAGAGGATTTTCGCAACGGCTGGAAGTCGGCGATACTGATAGCATTTCTGATAATGTGCATATATCTGTTTATGAGTACGCGCACGACCCTGTGGGACCGCGATGAGCCGCGGTTTACACGGGCTACGGTGGAGATGATAGAGTCGGGCAATTACCTCGTTCCCACTTTCAACGGACAAATGTGGGCCGACAAGCCAATATTGTTTTACTGGTTTATGTCTGTTGCGATTCGGCTGTTTGGGCCAACGGAGTTTGCCTGCCGTTTCTGGGGAGGTGTTGGAACCGCAGTTACGTGCCTGCTTACATTCTTCATCGGGCAACGTCTTTTAGGGGGAAAATCAGGTTTGTGGGCCATGGTTATTCTGGCCTCAACATTGATGATGATTGGTGTCGGCACAATGGCGACCATAGATGCGATGTTGCTGCCGTTCATAGTAGCTGTAATGGCGATTTTTGTTCGAACGGCTATTTCCGGAAATCGTATATCGCACATAATTCTCGCAGGCATCGCTCTCGGAGCCGGTATGCTTGCCAAAGGACCGATGGGCCTACAGCCCCTTGTAGTAATAGCAGTAACCTTGTGGCTTGGCCGTAAAACCGGGCTGGGAGTTAAACGATTTGTCTGGCAGTTGGGGCCTGCCTTAATCATAGGATGTTTGATATTTCTGGCGTGGGCAATACCGGCCAACAACGCCACGAATGGAGAGTTTTTTCGTGTCTTTATCGGCAGGCACGTACTCACCCGGGCAATTAAACCGATGGAACAACACGGAGGAAACTTTCTGCTGTATTTACCGTACTATCTGGTTGTTATCATAGGGGGTTTTTGCCCGTGGACACTGCACCTTCCCGGAGCTATTTCGGCAGTGCTTGGAGGACGGGTGGGGAGGCGAGAAAGTCGAATACTGCTTATCAGCTGGGTTGTCTCGATATTCATTTTGATGACGCTGGCGGCGACAAAATTACCTCATTACATATTATTTACCTGGCCAGCAATGGCGCTTATGGTTGGAGGGACGATTGTTGCAGCGCAGCAAGAAGTTTTAACTGAGCGAGACAGAATCTGGCTGCGGCGAGGCGTGTGGTTTTTTGGTCCATTTGCACTTTTGACAGCGCTGGTCTTGATGATTGGGCCCTGGTTTGTTAAAATCCCCGGCTTGCGCTGGTCCGGCCTGGCATCTGGTATAGCGATGTTAGTTATGGCAATTATTGCAATCCGTCATCAGCGGGCCGACAGGCCGCAGGCCAGTGCCGTTATTTTGCTTATCGGTATGTTTGTTTTCGAGATTCCGGTCTTGTTCGGTGTCCTGCCGGCAATAGAGCAGATAAAAGTAACTCCTTCCATTGCGCAGGCCGTCAAGGCCAAAACCGGCAAAGAAATACCTGTAGCAACGTATAAATTTGGAGAACCAACGCTGAATTTTTATATTGGCCGGCAAATTGAGCCGCTTGGCGACAAAGAGGCGGTTATTTCGTGGTCCCGGCAGGCAGGAGAGGGAGTGTTGATAATACCCAAAGATAAACTCGATGATATTCAGGAAAGTTATGGAAATTTGCCTTTGGAGGAAATCGCATCGAAAAAAGGATTTAACTACTCAAAAGGCAAAATAGTTGAAGTAATAGCTTTAATTCGCAATGCGAGGAAGTAATGAAGGAAGAAGAAATACCCCAATCACGTCTGCGCCGGATAAATTTGACGATACTGATTTCTATTGCCGCCCTGAGTGTGATTGGTTTACTCAGTTTTTTCTTAATTGATGGGCGAGTTTTTTCCTGGCTTTGTAACCATCCCCATCCGTGGATAGGTGGTAACTGGTTGAAAGTAATCAAGGGATTCGGCAGGGCATGGCTACCAGTTTGGCTGTTTTTTAACTGGATATGTGCCACCAGCCGACAGCGACCGGCCCTGGTTGGGCTGTTGGCCCTTATACTGGTTTCCCCAATGGTAACCTCGCTGAAAGTTCTGGTACATAGACCACGGCCAAAGGAAGTCCTGGTTGCTTCTACGCAAGCAGCCGAAGCGAAAGACGGTAACAAGAAATGGTGGGCGCACAACCTGTCGTTTCCATCCGGTGACGTGGCGGTCGCATTCGCGGCAGCAACATCTTTGGCGATATTTGTCAGCCGGCCCTGGATGCTGTTATTCTTCACCATCGCAGGGGTTGTCAGCGTTCTGAGGGTGGCTGTGTTAGCGCATTACCCCTCAGATGTTTGCGGCGGAGCGATAATAGGAATTTTTACATCGTGGCTCGCCTTACAAATAATCGTGCGGTGGCTATCCGGATTTAAGTTTAGGCGCGGCCACGCCGCTGCGGGCGCGATTATCGTGCCAATCGCATTCGGTGTAGTTGAAGGAACTGATAAATTGCTGTTTTGGCTGAAGGCATACGGGGTTCTGGTCGCAATCATTTACCTTGTTAATGCGGGTACATGGTCGAAGCGGCTGCGAAGACGCATAGAGGACAGATGACGGACGATAGACCCGCCACACAGACGGAGGGGTAAGTGGCGGACAAGTTTCGCAGGAAGGACGTTGCGAAGAACTACTTTGCTACGAAGGGTGAAAGTTCTCGGAGACGGTTGATGATTGGCGGCAACTTTTCGATGGTGAAGTCCACTTCCTGCTCGGTGTTGTATCTCGATAAGCTGAAACGAATCGAGCCGTGAGCAGCAGTGAAAGGTACACCCATTGCACGCAAGACGTGGCTCGGCTCTAATGAGCCGGAAGTGCAGGCAGAACCGCTGGAGGCACAGATGCCGAATTTGTCCAGCATCAGCAAAATCGCCTCGCCCTCGATAAACTCGAAACTTATATTAGTAGTATTTGGCAGACGATTTTCGTTATCACCATTTAGATGGGAATCGGGACACTTTTCCAAAATGGTGTTTTCAAGTTTGTCCCGCAGGTATTTGACTTTGTTATTTTCCTCCTCTAAATTCTGTCCGACTAATTCGCATGCCTTTCCAAGGCCAACGATGCCGGGGACATTTTCGGTACCGGCCCTTCGGCCTGCTTCCTGATGGCCGCCCTGCATAAAGGGTGCCAGACGCGTTCCCTTTTTGACGTAAAGCACCCCAATGCCTTTCGGTCCGTGCAGTTTATGGCCTGAGAGACTGAGTAAATCGATATTACTTTTCGACAGATTCAAGGGAATTTTGCCGACGGCCTGTACCGCATCGGTATGAAATACCACGTCCTTATCGGTTACCATTTCAACGATTTTGTCGATTGGGAAAATTACGCCCGTTTCATTATTAGCGTACATTATCGAAACAATAGCGGTGTCATCATCGAGGTGCTCTTCAAGCTCGGCTAAATCGAGCCGGCCGGGTTTGTTGACGGACAATTCGACAACCGTGTAGCCGTGATTTTCCAAGTCGCGACAGACCGAAAGCACAGCAGGATGCTCAACGCGGGTGGTTATGACTTTGCGTCTATCCGGATAGGCAGCAAGTGTGCCTTTTATTGCGGCATTGTCAGATTCGGTGCCGCAACTTGTAAAGATAATCTCTGCTGGTTCGCAACCAAGCAGGGCAGCAACCTGCTCACGGGCTTTGCGGATTCTGTGAGAGATTTGTCCGCCGAAGGTGTGCATACTGGAAGGATTGCCGTAAAGCTTGCAAAACAACGGATTCATCTCGTCCAAGACTTCTTCGGCAACCTTCGTAGTGGCATTATTGTCAAAATATATGGTGTTCATATTATTCTCTGTGATTATGGGGCTGGTTAGCCGAATCTTTGTCTTCTTCGACGAAAAGGTCTTTGGAGACAAACTCCCTTAGCTTTGCTTCGACGACGTCCTTCATTGTAAACTCTGTCAGCCGACATTGAGCGCACATACCTCGAAAGGCAACAATAACCTTGTTACCTTCAACATCTATCAGCTCGATATTGCCGCCATGAGCGCGAAGGGCAGGGCGAATCTGCTCATTGATTGTCTGCTGAATCAACTGAATCTTTTGAATGTTTTTGAGCCTGCCACCTATGCGAGGTGCAGGTGGAGTTATTTCCTTAATTTTATCACCATGGATTTTTTCAATTAGCTTTTCAATCTCGCCCTGGCAGCCGCCACAGCCACCGCCTGCTTTGCAGTAATTTGTTACCTGCTCCACCGTTGTCAGATTGTTTTCTCGTACAACGCGTTCTATTTCCTTATCGGTTACGCCGAAACAGGTGCAGACGATGTTGCCCTGGAGCTCGTGCTTTTTCTTTCCGCCTGTTCGGTGATTTTCAATTGCGGCTTCGAGGGCTTCTCTTCCCATAACTGAACAGTGCATTTTCTGCTCAGGAAGACCGCCGAGATAATCGGCAATATCCTTGTTGGTTATTTTGGCAGCCTCTTGTAGTGTCAAACCCTTTATCATCTCAGTCAGAACCGATGATGTTGCGATTGCACTGGCACAGCCGAAGGTCTTGAACTTTGCATCGACGATTTTGCCGTTTTTATCGAGCTTGAAGGTGAGCTTCAAGGCATCGCCACAAGCAAGTGAACCAACCTCGCCGATACCATCGGCATCTTCAATCTCGCCGACGTTTCGCGGATTGAAAAAATGGTCTTTAACCTTGTCTGTATAATCCCACATAGTTTTTACCTCTGACTTACTCTCAAGGCATTTTCGAAGTCGGCTATTATATCATCGATGTGCTCGGTTCCAACGGAAACACGAATATAATCATTCGTTACGCCTGCCGCAAGCTGTTCTTTTTCGGTCAACTGCTGATGTGTCGTACTGGCTGGGTGAATTACCAAAGTCTTGCTGTCACCGATATTTGCGAGGTGACTGGCTAATTTGACACTATTTATAAACTTGATACCTGCCTGTCTGCCGCCTTTGATACCGAAGCCGAGGATTGCACCCTGGCCGTTTGGCAAATACTTTTTGGCCAGCTCATAATCAGGGTGGGATTGAAGGCCGGGATGATTGACCCAGCTAACCTCCGGTCTGTTCTGGAGCCATTGTGCGAGCTTGAGAGCATTTTCACTATGGCGAGGCATACGCAAGTGTAGTGTCTCGATACCCTGCAAAAACAGAAAAGCGTTAAACGGCGACATACAGGAGCCCATATCGCGCAAAAACTGCGTCCTTGCCTTGATGATATATGCCAACTCACCGAAGGACTCGACATATTTGATGCCATGATAACTTGGGTCCGGCTCGGTCAATTCAGGATACCTGCCATTAGTCCAGTCGAATTTGCCGGAGTCAACGATAACACCGCCAATGCTCGTGCCGTGGCCGCCAATGAACTTCGTACAGCTATGAACCACAATATCAATGCCGTATTCTATCGGTCTGAATAGTATGGGCGTCGCAACGGTATTGTCACAAATAACCGGCATACCATTATCGTGAGCAATCTTAGCTATTTCTTCATACTGTAAAATATCATTCTTGGGGTTACCAATAGTCTCGATATAAATCAGGCGGGTGTTATCTTTAATAGCGGCAGCGAAATTCTCGGGCTTTTTCGGGTCAACAAAGGTTACCTCGATACCCAGCTTGGCAAAAGTCTGGCTGAATAAAGTTACTGTCCCGCCGTAAAGCGAGCTTGAAGAAACAATGTGCCCGCCGGCACCACAAATGTTAAAGATACTCACATAGATAGCTGATTGTCCTGAGCTCAATGCCAGGCCGCCAACACCACCTTCCAGAGCAGCCAACCGTTTTTCGAGCACATCTGTCGTCGGATTCATCAATCGCGTGTAAATGTTGCCAAGTTCTTTCAGGGCGAATAAATTTGCTGCGTGCTCAGTGTCTTTGAAACAATAACTGGTCGTTTGATAAATCGGCACAGCCCTGCTTAGTGTATCGGAATCCGGCTGCTGACCTGCATGCAAGGCCAGTGTCTCCAAATGATATTTAATATTTTCATTCATAGCTCATTCCCTGCTCGTTACGTAAATTACCTGCTCGGCGAAAAGATTGGGCGCAAATCTTACCGGGCTAAGACGTGTTTTAACTAACGGAATCTTTCTTTCCACTTTAATCCCCAGCTTTTCGCAGAATTTATTGAAATCCTTTAATGACAAACAATGTATATTAGGCGTATTGTGCCAGTCAAAAGGCAGTTGCTTAGTTACAGGGGCGATGCCTGCGAAAAATAACTGTGCTCTGCACCGCCAGTGAGCAAAGTTTGGGAAACTGACAATCACTTTTTTGCCTACCCTCAGCAACTCAGTGAGGACCTTCTCAGGATTTTTTAATGTCTGCACCGTTTGTGACAGAATCACATAGTCGAAGCTATTGTCAGAGTAAAACCCGAGCCCATCTTCGATATCCTGCTGGATAACCGGCAGCCGTCGGCAAATACAATCCAGCACAAGCTCCTGGTCAAGCTCGATACCCGTACCCTTTATGTTTTTGTCACGCACAAGATTCACCAGCAGCCGGCCGTCACCGCAGCCGACGTCAAGCACGGAGCTGTTCGGCTCAATTAGAGATTCTATCAGCTCATAATCTACACGCGCTCTGTGCGCCTGCTCAAATTTGCCGAGCTGCCGCATACTTCGTGCATAACATGAGCATGGCTGCTGGTCTGCCTCCGGCTTATAGGTTGCCTGTAAAAAGCAGCAAATGAATCTGCCGAGAATTTGCGGCTCTAATAAAAACGCATCGTGGCCATACGGTGAGGCGATATCACAGTAGCTGACGTCCTTGTTAGCAGCAGCAAGGGCATCGACCATCGCCTTGGATTGTGCGGGCGTAAAGAGCCAGTCGCTTGCGAAACTAATCACCAGAAATCTGCATTTGACATTGGCAAAGGCCTCGTTTAGAGAGCCGTAGTCTTTTATCAGGTCAAAATAGTCCGCCGCTTTTGTTATGTAAAGATAACTATTGGCGTCAAATCTTTCGACGAATCTTTGGCCTTGATGGTCGAGGTATGTCTCAACGGTAAACTCAGAGTTGAAATCGTAACTATAGCTTCCGGCCTTCGCAGCCGCTTCGGCGGAGTATGCTTTGGCACTTCGTAACTGCCGGCCGAATTTCCTGCGCATACCCTGCTCCGACAGATAAGTTATGTGCCCAATCATCCGGGCGATGCTCAGGCCTCTGTCAGGTCTTTTATCATCGCTATACTGTCCACCGGTAAAATTCGGGTCCGCCAGTATTGCGTTTCGGCCTACCGTGTCAAAAGCAATCGACTGAGCTCCAAGATGCGTGGTAGCGGCGATTGGTATCGCGGCTTTAACAAAGTCAGGATACTGAATTGCCCACTGCAAGACCTGCATACCGCCAATCGAGCCACCAATAACAGCCAAAAGCTGCTTTATCCCAAGCTTATCCATCAATAACTTCTGAACTTTAACCATGTCGCCAACGGTTATAATGGGAAAGTCCAGGCCATACGGCCTGCCTGTGGCAGGATTGGTTGAACCTGGTCCCGTGGTACCGCTGCAGCCGCCTAAAAAGTTTGAGCAAATAACGAAATACTTATTTGTGTCGATACCCTTGCCCGGCCCAACCATAACGTCCCACCAACCCGGTTTTTTATCATCAGGACTATTCAGGCCGGCGACGTGAGCATTGCCGCTGAGAGCGTGACAAATCAAAATAACATTATCAGAAGCTTCGTTGAGCTTACCGTACGTCTCATAGGCCACGTCAACAGGAGCCAATCTCTTACCACAGGCCAGCTCTAACGGCGCATCCTGTTCGATGACTCGTATAATCTGAGTCTGCACAACACCAACCCCGTTAGAAATCTCACCTTTTTTGCCGGCAGATTCCGGCCCTGTAGAATCTCTAACGGGGCCAACCGAATTTTCTCTAATATCCGCCATTGCTCTTCTGTAGAATTTCTAACGGGGTAAAACGTCAATCATTCTGTCGAGTGATTTTTTTGCTTTTATTCTTATATCTTCCGGTACTGTAACTTTAAATTGCATATTCTCCAGTGAGGCGGTGACCTTGTCCAAGGTAATCTTTTTCATATTTGGGCAAATGGCCCTATTGGTGGCTGGGAAAAATTCGGCATCGGGTTTTAGCTTCCTCAAGGCGTGAATCATTCCAACTTCGGTAGCGACGATGTATTGTTTTGCCGTTGCTTTGGCGACGAATTTTAACATCTGGCCGGTACTGAGAATCTCCTCGCAAAGCTCCCTGACCGGTTCGGTACACTCCGGATGAGCCATAACAACTGCATCGGGGTATTTCGCCTTTGCGTTCTCAATGTCATCCACAGTTATCGCAACGTGCACATGACAATAGCCGGGCCAAAGGATGATGTCCCTGCCGGTTCTTTCGGCTACAAATTTACCGAGATGCCGGTCGGGGACAAAAATAATCTGTTTATCGGCAGGCAAAGAGCCGACTAATTCGACGGCGTTGGCGCTGGTGCAACAATAATCACTTTCGGCCTTGACCTCAGCGGGACTATTTACATAACAGACGACCAGCGCATCGGGATGTTTCTGCTTCAATTCGCGTAACTGCTGAGCGGTAATCATATCAGCAAGGGGACAGCCGGCAAATCTGTCGGGCAAAAGCACGGTTTTTTCGGGCGAGAGAATAGCGGCAGTTTCGGCCATAAACCTTACGCCACAAAATACAATCACTTCGGCATCGGTTTCTGCTGCCTGCACGCTCAGAGCGAGAGAGTCACCAGTAAAATCGGCGAGGTCCTGAATCTCGGCGGACTGATAGTTGTGGGCGAGAATTACAGCCCTGCGTTCGGCCTTTAGTCGTTTAATTTTCTCAAGTAATTTTTTGTCCAAAGTAAATCTCTCAAATAATAAACAACCCCCCGACCACCCATCCTTCGCTAATGCTACGGAGGGCAAGCAGGGGTCGGGGCTAAACGACCCCCAGGGTAACCCCGGGGGCTAAATATTTTTGTGTTTTGTGTAAACTAAATCCGGATTCGGGGTTGCAACGGTAACGCCAGGCGGTACCGTTTCTTTAATCCAGACGTTACCGCCGATTACAGCGCCTTTTCCAATGGTTATATCGCCCAGTATGGTTGCTTCGGCGTAGATAGTAACATTATCTTCTATCGTTGGATGTCGTTTGCCACCTTTTATTATCCTTCCGCGTTCATCCTTCGGAAAACTAAGGGCACCAAGGGTAGTACCCTGATAAAGTTTCACATTGTCACCAATAATTGTAGTTTCGCCCACCACGACACCGGTACCATGGTCGATAAAAAAGTTTTTTCCTATCGTTGCGCCCGGGTGAATATCAATTCCGGTTTTTGCGTGTGCGCACTCGGTCATTATCCTTGGGATTAACGGCACGTCTTTTAGATACAATTCGTGGGCTATGCGATACGTTGCAATCGCTATAATGCAGGGGTAACTAATCACGATTTCCTCATAAGACTTTGCAGCGGGGTCGCCATCGAAGGCGGCACCTACGTCGCCCTTTAGCAGCTCTCTAATTTTAGGAAGCTGGGCCAACAGATGCTGGGTAGCATCTTCGGCCATTTTTTTGCAGTCACCTGTGTCGCATTTGTCCATTCTGCAGCGATACCTGTAGGCCCGCTCTATCTGCTCGGTGAGCTCTGTGTAAATATGGTATAGAATATCAATAACAATGAAATTTAAATTCGATTTTGTAACGGTTCTCTTGCCTGTATAACCCGGGAAAAGAATTTCTGTGAGTAAATCAAGGATTTCCAAAATCTTGTCCCGCACAGGCAGATTAGAAACGTCGATAAAATTTATGCCGGTATCACCTTCGTAAGTCTGGGCAATTTGGCTGACCAGCTTTTCAATCGCCTGGTTTGTTGACCTGCTTTTTGGCATATTTAAACTCCTCTGAAAGAATAATCTATAATCAATCGAACATTTCTGTGGAGATGTATCTTTCTCCCGTATCAGGCAGAATAGTGACAATTATTTTGCCCTGGTTTTCGAGCTGGTGCGAGAGCTGTATCGCCGCTGCCATTGCAGCACCAGAACTTATGCCGGCCAGTATTGCCTCTTTGGCCGCTAATTGTTTTGCAGTTTCTATAGCGTCTTTGTTTGAGACCTGGATAACTTCATCTATTATCTCGACATTCAAGACACTCGGCACAAATCCGGCACCGATACCTTGTATCTTATGTGGGCCCGGCTTGCCGCCTGAAAGCACCGGCGAATCTTTCGGCTCAACGGCTATTACCTTAAGGTCATTATTGCGTTGTTTTAACACCTCACCGCAACCGGTCAGGGTTCCCCCTGTGCCGACACCACAAACAAAGATGTCAAGCTTACCATCAGTGTCCGACCAAATTTCTTCAGCAGTTGTCTCTCTGTGAATTTGCGGGTTTGCAGGGTTGTTAAACTGCTGAGGCATAAAGGGATTTGGGTTCTTTGCTACGAGCTCTTCGGCTTTTTCTATCGCTCCAGGCATACCTTGCTCAGCGGGGGTCAGCACAATCTCTGCACCAAATAATTTTAACAGTTTCCTCCTCTCGATGCTCATTGATTCCGGCATAGTCAGCATTAATCGGTATCCCCTCGCAGCACAAACAAAGGCAAGACCAATGCCGGTATTGCCGCTTGTCGGCTCGATTATGACCGTATCCGGTTTTATCAGCCCTTTCTCCTCGGCCGCCTGTATCATTGATAAAGCGATTCTGTCCTTGATACTGCCGCAGGGATTATATGATTCAAGCTTTGCGAGAATAGTTGCCTTGTCCGAGCCGAGCTTATTGATACGCACCAATGGTGTAAAACCAACCGCAGTAGTAATATCCTCAAATATGGCACTCATAATTTGACCTCACCTAAGCAACCCCAAGGATAAACCTGGGGGCTTATAGTACTATATTTGATAATCCAAGCTTCGATTATCTTTTGCCTTATCAACCAAATCCTGCAGCGTTACAGACTGCAGGACACTTCTAACGGCCTGCTGCACCTGCACCCAGAGCTGTCTGACCATACAATCAACATGACGAGCACAGTAATTATCGTCTTCGACACATTCGACGGTGGTTACAGTTCCCTCTAAGCAATCGAAAACATCGCTAAGTTTAATCTGATCTGGAGCTTTGGCAAGTATATATCCGCCTCTGGGGCCTCTAATACTTCTAATAAAATTCCCGGATTTCAGCATTGCCATTATCTGCTCAAGATATTTCAGGGATATATCCTGGCGTCCGGCAATGATTTTGAGCTGCAAAGGGCCATTCTGGTAGTTTTGAGCCAGCTCTAAGACCGCCCTGATTCCATATCTGGTTCGAGTTGAAATCTTCATAACACAATTCCTATTTTTCCTATTATATTAGTAGTATATTATACGGATTTAGCAAGCACAAGTTCAAAAAAGTGGAAAATTAGCTAAAAAATTCAAGAAATCTCGTAATTTTCCCATTGTTTTCCGTTAATAATGCACAATCAAAGCACCAATTCTAAAAGGAGTATTTAATAGCAACCGTAAAAGGCAATTCACTTGACAAGTTAATAAAACGCTTCTAAAATATAAAGAGTGAGAATTTCGATTTTTTCAAAAGGGGTGCTAGGGATGGCAAAAGGTCCCGCGAAAAAAGTCGTTTTTATTTCCTCTTTTCCGCCAAGAAAATGCGGGATTGCGACTTTTGCATCGGACCTTATTAAAAATGCTGTGTCGGCTGCCAAGGGTGAGCTTGAACCGCTGGTAGTTGCAATGCGGTCAGATAACGAGCTGAAATACGCTGAGCCGGTCAAGTTCGAAATCCGCCAAAATGTTAAAAGCGATTATATTTGCGCGGCTGATTATATCAACTTCAGCCATGTTGACCTGGTTTGTGCACAGCACGAGTTTGGTCTGTTCGGCGGCGAAGCCGGCGCCTATTTGAGCTTATTGCTCAACAGACTAAAAGCGCCAGTCATAACAACTCTCCATACAGTCCTTAGTGACCCTGGTGATGCTTACCACAAATCATTAGTAGAGGTCTGCAACGCCTCCTATAAAGTAATCACTATGAATGAGCGCGGCGTTAGTATGCTGCGTGATATTTACGGCATATCCGGGAAAAAAGTGGAACTGATTGCCCATGGCATACCGGATTTGCCCTTCGTTGACAGCAGCTACTACAAGCATAAATTCGGAATGGAGGGTCGAAAAACGATTCTGAC
>CAZMSP010000029.1:0-19451 GCA_964568985.1 uncultured Pirellulales bacterium
TCATTGTTCAAGAAAAACTGCGTTAGAAGTCGATATAAAAAGACATAAGACCCAAGACTCAAGACCAAAAACTGTTTCCAAAAACCAATTTTATAACAGGAGCCGATAATTGGCAAGTATTATAGGAAAACGCCTTTCTTTGCACCAGCGTCTGGCTGAGCAGCAGCAGGAAAAAAACACCTTAGAATCACAGATGGCACAACTTCAGGCCCGAGCCAACATCGGCACTGTCAGCTATATGATAGCTCACGAAATCAACAATCTGCTCACCCCTCTAAAGAGTTATGCAGGTCTCGCCCTGAAAAATCCCGATGATAAGGCCCTGGCAAAAAAAGTGCTCGAAAAGACGGCCCAAAATTGTGAGCGTGCCTCGAAGATTATGAAAAGTATGCTGGCCCTTGCAAATGGCGAGATGCAGGAGAAGAAAAACACACAAATAATTACTCTGGTTAAGGAGATTTTTAGCTGTTTGTGTCGGGATTTTGGAAAGGACGGGATAACGGTAAAAATCCAGATTCCGGAAGGTCTGTCTGTCTGGGCGGTTCCGGTTCAGATTCAGCAGGTCTTGATGAATTTGATTCTTAATGCCCGCGATGCGATGCTGACTCGCGGCGGTGTTCTGGCGATTCGAGCCATAGAGAAAACCGATGCGGTTCAAATAGAAATTGCCGATACCGGCTGCGGGATTGAACCGGCTCATTTGAAAAATATCTTCGAGTCGTTTTTTACTACTAAGACGGATAAAAAATCGCCCCCACGTCTTCTTATCGAAGACAAGAGTGGGGGCTCTGGACTTGGCCTTGCCTTTTGCAAAAAAGTAATAGATGCGCACAAGGGACTCATTTCGGTCGAATCAAAACCCGCCGAAGGAAGCACATTCAAAATAATCCTGCCCAAAAGCTGAAAATTAAAGCTATTCGCCGCGTTGCGCGTCGCAACGGGAAAGAACGACAAAGTAAATCCCGTCAGAAAACTCTGGTGGAGCTTTAGATCTTGACCTCGTTATGTATTGTTTGCCCCGCCTAAAGGACGTGGCATTCTTTCTAACGGGATAAAACGTGGGCCTGCACCGAATCCAGCCAGCACAGGCCCTTCACCAAATTATCTAAACCGACCTGCCAAAGTCAGGTTAAAGACTCGATTCTCGATGCCCGATTCCAGATACTCGTCGAGACGGCCTATGGCTCAACCTCCTTCCAACCAGTGGTCAGCTAATATCGCAAAATCCTTAAAATCTATTCTGCCATCATCAATAGGGCCGCGCTGCCCACGTTTGCAGAGAGCGGGTAACGTAGATTGGATAATCGCTTCTATTTAGGTACGCACGCTGGGTTATTTGGGTCTATATTGCAATCGATTAACCAGTTTTCAGCTATCTTCGCAAAGTCCAAAAGATTAACTCTGCAATCGTCGTTTAAGTCTCCAGCAAGTTCATACTGACACACATATTTTATGGCCAGACTGTGATCCCCAGCGGCTATTGCCACAAAGTCGTTACCGTCAGGCGGAGTCACCTGACCATAATCATTGTTGCCCCAGCCGACAATACTGCCGTCAGATTTTAGCGCAAGCGAATGATACACTCCTGCGCTAATGGCGATGTGGTTTTTCTGGTCAAGCTCGGTGCTATCTACGACCTGCGCTCCCCAGCCGATTATTGAGCCGCTATATTTGGCATTCGCGATAGTACATATACATAAAACCACTATTGTCGCTAAAACTGTCGTTTGAGTTCTCATTTTTTGCCTCCTTAAATTTTTGTTTTTAACCACGAATTTACACGGATTCACTCTAATTTTTTCTTTGCCTACTCCGCCGAAGCGGCTGCGAAGGCGGATAAATTTATTAAACCAGGTCATTTTTCTCTGTCTTCCTATTAGAAAAGTCCAGAATTTGTGGAAAACGTTACAAACCTTCTCAAAAAAATAATTTTATTGCTAAAACAGCCAAAAAAGGCATTTCAGACGGTATTTACACCGTATTTTTTGTACAATTTCCGGCAAACTGCCAAAAAAGATGTAACAAATCGCCCATTTTTTGGACTATATAAGTGAAGTGGACTATAAGGATGAAAATGTCGGTATAGCTCAGTTAATCAGGCAGGCTCAGCTTGGCAATCAGCAGAGTATGAGCGAGCTTGCCCAATTGGCAGAAGGGAGACTTCTTGCATATATTTATCGTCTTACTCTAAATTACGATTTGTCCCAGGACCTTTTGCAGGAGACCCTATTGAAAATGGTAGAATCACTGAAAGAATTAAAGCACATCGACCGGTTTTGGCCCTGGCTGTTCCGTACCGCAATGGGTGAGGCCCAACACCATTTCAGAGACCGCAAGAAAAAACATACGGTACAAATATCAGACTTCAGCAAGGAACGTTTGTCAGAATATACATCAGAGGATTATAATGACGGGCTGAATTACCTGATGCGCAGAGAACTCTCAGAGGCGATATTTCAAGCGATGACGAAATTGAAGCTTATATATAGAAATATCCTGATTTTGCGATGTTTCGAGCAGATGTCGTACGCCGAAATTGCGGACCTATTGGACTGTAAGGAACTGCGGGCAAGGGTGCTGTTTTTCAGAGCAAGGCACTTACTTAAAAAGCAGCTATCTCAGCGTGGCTTTGGAAAGGAGCTGCTACTGGTAGCGCTAGGATTATTCGGATTATTGACTGCTCCTGCAAAGGCCGCACCAGCAACCGGTATGGTAACTGCTTCTTTGCTCGATGTTGGCTTTGCTGCTGCATTCATCGGCGCTGCAGGCACGAAGCTGAGTATCGCTGCAGTGACGGCAATTACCGCATTAACTCTTACCTTAAACGTTGAGAATTTTATATTCTGGTTTGCTTTATTTTGCTATGCTTTGTTTTGCCTCGTTGCTGTCATTTATCTTCGGTAGCAAAGAGCAGTCCTTATTTCTTTCATTTGCACGAGAAGTCAGAAATCAGAAGTCAGATTTTTCTGTTCTTTGTCTTCTGTTCTCATTTAAAGGTCAATAAATACACAAAAACAGGTATCAAAATTCCAAACAAAAATGTAAAATATGGTAATTTGTTAAGTTGCGTTCTTTTGCCTTTTCTAATAGCGAACAGGTGATGTAAAAAAGTGGAACAGATTTACCAAAATATCGGCCGTATTATCCTGATGTTCCTGCTGCTCTGCGCTTCCGCTTTTTTTTCTGGTTCAGAGACGGCCTTTTTTAATTTATCGCGCAAGCAA
This sequence comes from uncultured Pirellulales bacterium, assembly GCA_964568985.1. Taxonomy (GTDB): domain Bacteria; phylum Planctomycetota; class Phycisphaerae; order Sedimentisphaerales; family Anaerobacaceae; genus CAZBWE01. Next base: position 3,225 of record CAZMSP010000029.1, read on the forward strand.
ATCCACCTTCTTAAACAATCCAGGCATAAACTGCCAAGCTTAGTGGCGAAACTGCTGGATAGACCCAAGCATCTGCTTAGCTGCCTGTTGTTCGGTAATATGACGGTTAACGTTTTGTTCTTCGCCGCCGGCAGCGTCCTCACGGTCAGGGTTACAGAGCAGATTGGTGCGGCGGCGGCGGCAATTACCGCCTTTGTAACGTTCGGTGTTCTGGTACTGTTCGGCGAGATACTGCCGAAATCCGTTGCCTTTGCAAACTCAAGGGTTCTAAGCGAGGCAGCCGCCCTGCCGGCTTTTTTATTGCTACAGGTCTTTTCACCTGTTGTATTTGTCATCCGAATTTTAACGGTCGAGCCCGTATTGCGACTGCTTCTGGGACGGCCGCAAGCCCACCAGCCAATAACCACAGGCGAATTCAAATTTCTTATCGAACAAGCGCGCAAACGCGGGCTGATTACTGCCGACGAAAACAAACTGCTGGGTGAAATTATCCAGCTCGGCTTTCTCAAAGTTCGCCATGTAATACGGCCACGGGTGGATATGATTGCGTGCTCAGTTACGGAAGCACACCAAACAGCTCTCGAGCTAATGCAAAAAAAACATCTGACTAAGATTCCTGTTTATGTTCGGACGGTAGATAACATAGTTGGGCTTGTATACCTTAGGCAGCTTTTGCTTTATCCAGGTGAGTCGCTTGATAAGCTTGTTCAGCAGGTCCATTTTGTACCGGAACAAAAGACAGTGGAATCACTTTTGGAATTTTTCCGTAAGACTGGAACCGACATAGCTATAGTTGTGGATGAATATGGCGGGATTGCAGGCTCTGTTCGGCTGGAGGACATTGCCGAGGAGTTACTTGGCCCAATTGAGATTATAGATGGTATAAAACCTATCGAACAAATAGGACCTTTTGAATACCGGCTGGCAGGTGAACTGGCCATTCACGACTGGGCTGAGGCATTTGGCGTTGACCCCGGTGAGATGAGGATATCTACCGTTGGTGGTTTTGTAACCGCCCTTCTGGGCAAAATACCCAAAGCCGGTGATGTGGCATATTTAGAAAATCTGAAATTTACCGTAGAGCGTGTGCAGAAGCATAGAATTGAAACGCTGATATTATCACTTGAATCGAGTTTGACTAATGATTAGCAGGATATTATTGATACTGATAGCTGTGTTTATGGTTGCCCTTGCCGGTTTGTTTGCCGGCGCTGAGACGGGAATGTACAAGCTCAGCCGGCTTCGGTTGCGTCTTGGTATTGAAAAAAGAAAGTTTGCGTTTATCATTTTAGGTAAGTATTTGCATGACAGCACCGGCGTACTTGTTTCATTGTTGATAGGAACCAATCTTGCGTACTATCTTGCTACAAGTGTCATTACATATCTATTGTTGAGCCAGCTCGAAGTTGAGCAGACGGCCGAACTATTTGCAACTTTAATAGCGGTGCCGGTATTATTTGTATTCTCCGAGTTGATACCGAAAAATCTTTTCTTTTATCGAGCGGATTCTCTAATGCCGTTTTTTGCACCGGTATTATTTTCGTTTCACAGGATTTTTAGCTGGTGTGGAGCCGTGCCTCTTCTCAAATTTATGTCTGGTATTTTCGGCAGATTAACAGGGTCGGCTGTTGCCTCTAAAGTCGTGATGACTACTACACAAAGACACCACGTCAGGGCAATTTTTGCAGACACACAGGAAGAAGCCATCTTCAGTTCTGTGCAGAACGATATCATAAATCGGCTGATTGGCATCTCAAACGTTCGTATGAGGTCCGTGATGATACCTATAAATAAGGTTGAAATGGTCGATGTCAATTCTGATAATTCGGCTTTGATAAACAAATTAAAAAAGTGTACCTTTACCCGTTTGCCGGTCATAGAAGGTCGGGCTGAAAATATCGTTGGCTTCATAAACATTTATGAGGTGCTGACTTCGTCGGAACAGTTCAAAGATTTACGCAAGTTTATAAAGCCAATCAGAAGATTCCATGCAGATGCTACCGTTATCAATGCGATAAATACTATGCAACGTGAAAATCAAAAAATTGTTTTGGTTACAAGAACAAGTCATATCGGCAAAGAAAGGCCGGTCGGCATCGTAACAATGAAGGATTTGGTTGAGGAGCTTTTGGGCGAGCTAACTGAATGGTAGACTTGTCATTCGCATACAAGCAACAATCCAGTTGTAAGATTTCCGGCGTTCAGCCCTCCCTTGCTGTGAGCTAACTACCACTATCAACCTCATCAATAATTGCTTTTGCGATGTCGTTGATAGCGGTGCGGGTCTGGGCGTTGGTGTTGTTGGCGAGGATAGAGACTAAAAAATCGCCTTTTTTTGTGGAACAAACGCCTGAGAACGATTTGACTTTTCTGATATAGCCGGTTTTGCCGAGGATTTTGCCTTTGTATCTCGGTCCTGTGAAGAATTTGGCAATTGTGCCATCCACCCCCCCTACTGCGAGTGAATCCCTGTAGATGGCCCAGTTTTCACTTTTGTAGACATCCAATAAAACTTTTGTTATCGCATTTGCGCTTAGTTTATTCTTTTTGCTCAGGCCACTTGCATCATCGATATAAAACTGCCCTTTATCGATGCCAAGTTCCAACAGGTATTGCGAGATAAGCTTTTGCCCCCCTGCCCAGCTGCCGTTTTCCCTGCTTGGGCTATTATTGGCTGCGATGGTTTTTAGAAGCGCTTCGGCAGCCAATCCGAGACTGTTTTTATTACATCGAGCTAAACAATCGGACAGTGACGTATTGTATTGAGCGAACATCTTAATATTAGAGTTGTCATCAAGGGTTTTTTCTGTGAGCTGACCTTGTACTTCGATGCCGGCAAAGGATAGATTTTCTGCTAACAGAAAGCCGAAAAATGCAGCGGGCCTTTCGATGGCAACGTCAAATGGCCCAGCCTGCTTGTTGCATTTGCCCCTAATGACAATATTATTAGGCTTTGAAGTCCGATAAGAACCGACCTTGCTCGTACCTTTTGTAATTGGTTTTACTTTGTTGGTTATTTTTACGAAATCAGTTTTGGGCTCGATAGAAATAGATACTTCGCCATGGTTATTTTTTATAGTAACTTCTATGCAATTATCATTGTAATTTAAGCCGCTTACTTCGCAGGCATACCAGCGGTTCAAATCTTTTTCCGGCCAATTCGGATGAACACGCTGGTCATCGAAGATACTGGTGTCAACGATAATATCCTTTATGGTTTTTATGCCATTTTGTTTTAATACTGCTGCTATATCCTTGAATATCCAGCCGTCCTCTCGGCCGTATTTAGCGTCTGTAACTTTGTCACCCAACAGCGGGTCTCCGCCTGCGATTATTACGAGGGTATCACCGGAAAGGCCGACTTTTGTTTCATACTTAAAATTTGGGCCTAAGTATTCCAGCGCCGCTGCGGTGGTGATTATTTTCATATTCGAGGCCGGTACAAGCGGCTTTGCTGCATTATGGCTATACACTGTCGTACCAGTGGAGGATTGTATGATGTGAACTGAGAATTCAACCTTCTTTTGAGAGGATTGATTAATGATGCTGTCAATTCTCTTTGTTAAGTCCGCCTGTGCAAAACTGCCAAGGCACACACTAAGTATAGTAGCGATTAGCAAATTTTTCATCATTTGTTCCTTCATATAACAGGTCATTATTTCACAATAGAAATATCATATCAACGAAAAAAAGCTGCAAGCGATGAACTTGCAGCTTCTGCTGTATATTTAGTCTCGTCCTATACAAACCGGCAGAAACCTACCGGAGTTTCAACTACGACTAAAGTCTCCAGATAAAGCTCATACCGAGGGCATTAGCAGCCGCAGTATGCTGGTACTCGATGTTAAAAGAAGTATTCTGTGTTACATCCACCTGTGTACCGATGTAGGCGCCGAAAGTGCTGGTCTCATCAATATCGTAGAATTCGTCTCCGAGGTAAGCGCCAGTGCTTGAGTTGTGCCACTCGCCTCTCACATCACCATCAACTATGTGGAAGAATGGGCCGCCATAGATGGAAACTTTATCCGTCAGACTGTAAGTTGGTCCTACCGCGAATTGGAATTCTATAGTGTCAACGTGGGCGACATCGGACCACATATCTCCTGTTTGGTACGAACTATAATTCATAATTGCCTCAGTGTCTGAGCCTGCCCAGCTGACCTGAAACAGTCCACCAATCTTGAGTTTATCTCTTTCGTAAAAGGTGGTTTTCGTACCAAAACCGATGGCGAAGTCGTAGTCCCCGTTGTAGTAGTCACTATTGTTGTTTCTGAATGCAACGTCTGCTGTGCCCAAACGCAAAAAAACTTCCAGATTGTTAGTAATACCGTACCCAATATTTGCGTATACCTTGTTCATTCTAAAATCTTTGCTTTTGAACGGGGTTAATGTGCCGCCGCCAGAATAATGGCTTTCATTAAACTTCAGCTTCATTTCACTGTATGAGTAGTCAACGCCGGCGCTAAATTGGCCTTTTTTCAGACCTGCTGCTGGAGGCCCCATCGGGTCTAAAGCGAGAGCAGCTGAAGCGCACAGGCCGACTACCATAAGTACAACACCTAACAGCAATATCCTCTTTCTCATAATCGACTCCTTTCTGAAAAAACCGCAATTTGTTTCACTGGTAACTTACCATCCGGGACAAGCAAGCGATACTCCGTGAAGAAGCACCGCCTCTTGCGCTTTTTTGGATTCTGGATTTAGCAGTTTAGAGTGGAACGCCATAAGCTCAGTACTTACCCCATTATTCAATTGTGAAAAAGCCCTTAAACTTGGTTTGACTATCAAAGCCCGGGCTTTAATTTTCAAATTATAGTCCCCCTTAGATATAGGTTCAACATTTTTTTAAATTTATTTTTGTCTATTTATAGTGTTTTGATGGTTTTTACTTGACCGAACAAAATGAATCGATTATTGGTTATTTCGAGATTGCTCTGGCCTGTTGCACAGGCCTTAAAATGATTAAGTGTTCTCTATGGCCTCTGTAGCGAAAATTATGAGACGTGAAAATATGGCTGAGAAGATAGTAAAAGTTGGTCTTGTTGGTTTTGGTACGGTCGGTTGTGGTGTTGCAAAGCTGATACTGGCAGATGCAGATTCGATAGCGGCTAAAACCGGTCTGCGCCTGGAACTTGGCTGCGTAGTGGACGTAGATACCAAATCACCTCGGCCGGTAAAGCTGGCCGATGGGATTCTTACGGATGATTTGAATAGATTGTTGAACGATAAGACAATTGAAATAGGCGTTGAGTTAGTCGGCGGGACCGATGTGGCAAAGCAAATACAGCTCAAAATGCTTGAGGCAGGTAAAGACGTGGTAACTGCCAATAAGGCCCTGCTGGCTGAGTACGGCAATGAGCTTTACAAAGCAGCTCACAAAAATAAACGCTGTATTGCCTTTGAAGCCAGTTGTGCAGGCGGTATCCCCATTGTTTCAGCCATCCGGACGGGACTGGCGGCAAATGAAATCAGGTCGCTGTACGGCATCGTCAACGGGACCTGTAACTATATTCTCTCTAATATGACTGCCAAAGATGTAGATTTCAGCGAGGCCATAGCTGCGGCACAGCAAAGGGGTTACGCCGAAGCCGACCCCACGCTTGATATCAGCGGCGGTGACAGTGCCCACAAGCTTGCTATCTTAGCTTCTATTGCTTTCGGATATGAGATTAAACTCGATGATATCTTCGTTGAGGGAATCGGGGCAATTTCAAAAGACGATATTCGCTATGGCGGTGAGATGGGATATGTTTTGAAATTATTGGCGATCGGACAAAAAGACAAACAAGGCAAAGTATCACTCAGGGTTCATCCATCTTTCATTACCAAGGATAGCGCACTTGCCCGCGTGGAGGGCTCATTCAATGCTGTCAGCATATTCGGAAGTGCTGTCGGACAGGTTATGTTCTATGGCCGAGGTGCGGGGATGATGCCTGCCGCCAGTGCGGTTGTCGCGGATATTATCGATGCTGCTCTTGGCAATTCCACTACCACTTTTCGGCACCTGCATCTTAAACCAAGAAACGAAGTAGAGCCACTGATAGGAAAAATCGATAATCTTGTAAGCCGTTTTTATATCAGGTTGATGTGCAAGGACCAGCCGGGCGTAATAGCTCAATGGAGCAAAGTACTTGCCGAGAACCAGATAAGTATATCCGGTGCGTTACAACACGAGGGTACCGGGCCTGAAAATACTGTACCGGTGGTAATCGCAACCCACCCTACCCTTCAGAAAAACATGACAGCCGCGTTGATAGATATGGAAAGACTTGATGTTATCGGTGGCAAGCCGGTTTGCATAAGAATCGTGGATATTCCGGAGGATAAGGATTGACAACTAAATACGCCATAATAATTCCTGACGGTGCGGCGGACGAGCCGATAGAGCAGCTTGATAATAAGACCGTGCTTGAGGCGGCTGAGACACCCAATATGGATAAAATCAGCAGCCAGGGCAGACAGGGTATCGTGCGTACTGTCCCAGAGGATATGGAGCCCGGCAGCGATATTGCCCAGATGAGTCTGCTGGGCTATGACCCGCACCGCTATTATACCGGAAGAGCACCAATCGAAGCGGTGGCACGCGATATCAAGCTGTCCATGGAAGACTGGGTCTTCAGATGTAATATGGTCACCATCGCGGATGGCAAAATGGCAGACCACAGTGCCGGCCATATCTCTACCGAAGAAGCGAGCAAACTGATAAAAGAGTTAGATGAGCAGCTTGGTAACGAGCAAACCCGTTTCTATCCGGGCGTAAGCTACAGGCACCTGTTAGTTTTCAAAGGGCTCGATTTCGACGTTCAGACATATCCGCCGCACGACCACATAGGTAAAGCGATAGAGAAAATTTTGCCCCGCGGAAAAGGTGCTGAACTGCTTATCGATTTGATGGCTCGCTCACAAAAGCTTTTTGCAGAACATGATATTAACAAGGTCAGAAAGGACCTTGGCGAAAATCAGGTCAGTTCAATATGGCTTTGGGGGCAGGGCAGGAGAGCCAAAATGGAACGGTTCCAGAAGCGGTTTGGACTCAAAGGAGCCGCTATAACAGCGGTCGATCTGGTAAGGGGTCTTGCAAAGCTTATCGGTTTCGACCTGATAAATGTACCGGGCGCCACCGGTTTTGTTGACACAAATTATCAGGGTAAGGCCTCTGCTGCAATAGAAGCACTGGAAAAATATGACATTGTTTTTGTCCATATAGAAGCGCCCGATGAGGCATCTCACAATGGCAGTATCGAGCTGAAGAAAAAAGCCATCGAGCGAATTGACAAATATATTGTTGGCCCCGTATTCGAGGCGCTTCAAAAATACGAGAGTTGGAGGATATTGGTGATGCCGGACCATCCGACTCCCATCTCCAATATGGCCCATTCAGCTGAGCCGGTCCCATTCGCTATAGCAGGTGACAATATCAGCGGTATTTTGCAAACAACCTTTAGCGAGGCCAATGCAGCCAAATCAGGATTTAGAGTAGAAAATGGCTTCGAGCTGATGGAGTATTTTTTAAAAAGGTAAAGAAATTGACTATTAAAATCGAATTTAATAGATTGTAATTGACAATTTGAATTTCCACGGGTGAGTAGTGGCGATAATCGTGCAAAAATTTGGTGGGACATCCGTTGCGGATGCAGAGAAGATTCGCCGCGCTGCTGAGCGGGTAATTAAAGCGGTCAAGAGCGGTTATCAGGTTGTGGTGGTGGCTTCAGCACGAGGCAAACAAACCGATGAGCTTATAGCAGATGCTCTGGAGCTTAATCCGAATCCGCCCAGCCGGGAGCTTGACCAGCTGCTCAGTACCGGCGAGATACAATCAGTATCGCTTTTCGCGATGGCATTGGACGCTATGGGTTACGATGCCATCAGCTTTACCGGCAGCCAAGTTCGAATGATTACCGACAGCGACTATACGAAGGCGCGTATAAAGAGCGTCGATGCCAAACGAATCCATCAAGAGCTGGACAAAGGCAGAATTGTTATTGTGGCTGGCTTTCAGGGCATAGATGAGAAAGAAAACATAACGACACTTGGCAGAGGCGGCTCAGATACAACCGCAGTTGTCCTTGCTGCGGCGTTAAATGCCGAGGAGTGCGAGATTTATACCGACGTCGATGGAATCTGCACCACCGACCCGCGAATATTTAAGAACGCTGTGAAAATGGACCAGATTAGTTATGATGAAATGCTCGAGATGGCCAGTCTCGGAGCCGGAGTCATATATACTCGAGCCGTTGAGTGTGGTAAAAATCACGATGTTAAAATTCATGTAAGAAGCAGTATAGAAAAAAAAGAAGGTACAATAATTACTCACGAGGTGCCGCAAATGGAAGGCGTTGTAGTTTCAGGAGCGACCATACAAAAAGATTTGGCTAAGATAGGTCTTGTCGGCGTCGAGAACGTTCCAGGTAATGCAGCAAAAGTTTTCGCCCGTCTGGCTAACGCCAAAGTTGTTGTCAGCGACATCGTTCAGACGGAAATTAGTGCTGAAAAGGCGAACCTGTCCTTTATCATTGGAACTTCTGATTTGGCTGCTGCCAAGAAAGCTGTAGAGCAAATCAAGGATGAAGTTAACTGTGAAAGCATTTTTGTTCGGGATGATATTGCTGAGGTTTCAGTAGTCGGGGTTGGTATGCGGACCCATTATGGCGTGGCCGGCAATATGTTCGGGGCATTAGCCGATGCAAAGGTAAATATCGACTCGATTACCACAAGTGAGATTCGCATCAGCTGCGTTGTGGACGAAGACCAGGTAGAGAAGGCCCTTCAGGCCGTCAGCGCCGCATTTGAACTCGACAAGCCCGCCGAGCAACGAACCAAAAATTAGCCACGCCCCGTTAGAAACAAGACGTCAATTTCTAACGGGGCACGAAGACACAAAGTCGCAAAGTAAAAAAAAGAATATATTTATAATCTTGGTGTCTTGGTGCCTTAGTGGCTGGAAAACATAAAATCACTTATGCGATGAGCAGGCGCCGGCTGACCGGCATAATTATTCTATGCCTGTTAGTGTCAGCGGTTTTTGTTCGGCTTGACCATAGCCCGATTGTTCATAACTGGCGGCGTCAGCCGAAATCCGCAGAGCAAACAAAGTCCCGCGACTTCGAGAAATATCACGCCAGAACCTTCACAGTTATAAATGTCGTTGACGGCGATACTATTGATATTGATATACCTGACGGCCAATACGAACACACAAGGATTCGGCTTTGGGGGATTGATACGCCGGAGACAAAACATCCCAAAATAGGCCAGATGTATTTTGGCCCGGAAGCCGCTGAATTTACTCGCGAATTGGCTCTTGGAAAGCAGGTTACCATTTATCTCGAAGAGCACCGAACCAGAGGATACTATGGAAGACTGCTGGCCTATGTGCAGCTGCCTGACGATAGATTTTTGAATGAAGTTTTGTTAACTGAAGGCTTTGCGTATGCGGACGTACGATTTCGGCACAGCTTCTATCACAAATATAAGCAGTTGGAAGCCGCTGCACGCAGCCAAAAGAAAGGATTATGGCAGGGAGTTACGCCTGAGCAAATGCCACAATGGCGACAGAAAAAGAGTCTTTAGTTTTGAGTTTTTAGTGTTTAGTTGAAACTCAAAATTCAAAACTTAACACTCAAAACTACTTCGTTCTTCGTTTCCTCATCAACGCCAGTCCTCCCAGACCAAGCAGCAAAAACGTCGCCGGTTCGGGGATTAGCTCTCTTATCTCGCTCTGGGACAGTGCATGATTATATATGCGCACATCGTCGATTATGCCTGTGAAATAATTATCTCCATGACTACAACCTATAGTAAAAGGTTCATTTCCACTTAATGTGGCTGTGGTAGTATCCTCAACTGGTGTTGCATCGAGATTACCATCTATGTATAAATATAATTTGTCTTCTATTGTGTTTCTTACAGCCGCAGCATGATGCCATTTATTATCTGCGGCTAAAGTACTTCCAAATATTTCTACGCCTGTATTAGACGTATCTTCTATATGAAAATATAGGTTATTGAAAGTTATCCAAAGACCATAGCCCTCTTGCCAAGCGTTGCCATCGTGATTTCTTTTACCAACAATTGAATGTCTTTTGCCATCCATTGGGCCACTATATTTAATCCATGCGCAGATTGAGAAACTATCATCTTCTTCAAAATCTAAGTTGGACTTATCACCTACATTAACATAGTCATTGAAACCGTCAAAATGTAGAGCGCTATTAATCCGGCCGGCTGTCCATTGTGCTCCGTAGATAGTTCCATGGTTTCCGTTCACAGAATCGTAAGCGATATTTCCACCTCCTTCGTCAAACTCCCAGTGCGATACCATTTCTGCATTAGCGGTAGTTGTGACCAGGATAAGGGGGATTAAAAAAAATAATCTTCTATACATGACACCTCTCCTCAATAAATTATTAGCTTACTTAATAAAATTTTATTATTTGTCCAAACCTTGGCAGCGTTTTGACCAAGAAACAGCCGATTTTTCACAGGGGAAAGCTTGAAATGGGCCTCCGCCGAGCTTTTCCACCACCACTCCTTTAAGAAACAGTTTATCCGATTAAGGCAGGAAAGTCAAGGAAAAAGGCCGATTCTTGGAAAATTATAGGACTTTTTTCCCATTTTTTTCCGTAAATCTGGGAAAGATAACGAGATACGACTGACGAAGGACAAATACGAAGCACGAAATCCGAAACAAATTCGATATTCAGATTTACTAAACTAATCTCAGTGTGCTCTGCGAACTCCGCGGCTGAATTTCCGCAATGCTAATCCGCCCAGGCCAAGGAAAAGAAGTGTAGCTGGTTCAGGGACTCTTGCAAGATATTCGTCGCCTGCAGCCATAGCTATAGCCGCTGTTATATCAGGGTAACCAGCTCCTTTCAGGGAATTCGCATAGTATGTCGCGCCACTTTCTGCTACCCAAAAGAATATATTTTCGTTTGTTTCAAACGTAAATTCGGGTAGATAAATGTTGAAACTATCGCTACTAATAAAATCTAACGTGAGTATGCAAGCCTTAAATGTCTGTATACCCCCGGTATAGTTGCCTATTCGAACACCAAGGTCACTATTTTTTTCACCGTAATCCGTAATGGTAAAAGAACCACCTGAAAGTCTTGCCTGGGCAAGGTTATATTGTGAACCCGATTCAGTATATAAATCATTTGTAGCATAAGGCCACAAATAGGTAGAGGCGTAAGGATTTGAAGATACCCAGGGTACTGAATCAAAGCTGAGCCCTGTTGGGCCGTCGATATCGAAAATTCCATTCTTAGGAATGGTTCCTTGAGCAAAGCTGCCACACAAAGTCATCATAACCAATATAATAACACACTGCCTTGTCATCACTTCTCCCTGGCTGGGCGCCGTGGCGACTGCTCATCCTGAATGATTATCACTCTCCGGCAAAGGGTGCCTTTACCACTTTTAGCTTGTGCCACAGGTAGCCGAGCTGGATCAACGATTTTTTAAGACTTTACCAAATTTAGATTAGAAAACAACTGCTGCTCCTTCAAAAATAGCTTATCTGATTGAGGCAAAAAAGTCAAGGGAAAAGACTAATAAAATGAAATTTTTCGTAGAAAATTTCGATGCTTGATATTAGATACCCGATACTGGTAAAAGAATCTGGTAAAAGAATAAAATCGAGCACCGAGAATCGGGTATCGAGTATCAGGTTCACTATAAGTTATACTCCTTGATTTTTCTGTAGAGAGTTCTTTCACCGATGCCGAGGATTTTAGCTGCTATTTGTCGGTTGCCTTTTGTCTTCGCTAATGTCTCTATAATGGCTTGTTTTTCCAGCTCATTCAGTGTTCCACCAGCCATACCTGATGCGGCTGTGGTGCCGGCGGCTAATTGCCGTCTCTGCGCTACTTCAGGCGGGATGTCCTGCACATCGAGCTTATCTTTTTCACACATTACGACCATCGTTCGGATACAGTTTCGAAGCTGACGAATATTACCGGGCCAGTCATAGTTTAAAAGGGCTGTTTGTGCTTGCTCTGTTATGCCGATAACTTCGGAGCCGGTTTCTGTGACTGCCTCTCTGAGAAAATACTCTACAAGGGTGGGTATATCTTCTGCCCTGTCCCGCAGGGCTGGCAGAGATATGTTTACGCCTTTGATTCTAAAGTACAAATCCTGCCTGAATTTTTTCTCTTCTATAAGCTTTGTCAGACTCTGGTTTGTTGCGCTAATGACCCTTACATCTACTACAACCGGCTTGTTAGAGCCCACTGGTATTACGATACCATCTTCAAGCACCCGCAGCAGTTTGGCCTGACAGTTCGGGGCCATATCTCCAATTTCATCCAGAAGTAATGTCCCTTTATCAGCTATCTCAAACAATCCCTTTCTGTCGCTGATTGCTCCAGTAAAGGCACCCTTTGCGTGGCCAAATAATTCGCTCTCCAGCAAGGTTTCGGTCAGGCCGGCACAATTTACGGGCTTGAAGGGCTTATCGGCGCGCTGTGAATTATTATGAATTGCCCTTGCCAATAACTCCTTACCTGTTCCGGATTCGCCCTCGATGAGGACAGATATATTCGTCGGAGCCACACGCTTCAGCACGTTAAATATGCCCTGCATTACGGGATTCTCTCCGCGCACTGCCTCAAATTTAAACTGCTCTTTATCCATTTTCAGCTTATACTTTGAGCGAGAAGATGCCGCCTTTCGGCAGGCCTGCTCAACAAGTATACGAAGCCGGTTGATATCTATCGGCTTAACGAGATAATCGTATGCCCCCTGCTTCATAGCCTGTTTACAGGTATCAATGGTTGCATAGGCGGTAATTAAAATGACTTCTGTTTTGTCGCTATGCTTTTTGGTTTCTTCAAGAATGGAAAGTCCATCAATATCACCACCCAATTTTAAATCAGTTACAACGATATCGACCGTTTGCTCGCGGATGATTTCCAAGGCATCTTTGCCGCTGTAAACAGCAATGGCCTTTGCACAATGTTTTTCGAGCGCTTCGGCAATACCATCAGCGTGGTCAGGCTCATCGTCTACAACAAGAATTATGGCATCTTTACTCATCAAATTACTTTTTCAGTAGTTCTGCAGGGGCATCTTTATGGTAAATGATGTTCCCTTACCCAGCTCACTGTCAATAGTTATTGTACCATTATGCGCTTCAACAATCTTTTTCGCTGTTGGTAAACCCAATCCGCTTCCCTGCGGCCGAGATGAATAGAAGGCATCAAAAATTTTAGGCAAATCAGCCGGTGCAATTCCATAACCAGTATCGCTAATTTGAATAACTGCGTGTTTTTTATACCGGTCTGTTCTTATTATTAATTCACCGCCATTGCTCATAGCTTGCTGGGCGTTAATAAATATATTTAATATTACCTGTTTTAACATACCAGCATCAACTTTGCAAACAAGTGGCTCATTATACAAGCCCCGGCGAATTGTAATCGAATGACTGTAAGCTTGTGACGAGTAAAAATCAATCATATCACCGATAAGCTCATTGATGTCAATGCTTGCCAACTGTAATTTGGTCCTGTCGATATATTTCAGAAAACCATCAAGAATTTGCTCAAGTCTATCCGTTTCTTTTTGAATAACAGCGATTTTCCTAAGTGCCCTTGCGGGCACCTGGCCGCCCTGCCCCGCCGATGTGCCGGCATTTAAGTCATCCAATTGCTCACTGACAAGTTTCAAATTAATCTTAATCGTGGAGAGAGGATTTTTTATCTCGTGAGCAAGGGCTCCGGTCAGCTTGCTGAGCTCCTCGAGCTGTTTGAGATGACCGTTTGTACTTTCCTGAACTTTGGAGAGTTTTCTACGCAGAATCAGCCAGACAGCCGGCGCAACAACCAATAAAGCGATAACAAAACCACATAAAAACTGCAGCACTTATTTTCCCCCTCTTCACCGCTGAACTCGAAGCCTTTTATGCCACAAAGACACTAAAAAATGTAAAGTGCCTAAAGTGTTTTAGTTAATTGGTTAATTAGTTGATTAGTTAATTGGTAACTAATTCTCTAATTCACTAATCACTAATCAACTGTTTCTACTTTAGCTCACTTTTATTCTCATTTTTTTCTGCCGGTTTATGTTGCTGCTTTTCATTCATCTCGGCAAGAGCAGCTTTGCGAGAGAGTTTGAACCTGCCTTGCTCATCAATCGCTATTAATTTTACCGGTATCAAGTCGCCTAATTTGCAGACGTCGTCAACGTTTTTGACGTAACCATCACTTAATTCGCTTATATGACACAGTCCCTCGACTCCCGGTATTATTTCAACGAATGCACCAAAGTCTTTGACGGATACCACTTTTGACTGGGGATATATCCGTCCCACTTCAGGTGGTTGTGTAATTGTTTCGATAATCTCTCTGGCCTTGAGGTGGCCATCGCCGCCGAGACAGCTTATGTAAATAGTTCCATCCTCTTCGACCTCAATGGTTGTATCGGTTTGTTCCTGAATGCTTTTGATGACCTTACCACCCGGCCCGATTACCTTGCCGATTAATTCAGGGTCGATTTCGATAGATACCAGCTTGGGTGCATATACACTTAATTCAGGTCTGGGTTCACTGATGGTCTTGGCCATAACTTTCAGGATTTCCAGGCGGGCTTGATTTGCCCGCTCCAGGGCTTCTACCATAATATTATGTGGCAGCCCCTCGGCCTTGATATCGAGCTGTATTGCCGTGATACCATCAACAGTACCGGCGATTTTGAAATCCATATCACCAAAGTGGTCTTCCTCACCAAGGATGTCGGTCAACAATTCGTGCCGGCCATTTTTGTCGCTAATCATCCCAATTGATATTCCGGCCACTGGTTTTGTAATCGGAACGCCGGCATCCATCAGAGCAAGTGTCCCGCCGCAAACCGAAGCCATGGAGCTGGAACCATTCGACTCGGTAATATCTGAGACGAGCCTGACAGTGTATGCAAATTCATCTTCCGCAGGCCTTACCGCCTCCAACGCCCGTTCAGCAAGGGCCCCATGGCCAATTTCCCTTCGGCCAGGGCCACGGACAGGCCGTACCTCACCGACAGAAAACGGCGGGAAGTTATAATGAAGGGTGAAATTTTGAGCATACTCATCTAACAAGCCATCTATAATCTGCGCATCTCTTATAGTACCCAGGGTTACACTCACCAGTGCCTGCGTTTCGCCACGGGTAAATAACGCTGAACCATGTGTTCTGGGCAAAATGCCCACTTCACAGGCAATAGGACGAATGTCATTGTATTCTCTGCCATCGGCTCTTTTACCATCCAGCAGCATTTTGCGGACGGTCTCACCCTCTATCTTTTCAAAGATTCGCTTAAACATCGCATTATCGCATTTTGGCTTAGTGACATTCGAACCCCCAGCTACAGCCGGTTCCTGATTTTCTTCAACACCACAGTATTCGGCGATGAGCTGCTCAAATAGTTCTTTTCGGGCGGTATTACGCTGCTGCTTAGTAGATATCTGCCTGAGCTCGCTTAATTTATCAGCCGCCTTTGAATGAATTTCCGAATAGAGTCCCTCATCGATTTCAATGAGCGGAATTTCCTTTTCAACGCTGACTTTTGAATGGAGTTCTTCAATCATCTCACAAATTTGGCGGACTGTTTTGTGCGCCGTTGCAACGGCTTCAGCGATAACTCCTTCTGACAATTCCTTGGCACGGACCTCGATTATATTTATCGCTTCTTTTCGTCCGCCAACAAGCATGTTTAGGTCCCCGTCTGCAATCTGCTTATGCGTGGGATTGACCACAAATTCTCCAGCTACTCTACCTAATCTGCAGGCTCCGATGGGACCCAAAAATGGAATTTTGCTTATCGTAAGCGCTGCGCTTGCACCTATCATGGCCGGGACGTCAGGGTCATTTTCGCGGTCTGCACTTAAAACAGATGCTATAATCTGCACTTCCTGGAAATAGCCTTCTGGAAACAACGGGCGAATGGGTCTGTCGATTTGTCTTGCCGTCAGGATTTCTTTAGTAGTTGGCCTTCCCTCGCGCTTAATAAACCCGCCCGGGAATTTGCCTGCTGCACTTTGCTTCTCGCGATACTCAACGCTCAGCGGGAAAAAATCGATATCTTCTCTTCTGGGCGGTGCAGCTACCACAGCAACAAGAACCACGGTATCACCATATTGAACTATTACAGCTCCGTCTGCCTGTTTGGCAATTTTACCTGTTTCAATGGATAAAGTTCTGCCCCCAATTTGTCTTTCTACTCTGCACACATCAAACATACACTACCTCG
>CAZMSP010000030.1:0-19417 GCA_964568985.1 uncultured Pirellulales bacterium
TGGGTATGTCTTCCAGCTTCTTGTCCGGCGGCCCGAAGCAGAATATATCTGTATTTGCAATAGGTCTGGCCCCCATGCCGGTCCCCATCGGGTCACGGATTACACCGCCTATGCCTGTGGCTGACCCGCCATAAGGGTCGAGAGCTGAGGGACGATTGTGGGTTTCAACCTTGAAGCAAACGGCAGAATCCTCGTCAAATTCCACCACCCCGGCGTTGTCGGCGAAGACGGATATACACCATTTTTTATCCAGTTCTTTGGTCGCCTTGAAAACGGTTTCTTTTAGCAGATTGTCGAAGTGTATCTGCTTACTATCAATTGACATATCCACAGAGCTTTTGAGCGTTTTATGGACGCAATGCTCACTCCATGTCTGGGCCAGTGTTTCCAGCTCGACGTCGGTGGGTTCTTTAGCCAGCTGTTTGTAGTATTTTTGAATCGTTTGCATTTCGACCGGATTCAAAAAGAGGTCTTTTTCTTTACTCAGGGCTATCAGCCCATTATCGTCAAGCTCGCATATAGGCCAGTGCACTATCTTCAGCTCGTATGGTTTAAGGTGTGGGCTTGGCGGCTCGGCTTCGTTGCCGATTATTACATCTTCGATACAATCGTTTGCTAAGATTTTCTTTGCAATTATATCGGTTTGGCTTGTCGTAATATCACCCAGCAGAACATACTTGCGGGCGGTGCGAACATTGTTGGCTTTAACACCCATATCGGCGAGCGCCGCCATTACCGATTCTGCAACCGGGTCGGTAACTCCGCTTTTTAGATGCACCTCGATTATTGTTGCCTTTGCCAGCCCGGCTGGGGGTCCGCTTCTGCCTATATAATACTCTTCGCAAACCGGGTCGCTCAGAAGCTCTTGTGCCACACGCCTGGCAAATTCCTTATCGAACTCCGCCTCAATCAGAAAGACTATAGCCGACTGAACCGCCTGCACAGAGCTGATACCTAATTCTCTGATATCTTCTAAAACGCTTTTGCCGCGAACATCGGTAAAACCCGCCTTATTAAAAACCTCAAAACGCCATTGCTTCACGATATAAATTCCTTCCAGCCAACGTCATTAAGCATCTCGATTTTTTATGGAGTTTGCCCTTGAACGAAGTGAAGGGCTCAGAATGACGAAATTGCATTACGATATTAGTTCTTTCCTTTTTATCTTGTAGTTTATCAGTGCACTGCGTTTACTTCGTGCCTTGGCAAGCAGATTCTCAATTTGTTTTTTGTTTTGGCTTTTGATTGCCTTTTTTATTTTCTTTAGTTCGGCGATAATTTTATCAATACCTTTGGTGGTATTGTCAGCGTTTGTCAGCAGCACGTCAGCCCAGATGTTAGCTGGTCCCGATGCTATTCTTGAGGTATCTATAAATCCTTTGCCGGCATGTTTCAGGTCTTCGCTGTTATTGGAGTTTATCAATGCTGTTGCTACTATATGTGGCAGGTGGCTTATATTAGCGAAGATTCTGTCGTGCTCAGTCGGCCTCATCAATTTCACCGAGCAACCAAGCTCTGACCAGAATCTCTTGAGGATTTGAACCGCCTGCCGATTAGTCTTTTTTGTCGTTGTCAAAATGCAGGTGGTTTGTTCGAACAAATCATCTCTGGCGAACTCGATACCCCTTTGTTCCGAGCCGGCAATTGGATGTGAGCCGACATAATGCACGACCTTCGGCAGCTTCCTGTCTGCCCAGCGGTGGGACAGCACTTTAGTAGAGCCGACGTCGGTAACGATACAGCCGGCTGGCAACGAATCAGCGATGTCGCTAAAGATTTTCTCAAATGTACATATAGGCGTAGCCAGTATGACAAGGTCTGCGTTTGATACACTTTCGTTTATGTCATCGACTATCTTGGCCCGCCCTGAGCGTAGCCTGTCCCGAGCAGAGCCGAGGGATTGAAGGGTTGTGGCTGCTAATTGTCGCCCTTTTCTGCGGGTAGTACGCCGATGTGAGTAGCCTACGACTTTAACCGCTGGAAAGGTGCGTAAAACCGCTAAAGTAATCGAGCCGCCTAAAAGGCCCAGCCCTATAACGGTTATTTGCCTTAAGTCTTTCATAATCAAGGTCTTACGAAATTAGACTTCAAAAAAAATTCTCCTAAAAAGTACAGTACGATACCTCAGATGTCAATTTTTTTCTTTGATTTATAGTATTAAAATGTTATCATTCCATCTTTAGTTGGGAAAATAGAATACAATATAGCGTTTAGTTAATAGATATTTAGCCCCGCATTTTAAGCGGGGATTTGTCTAATGATAGATATGCAGGCTAATAATAATATCAGCGCCGCAGACCACCTCGACTTTGAGGAGAAAGTCGCCGACCTTGACCGCCAGATGAACGAGTTGAGAAAACTAAGTTCGGCCAAGGGTATTGACTATTCTGCTGAGATTCGCCTGCTTCAGCGAGAGCAGGTTGCTGAGTTGAAACGAATATATTCAAATCTGACCGCTTGGCAGACTGTTCAGGTAGCGCGTCATCCGAAGAGACCCTTGCTTGATGATTATCTTAACTTGATGGTAAAGGATTTTCGCGAATTGCACGGCGATAGATGTTTCGGCGACGACCACGCAATCGTAACAGGATTTGGGCATATCGGCAGAGAGGAAGTATTGATTGTTGGCCAAAACAAAGGAAGAAGCACAAAGGAGAAAATTGCCTGCAATTTCGGATGTCCTAATCCTGAGGGTTATCGCAAAGCGTTACTAAAAATGAAATTTGCTGAGAAGTTCGGTATTCCCATCATTACCCTCATTGATACCCCAGGTGCTTATCCGGGCATAGGTGCTGAAGAGCGAGGCCAGGCACAGGCGATAGCTGTCAATCTTACGGAGATGTCGCGTTTGCGGGTCCCGGTAATTTGCATCTGTATCGGCGAGGGTGGCTCAGGCGGAGCACTGGCGATAGCTGTTGGTGATAGACTGGCGATGCTTGAGTTTGCGTATTATTCGGTGATATCGCCCGAAGGTTGTGCTGCAATTTTATGGCGAGACGGCTCACAAGCTCCCGATGCCGCAGAGGCACTTAAACTGACCAGCAAGGATTTGTATAAGCTCGGACTCATAGATGCAATTATTCCCGAACCACTCGGCGGTGCACATCGCAACATCCACGATACCGTTTATAATGTCGAGATGTATATTGTCAGGACATTACGCGAGCTCAAACGCACAAAACTTGATAATTTGCTTGAGAACAGATATAAAAAGTTGCGTTCGATAGGCAATGATTTAGTGAGCAGTCGTCGCGTTACAGCCCGCACCGGCAAAGTCCAGATGAAAGCTACCCACCCTGCCCCTGCAAAAACCAAGCCTGTGCCTGCTAAAGTTTGATTTGCCTTTAGTACTTAGCCCCCAGATTTGATTCGCCGGCTGTGAGTCGGGTGCTACAATATAGTTCAGCCGTTCTTAACTTCTTTTGGGTCTTTGCCTTCTTCGATAGCTGTTATTTTCCTGACTCTTCTTTCGTGTCTGCCCCCAGCGAAATTGGTGTTGAGCCAGACTTCAACTATTTTTCGCAGTAATACCTCGTTAATTTGGTCGCCTGATATACAGAGCACATTTGCATCGTTATGGTCGCGTGAAATCTGTGCACTTAGCTCGTCATGGCACAATACAGCTCTGATTCCCTTTATTTTGTTTGCCACTATACTCATTCCCAGCCCGGTTGCGCAGATTAAAATTCCTCTGTCGGCTTGCTTTTTCGCTACTGTTGTTGCTGCTAAGTATGCTGTGTCAGGGTAATCAATGGGATTACTGTCTATGGCGCCAAAGTCGAGGTATTCGTGGCCCAGCTGAGTCAATATTGACTTGATTTGTTGTTTGGCTGCGAAACCGCGATGGTCACTCGCAATTGCTATTTTCATAACACAAGCTCACTAATTCTCTTTTTTACTGCTTTTCCGATTAGTTCAGCGCACTTGTTATAAAACTCCTGCGACTGGCCTATCGGGTCAGGAATTTCTTCATTCTCTGCTAACAATAAACATCTTTTTGCTGATTTAGGGCTAATCGTGACAATTCTCTCACGGTGAATCTGACACATCGCATATATAAAGTCGCTCTCTTCGATGAGCTGCCGAGACAATGCCTGGCTCTTATGGGCTCTTATATCAATACCCTTAGCCGCACAAGCTGCTATCGCTTCTGCGCTTGCCGGCGAACCATCCATCTCCAAGGTGCCAGCGGAAAATACCTTATAACCCATTTTTTCGAGTTGGTCAACCTCGCATTTCAATTTTTTTGCCAAATATTTGCGAAGTATTCCTGCCGCCATAGGGCTTCGGCAGATATTTCCTGTACAAACGAATAAAAATTTGACTTCCGACAATGCTTCTAACTCTGCTTGGGGATATATGCCGGGCCTTAAAATTTTCAGGCCTTTTTTACCTATTTTTACAACGGTACTGCTTTTTTTGTATTTGCAAGGCCCACCATCCAGCAGCATCTGGATTTGACCTGAGAATTGAGCAAGAACCTCATCCGGCTCCGCTGCCGGCCTCTGACCTGTTATATTTGCACTTGGTGCAACTACGGGATTGCTCGTCTGTTGCAGCAGCATTGAAGCTATGGCGTTGTCAGGACAGCGGATGCCTATGGAATTATCTTTATACAAGCTTTCAAAAACTCCCCTTTGGAGTTTTTGTCGCTGTTTGTCGATGTCCTCCTGGTTTAATTCGAAGACTATTGTCAAAGGCCCGGGCCAGGCCTTGTCAATTAGTTTTTTGGCTTTTAATCCCAAAGTCGGAACGTATTTTCTAACACTGTTTTTTTTGCCTATATGCAATGTATAGTGTTTTTCAGGGTCTCTGCCTTTGAGATTATCGAGCCTGGCTAACGAGGCAGCTTCAACTCTGCTGGCAATTCCATAGACAGTTTCAGTAGGAAATGCCACCAGTCCACCGGCATCGACTGAAGCTGCCGCTTCCTTGATTTTCGCTGAATCAATCTTTGCGGCATCAAGTTTTACAACTTTCGTCTCCATTGAGCTTATAAAGGTACATCAAACAGACCAAAATCGCAAGATAACTCACCTGATATTTTGTAGCAGTTTTGGTTTTTCTGCTTATGGTTTTAATCGATTGATAATTTAGAAATTATGGAATGTGGGTAAATTTCTTCTAACAGCAGGTCTTGGTTGAGAGGTTTTTACTGGTTTGACATAAGAAGGAAATGCCCGATAAGAGAGGCAACAATGCTATGATATGAAGGGTGGTAAAATTTTTTTTAGAAAAACCATCGTTTTGCCCAATTATGCTAATCTATCCATTTTAACATTGTCGATAACTCCATTAAATGAAGGAATAATATCTGCAAGGAGATTGTATATGGAGACCTTAATTGAGCAACGTAAGGAGACTCGAAACAGCATTTCCTGGCCGGTTAGTGTTTGGATGCCTGAGGCAAATAGGTTTTTTAACGGCCGTAGTGCCAATATCAGCAAAAATGGTGTTTTTATTAGAGTTCCTATTACGATGCCTGTTCGGCCGGGTCACGTTGTGGAAATTAATTTTCCGCGAACAGCCGCTTTAGCAAAGGAAAAGGGGCGATTTGCTCGTATTAAAAGTGGTAAAGTGGTTAGGGTTGACCGTAAAAATATACTCAAAGATGCTCAGATTGGCGTTGCTGTTGCCTTTCAGAACTGATAAACCGCCCACAGTGGGACACCCCACGTGGTATCCTATTTTTACCTTTGTTTTGGACTTGGCCATCCCTTACGGGAGAAGTGGTTACAAAAAGCTGTGGATATTAGCCAAATGGGGCAATGGAAAAGGAAAGGCTGATAATCAGCGAGGATTATCAGCCTTTTTTTATAGCACATAATTAATCCGCCGTACGTCTGGCGGATTAAGATTTAAACTGTGCTGGAATCTTGTTAATCTTCACGTCGAAATACAACAGAATGCCCTGAATTTTTACAGGGGGCAAATAGTACCTTTTCAAAGAGCAATATTTTAGACATTGCGCCAGGAAGTCTCGAATTTTTTATCGTGTGGCTTTATTGTACTAAAAAGGGTCGTGAGATATTTGCTGTGACTCGGAATGATATCTATAGTTGACATTGACAGATGTCGGCCATATCATTTGTAGTTAACCCCGTTAGAAATCCCTGATGTTAGCGGGGAGATGCAGGACTGAGCTTTCTTTCTAACGGGGTAAAGTGTATTATTTTGGAGTAAGTAAAATGGCCAAAGCAGAAAAGAGTGGTTCGACAGACTCACCATCCCGAGCGGAGTCGAGGGATTGGGAAAAGCGTTTGGCTTCTGAGCCGGATGGGCTTACCGTTGATTTTGTCCAGTCGCTTTCTATCGACAAGCGTCTTTACAAGTACGATATTGTCGGCTCGATTGCTCATGCCCAGATGTTGGCGGAACAAAAGCTGATTACCAGGGACGAATTGAAGCAGGTTAAGGATGGGCTTATCGAAATATCACAGAAGATTGCGGAAGGGCGGTTCAAATTCGATAAAACATATGAAGATATTCATATGACAATCGAGGCGGCACTGGTGGCAAAGGTTGGTGAGGCAGGTAAGAAAATTCATACCGGCAGAAGTCGCAATGACCAGGTTGCAACTGATATTCGGCTATGGATGAGGGATGAAATCGAGACCCTGCAGGTGAAAATTACGCTGCTTCAAAAGGCGTTTGTTAGTTTGGCAGAGAAGTATGCAGAAGATGTAATGCCTGGTTATACGCACTTGCAGCGTGCCCAGCCGGTGTCTGTTGCGTCGTATCTATTGAGTTTTACAGAGCAGTTGGAGCGTGACTTTATTCGGCTGAAAAACTGTAGAGAGTTGCTTAATGTCTGTCCATTGGGTAGTGGTGCCATAGCGGGCTCGACACTGCCGTTGGATAGAAAAGGCACTGCGAATCAATTGGGATTTTCCGACATCAGCTACAATAGCATCGATGCGGTCAGCGACAGGGACTTTTGTGTGGAATTTATTTTCGATTGTGCGCTTATTGTAACGCATTTGAGCCGATTGGCTGAGGACTGGATAATCTATTGTTCAGAGGAATTCGGATTTGTACGGATTGATGAGAGCTATTGCACATCGTCGAGTATGATGCCTCAGAAGCGTAATCCTGATGTGCTCGAATTGATTCGGGGAAAGACCGGTTCGGTTTACGGCTGCCTGATGGCTATGCTGACAATTCTAAAGGCCCAGCCGATGGGCTACAACCGTGATTTGCAGGAGGATAAGGTTCACATTTTTACTGCCAGTGATACGGTCGAGGCCTGTCTGGATATGGCACGAGCGGTTGTTTCACATGCGAAATTTAATACGAAGAAGATTTCAGACGGTTTGGATAGGGGCTTTCTTGATGCTACCTGCCTGGCGGAGTATTTGGTTGGAAAAGGGATTGCCTTCCGTGAGGCGCATGGCATTGTTGGTTCGTTGGTTGTCTTCTGCGAGAAGCAGAATAAAGGATTAGCTGAGCTTAGTTTGGACCAGTTCAAGCAGCATTGCACCGCGATTGATTCGGATGTGTATGAAAGTCTCGGCGCAGCAAAAGTAGCAGGTAAATATGTTACTGAAGGTGCAGCAGGGCCCCAGCAGGCAAAAAGACAAATTGCATATTGGAACAAACAGTTGGCACAGCGATGAGTAACGGTGAAGATGAAATAACCGCCTGGTTTGCTCGTCAAAGCAAATTATCCGCGACAGAATTTCCCATCGGTATTGGTGACGATATGGCCGAAGTTCGGCTGGCTGATGATACGTCCGTTCTTGTCACCACGGATATGTTGCTGGATGGTGTGCATTTCGACCTGAAAAAGGCGACCTTAGAACAGGTCGGGTATAAAGCTATGGCGGTTAGTCTTAGCGATTGCGCAGCGATGGCGACGGTGCCCGTAGCTGCGGTTGTAGCTGTTGCTCTGCCTAAGGGGTTCGGTGAAGAACAGTTAAAGCAGCTTCACTCGGGAATCACTGACGCAGGTGATAAATTCGGTTGCGAGCTTATCGGCGGTGATATTACGAAGTGGAAAAGTGACAATCCGTTTGCAATAAGTGTGGCGATGCTCAGCAGAAGTGCGGGCAATAAACCGGTTAGACGCTGCGGCGCCAAGGTCGGTGACAGTATCTGCGTAACCGGTTCACTGGGTGGTGCTTTGAGTGGGAAACATCTGGAGTTTGAGCCGAGGGTTAAAGAGGCAATAAAAATCGCCCAAATGGTAATGGTAAATTCGATGATTGATATAAGCGATGGGCTCAGCAGCGATTTGAATCGTATTTGTCAGCAGAGCCGGGTAGGTGCTATTATAGATGTACAGAGGATTCCGATATCAGATGAAGCGCGAAAGGCCAAAGACCCCTTGGATTCAGCGCTAAACGACGGCGAAGATTTTGAATTGCTTTTTACCATTTCCCTACAGGATTGTCAGAACTTATTGGAAAAATGGAATGGACCGATACCGATTACACGAATCGGTGAAATTACCGACACGGGGAAAATGCAGATAAAGATGCCTGATGGCCAAATTTGTGATTTGCAAGCCGAGGGATATGACCATCTTAAAAAATGATTATTGATTATTATCTATGAATTTTGATGTTGTTTCAAATTCGCCGGAGCAGACTATAGAGCTTGGCCGCAAAATCGGCTCGCAATTAAAAGGCGGCGAGATTATTGCTGTTTGCGGGGCATTGGGCAGCGGCAAGACGCATCTGATTAAGGGTATAGCAGATGGAGCTGGGGCAAAAGACAGCAAAGAGGTTACCAGTCCCACATTTGTTGTCGTTAATGAGTACGCAGGGCGATTGGATATTTACCATATAGATGTTTATCGATTAAATTCTGTTGCTGAGTTTGAGATGCTCGGCTTTGATGATTTTTGCTGTCCACAGTCGGTGGTTCTGATTGAGTGGGCCGATAAGATTGAATCCGCCTTAAAGGGAATTGATTACATTCGGATAGAGCTTAATCACTGCGGGAAAACCGGAAGAAGAATACATATTAAAAATACGCCTGAGTATATTATCGCACATGCTGCGCCAAGTGCGCAGCATGGCGAGTAGATAATTGTTCCTTCGGCGGAGTTTATCCGCCACACGTATGGCGGATTTACCTTGCCCCGCTTCGCTAAAGCTGCGCAGCGGCGAGAGCGTAGCCGAATGGGCTCTTGTCACGGCGGAGCGTGCCGTAGCCGGGCAGGGCAGGCCTGCATATTGCATTGGGGGGGGTATTTTGGGTCATTTCCCACGTTTCTTTTTGTTGTTTGTGAGTTTGAAGATTTGGCAGTAGAAGGTTTATTTTATATATTTTTCTTGGATACTTAGATAGGCCCTAAAAAGGTTTAGCGTATTTTTCGGACGTGGAAATTTGAAGTTCCACCATCCGTTAAGTATCTGAGAAGGAATTTCTTGAAGTATTTCTTACGGGACATTTTTAAGATTCAATTATTTTGGGGGATTCGCAGCTAATAGAAGTTATAGGTGGTTAAGTAGAGTGTCGATTAGGTCGATACTCTGAATTGTGTAGGAATGACGTTATTAGAGGTTGTACATTGTAGCAAGCCAAAAAAGAAAACTTTAACGAGGAGTGAAAAATGAAAGCGAAAAGTGGTTTTACATTAGTGGAAATTTTGATTGTGGTAGTTATCCTGGGTATTTTAGCAGCTATCGTGATTCCTCAGTTTACCGAGGCGAGCACCGAAGCCAAACTCTCGAGTTTGTGCACTGATCTTCAAACTGTGCGTTCGCAGATTGAGCTGTATAAGGTTCAGCACAATGATGTCCTGCCTCTGCCAGAAGCGGGTGGTGCAACTTGGGATCGGCTGACACAGTATTCTGACATCAGTGGTAATGTTCAGGCCGCAAAGGATGCGACGCATTGTTACGGGCCGTATCTCCAAAAAATTCCGACTAACCAGTTCAGCGATGACAACACAATTGATGTAGATGGTACTGCTGGGGACGGTAGCAATGGTTGGTACTTCAATAGTACGACCGGTGAGTTCCATGCCGATGATTCTGCTGAGCATGCGGCTCTTTAGAAAATTGATTGTGATGACGGTGCCATGATTTTTGCAGCACCGACATCAACGCAAACTGGCTAAAAACGTGAAGTGGATAAATGGGCTGGCCGCGCTGAGGCAGTTGCTGATAGCAGGTCAGCCTTTTTAATGATAATAACCCATCGGATAAACGGAAAGGATAGGTGATGAGAAAAGCGAAAGCTTTCACGCTTGTCGAGATTCTGACCGTCGTGCTTTTGCTCGGTATTTTGGCTGCTATTGTGATACCTGCTATTGCGGGCGGCACGACGTCGGCCAAGGAAAGTGCCCTTGCGACGGATTTGCAGCTGCTTCGCAGATTCATTTTGGTTTATAAGAGCCAGCATCTGGAAATTAGTCCTGGATACCCAAGTGGTAATACGTCTGCAGCGCCCACAGAGCAGGCCTTTATTGAGCATGCTACTATATCAAGCAATGCTAATAGCGAAACGGCTCCAGTTGGTACTGTGGGGTTTAACCGGGGCCCTTATATGCAAAAGATACCCATTAATCCTTTTAACGGGGAAAGTACCGTTCAAATGCTTGGTAACGCTGAGGCATTTCCAGCCGATGCTGATGACAGTCACGGCTGGATATATAAGGCAGCCACGTCAGAAATAAGAGCCGGCAATTCAGGAGCCAGTGAGAACGGAAAACGATACTATGACTATTAGCAGCAGATATTGCGGCCTGCCCCCATGTCTCCCGACGCGAGTCGGGGCGGCGGGCGGAATGAGGCGAGGCTTTACCCGCCATACGCCTGGCGGGTTTACACTTGCTGAGGCGATGATGGCCACTGTCGTATTGGGTATCGCTGCGGCTGGCGTATTATTGCCGTTCACAACCGGAGCGATAGTGCGGGCTGAAGGTATGCGCAGGACTTTGGGTGCCAAATTAGCGAGTGATTTGATGGAGCAGATTGTAAATACGTCATTCGAGGACATAGTGAATAATTATGATGGTTACTCAGAAGCGCAGGGCCAGGTAAAGGATGCAGGTGGTACAGTATTTACCAGTTCAAGTTACGCCAACTTCAGCAGAGATGTGAGTTGCCAGTACGTTTATATGTCGCAGGAAAGTGGGGTAGTAGCGCCGAAGTTTATTCGCGCCACTGTGCGGGTGTATTATAGCGGCAAAGAAATTGCAAATATGAATCGGCTTTTGGGCAAGTGAAAGAAGTGACAGGGACAAAACGACCAAATTATCAGGGATTTACGTTAGTTGAATTACTGGTTGGGCTGGTTGTTACCAGTATAGTTTTAGCTGCGGTGGCAACGCTGGCCTTTGCTCTGGGAGCGGCCAACCAGACGAGCGGCGACACGAGTCAGAAGCAGGCACAGGTCCGTTTCGCGACTCTCAGGATTTCAGAGCTGATTCGGCACTGCAAACTGATATGCGGCACAACAGGCGATGATATCGTGCTTTGGAAAGCGGACGATAGTCCTGAGAATGGTATAATCGATGTGTTCGAATTAGCATATATCGAGAGAGGAAGTAGCGCAGATTATATAAGGATTCTTGAATTCTCTAATTGTCCTGATGGGTTTGAATCATCGTTTAGAAGCATCCCAAATCAGGTAGAAGCTGTTGGGCAGCTTTGGGTTAAAGATCTGCTTATCTCGCAATGCGAAGAGAGATATATACGAGTGTTACCGCAGTGTAGCAATGTGCAGTTTGGCTTTGACGTATTACCGCCATACAGCAGATTTGTCAGTATCTCGTTTGACCTCGTTGAAAGTGATGTTGTTCGTCAGTATCAGATAAATGCTGGCTTGCGCTGCTGGGCGGAGAATCTGCTCGACGAGGCCGGTGATAGTCTTATAAGTGATGATGATTAGCTTGTCCTGAGTGAAGTCGAAGGAAAAGAGATTAAAAATCGAAAATTCAAGATTCAAAACTTGTCCTGAGCGAAGTCGAAGGATTGGAAAATCAAAAAAAGCAGGGGCAGCATTACTTGTTGTCCTGTTTGTTATTATGACGATAACAATTCTGTCTCTGGGCTTTTTGTCGCGAAGCGATGTTGAGCTGGCCTGCGGCGAGAATATGATACTTCACAGTCAAATGGATTATTTGGCTGAGTCGGGATTGACACATGCCAGGGGGCTTATTCTTAATCCTCAGGATGCAGGCTCAGAATATTGGACCGGTGCTGTTGGACAGCAGTTGGTTGTGGGCAGTGTCGATTACTATGATGTTGAAGTTGTTCGCGATGATTCGGATATGACAGACCGCTGCAATTACATTATAGATTGTAATTCCTATCGCTTGAAGAATGGCGAAAAGATTGGCAGCAGCAGTATAAGAGCTAAATTGCGGCTTGATCCGTGCATCGCGTACTGGGCTGGGTCAAGTACAATAATTTCTCCGCTAACTGTAGTGAATGGTGATGTTTATTGCGATGGTGATTTATCAAATAACGGCAGTATCAACGGGGATGTTTTTGCTGCTGGTACGATAACCGGAATAAGCATCACGGGGCAGAAAAATGGATTGGTCGCCCAGGCACCTGTGGCCTGGCCTGGGCTCGAGACAAATGATTTTAGTTCAACGTACTATATTGGCTCAGTAAGCTATTGCGTAGACCTTGTTGGGTCTTCTGTTCATCCGGGTGGTAGTTTTAATCCTTCTGCAAGCAACCCGGCAGGAGTTCGTTACCTCAATGGCGACCTTGAGTTGCCGGGAAATGTGGATATTGAAGGCATGCTTGTAGTTAATGGCACCTTGAGGGTAAGCGGAGGAAATAATGTAATTAGCGCTGTGAAAAATTTCCCAGCTCTTTTAGTAAGCGGTGATATGATAGTGGAAAGTAGCAGCAGCTTGGAGATTAACGGACTCGTTGTTATTAAAGGGCAGATGCAGGTCAGTGCCGACAATACCAATGTTAGCATATTTGGCGGATTGTTGGTCGAAGATGGTATTTTGGAGACGACAGCGGACTCGTCTGGTAATGGCAATTCCGGCATACTGTATAATGGTCCAACTTGGCAGCCTGCCGGTGGGAAGATTAATGGTGCACTTGGGTTTAACGGGAATAATACATTGGCGAAAATCAGTACAGATGGCATAGATTCTCAAAAGGGAACTTTATCTTTATGGGCCTATGCTAAAGGTTTTGATAACTCCCATCATTATATGTTCGGTCATGCATCTCAAATTGCATGGTTGGACCGGATTCAATTATATACCAACGACGAAAATGGCTGGCTCGACCTGGGTCTTGGTGATGACCACGCTATGCATACAAACATCCAGAGCTTAGATACCAATCGATGGTATCACATAGCCCTTACATGGGATGGAACAGGATATGTCGTTTATGTTGACGGTGCCCCCAAGGCCAACGGCAACTACACAGGTTTGTCTGTAATTGGGCCAGGTGCTGACATTGGTAATGATGGGAATCCTGTATATCGGGATGAGTCATTCTATGGCATCATCGATGAGGTTCGAATCTATAACCGGGTATTGGATGTGAATGATATATATCCGCCAAAGGATGGGCTGGCCGGGCTGGTAGGGCATTGGAAGCTGGATGATAGTGGAAGTGATGTAACTATAACTGCTGCACCGTCAAAAACTGCGATTGAAGTTTGGCCTCAAGCAGGTGTTGCACAGAGGTGGGAACAGGCTGGTGGCGCATTTTTCAGAAGTATCGAGAGAAAATAAAGCTGACTCTTAAGGTCTGTTAAAGGGTCCACCGTAGGCGGGATGTTTATCGGCCTTTATATACGATGAAGAGAAAAATCAGAAGTATATTTAGTATCAATGGTATATCCTGCTCCCCGCAAGTCATCGAAATAGTTCGGTGATTCATGTCATACTGTTTTGACGATTATACCAGTTTTGTTGACCCTAACTGTAGAGGGTATGAAATGTGACAATTGTATAGCGTTGGCAGGGCGTTCAGCAGATAAATGGTAGCCCCCGCTCTTGTCTTCGCCAAGAAGACGCGGGGGTAAGCTAAACCGGACGTTAGACGTTAGAGATAAAGAGACGTCCCGAACATGTCGAAAAAAAGACAGAGGCAAGGGTCCAAAATGTACCACGACAGACAGATAAAGTCGGTGAGGATACCAAGCTTAATATATCCACCGGTAAGGAGGCGTTATTTGTATTTTGGTCAAGAGTCTGATACTGCTCTGCGACCTGTCCTCCGCAGTAGCTTTGCTACGGGGGACGGAAGGCTACATAGCACGAGATGCGATTTACGTTGCTTAAGCAGTGGTTTTACCTTGATAGAGGTTCTGATTGTTGTTGTGATAATCGCCATAGCAGCGATGACTGTGGTACCAATGGTCAGCTCTGCTGCTGGTGTGCAGATTCGCTCTGCGGCAAATATGATAGCGGCGGATCTGGAGTACGCTAAGAGTATGGCAATCAGCAGAGGACAAAGATATTCAGTAGTGTTTGATAAGGACACGGAAAGTTACAGTATAAGAAATCAGGCTGGTGCCATAATAGCACATCCTGTGAAGAAGGGATTCAATTACATTATAGATTTTCGAAACGATAGCAGGCTGAACAAGGTTGATATTGCTAATGTTGGTTTTGATGCGACCAGCGAGATTAAATTTGATTATCTTGGAAGTCCCTACAATGGCAGCAACAATCCGTTGAATAGTGGCGTTATTAACCTTCAGGCGGGTGGAGCAACCGCAACGATTACTGTTGAACCGGTTACAGGATTTATATCGGTTGTGAACTGATAAAGGTAGGGCGTAACGAAGTCCTGAGCGGAGTCGAAGGATGATAAGTTGGAAATTAAAAACTCGAAGTCTGCGGCCGATAGGTCTGGACATTGGTCATAATTCTATCAAGATGATTCAACTGACAATAAACGACGGGCAGATTAGTGTTATTGCAGCAGATAAAGTTCGCATAGACCCCGCTATAAACGGTGATGGTCAGTACACAGGATGCCTTACGGCAGAAAGAAGAACCTTTGTTGTTTCTGCGGTAAAGCAGATACTGGAAAAAGGTAACTTTCGTGGGAGAGATGTTATTTCATGCTTGCCGAATGACAGATTGAAGATAACAAGTTTACGATTGGCGGAGTCCGACAGTGGTGAAATCGAGCAATCTTTGAAAAAAGAGGCTGCCCAGCGTTTTGGCATGGACCCGGATAAGGATGCAATTAACTATATGTTAGCCGGCAGTGTCAGGCAGGGTGACGAGGTTAAGAATGAGCTGATATTGTTTGCTGTGGATAACGAAACGATAAAAAGTCACATTGAGATGCTCGAAGAAGCCCAGCTTAGGCCGGTGGCGATAGATACGGTTCCATGTGCGTTATTTAGAAGCTTTGAGAGGACATTAAGACGTCTGGAGGATAGAGAACACACGGTCGTTTTTGTAGATTTAGGTAACCGGTTTACTACTGTAGTGTTTGGTCGTGGGGGAGAGATTAGTTTCGTTAAGCAGATACCGATTGGCGGGGAGAAATTTAATCGGGAAATCGCAGCAAAATTAGGCATTGGCATCAAGGAAGCAGTAACATTACGCAAAGCCTTTAGGACCGAGAGAGGCCTTTCAGCAGCACAGCCCTTCGGCAGTGAGCTCAGGACAGTCGAACCGTTGGATTCGACAGTGCATGCGAGTGGCAGCAAACACCGGCTCGATGAAGCGACGCGACAGGTGATGGTTGATGCGATAAGTGCAATTGCTGAAGAGCTTGCAAGGGAGATATCACTATGCTTTAGATATTACACAGTGACCTTTAGAGGCAAGCGTGTGGAGCGAGCAGTTTTTTCCGGTGGGGAGGCATACGAAAGTATTTTAATAAATGTCCTAAAGCGGCAATTGACAGTTGAGATTGAGATAGCTCAGCCATTGAAGGGCTTCGACTTATCGAGCGAAAAGACAGATATAAATTTTGATAGTGACCGGCGAGGTTTACTTTGTGAATGGGCAATAGCTGTGGGACTTGGTCTTAAGGGTTGGGATGGATATCAAAGTATATAGTGTGAATATTAAAGTATTAGATACGAGTTAGTTATGAAGGAAATTGATTTTCTTCCACAATGGTATAAGAGCAGCAGACAGCGTCAGTTTAGCTATCACACGCAATATGTCGCTTTGGCTGGTATATTTGTGGTGATTGTGGTGTGGAACTTTACTGCTGCACATTCGATTTCAAGAGCCAGAGCAGAATTTGCCCAAATGACAACGAGGCAGATAGAAGCGGAAAATGTGTCAGCTAAGTTGGCCAACCTTAAAAGCGAAGTGGGAAACTTGCGGGGCAAAATGAGGTCTATAGAAGAAATCGATTCCAAAATCGATGTCGCAAGTATTTTAGCTGAGATGAGCTTTTTGATTGATGAAAGGATAGTGCTTAGCAAAGTCCGGTTCGTCGCTGAGAAATTTGCAAACGAGCAACAAACAAAACCCAATATTGCATCTGCCGTGAGAGTGGCGAGTAGTGATAGGCAGGCACTGCCAACTGGTAACGTGCGATTTAAGGTGATGATAAGCGGCGTAGCGGCAGATGCAAGTGATGTAGCAGCTCTTGTTTGCAAATTAGAAGACTCGCCATATTTTTGTAGTGTTATACCGTTGTTTT
The DNA here is from genome assembly GCA_964568985.1 of uncultured Pirellulales bacterium. Taxonomy (GTDB): domain Bacteria; phylum Planctomycetota; class Phycisphaerae; order Sedimentisphaerales; family Anaerobacaceae; genus CAZBWE01. Next base: position 16,566 of record CAZMSP010000030.1, read on the forward strand.
CACGAAACAAACAGATACAACGAGGAAATAACCCTGTGAGAAGTATCCTCATCTCCAAAGAGGTTGTTTCAAAATCGACAGATATTTTCCGAGTAAGTGAGTTTGAGATAAGTTGTTATTTGGCAAATTATCGTGAGCAGTAACAGGTAACTCGTCAAGGCGCTCGTCACGGCGGAGCGTGCCGTAGCCGGGAAGGCCTTGCCGTAGCTCTGAAGGGCAAGAGTAATAATGTTGTTTAAAGAAAGACAACAAATAGTGATATGTGTTTTGGCTGGTGCAATAATAGGTGGATTTCTACTTCGGTACCTCCCTTTGCGGAAGGAAGCCAAGGCAGTCGAACAGATGAAAGCTGCACAGATATTTGCTATTGCTAAAGCATCGGCGGAAAGTAAGCAACTACCGGTATTCGAAGAGCAATTGCTAAAGCTACGAGCCGAAGTTGCAAACTATGGGGCAAACATACCTGTGCAAAGAGACCTCGGCGTGTTCTTAAGTAAAATAGCTGATTTGATGAATGAGCATAACCTAAAAGAGCAGGTAGTAGCACCTGGTAAGGAGATAAAGGCCGATGAGTTGAAGTGCATACCGATAGATATGCAATGTAGAGGTAAATTAGCTCAAGTTTTTGAGTTCTATAAACAGCTTCAAAGATTGGATAGATTGGTTCGCATTGAGAGGATGGAGTTTGTAAGCGATAGCGATTTTGGTGGCGATGTCAGTATGCGAACAAAAGTGGTCATTTATTACAGACCTGAAACCGGGCAGGGATAAGTCGTGAACCACATGAGGTTCACGACCATAAACCCAACGTGGTTTAAGGAATAATATGAAGCAAGACATGGGAAAGAATAGTCCACTCGTCACGGCGAAGCGTGCCGTAGCCGGACGGCATGCCTTACGGCATAACAGGGCTAATAGAATTTTTAATCAATTGGCTGCAGAGAAGAAAAAGACCGTCTTTGCAGTATGTTTGATTACATTGATGGTCTTTATGTGGGTCAGAGTGCTTGGCAATAAAACGCCAAAGACTGCTGAAGCGACACTTGGACGAGAGGCAGTCACCTCCAACACGTCAAAGTCGAGTCCGGAATTAAAAGTAACTTTTATAGAATTGCCGAAAGTTGCAGGCCGCAATAATTCAATCACTAGAGACTTTTTTGCTTCGGACGACTGGTGGAAACTTATTATAAGTGGAGAAGGGGGAAAAATAGCTGATATTGAAGAAGTAAGCGTTTCAGAAGGTGGTAGTGAAGAGACAGCCAGACGAGTTGCAGAGAAACTGAAGCTGGAGGCGATAGGATTTGGTGAGTATCCCCGTGCCTTTATCAATGGTAAGCCACTAAGCGTGGGGGACAAATTGCTCGTTGTCGATGGGGACAGTAATTATGAATGTGAAGTAGTTGGAATTGAAGAAGATAAAGTGTTCATAAGATATAGAGAAGCAAAAATAACGTTAAAACTTAAACGAGTTGTTGAGGTAATTGATTAAATTGTTGGGGACGAAGACCTTACGATATTAAGTATTGCGATATGTTGTAAGAAGGTTTGTTAGAAAATAGGGGGTAAATTATGTATCACGATAAAAATTCAAGTAGTGAGGGAAAAATTAGAAAGGATTTGTTCATATGGGTCTTTGTATCGGTGGTGATGACCGCTATTGCGCTCGCTAATGTTGTGACAGGCGATACAACTGAAGTTGTTGTAGCAGCCGATGTTGGTGTAAGCAGCGGTCAGTCGGAAAGTACTGGGGCAAAGTCCAGCACAGGTAAGCCGATTCAATCTTTTAAATTCGAGGCGAATTTTAGCATCCGGGACGCCCTGGCGATATTAGGCAGCATGTACCAGAAGAATATTGTGCCTACGCCAAACGTTGATGGCATGTTGGCCTTTAGAAGTCTTTCGAACGTGACTTTTGAGGAAGCTATGGATGCGATTCTGGGAGATAACTTCAAATATGTCCAGGAGGGAAACCTGATTAAAGTGTATACCAGGGATGAATACAAAAAGATCATGGCGGATAAAGAGCGAATGATAACCAAAGTCTTTACGCTCTATTACATAAGTGCGGCCGAGGCAATGAAGCTCATTAGTCCGGTACTCAGTGGTGTAGGCACCATTCAGGGCAGTTCTCCTCCTGTAACTGTGGCAACTACGGGCGAATCTATTACCGCAGGTGCTGGTGGTGGTGATACGATGGCCTTAAATGACCACATTATCATCTGTGACTATCCTGAGAATATCAAAGCCGCAGGAAAGCTCCTTAACGAGCTGGACGTTCGGCCCAAGCAGGTATTAGTTGAGGCAACTATCTTAAGCTGCACTTTAACCGAGGGTATGAAGCTTGGCGTTGACCTGAATTTCATGGCTGGTTTCCACCTGGACGGTACGACGACAACGACTTCTTACACAAGTGGGAGTGGTGATTCTCTCGAATTGCGGGACACTGCCACCACTCCGATGGGTCAATTAGGCGGTGGTTTAATTACATCTGGAACGCCGATAGAAACTTCGGGCTTCGCAACCGTTGGCGGTAGTGGTCTTAGAATTGGTATTACTTCCGGTGACGTTGCAGCAATAGTTACCGCGCTGGAGACAGTTACGGACACAACGGTTCTTGCAAATCCAAAGATTTTAGCCATCAACAAGCAGCTTGGACAAGTCTATATCGGGACAAAGATTGGCTACGTTTCTCAAACTACCCAGACGCAGACTTCGACAACTCAGGCAGTTCAGTTCCTGGATACCGGTACGAAGCTTTCTTTCAGGCCGTATATAGGCGACGACGGATATATCCGAATGGATATCCATCCGAAGGATAGTTCCGGTACTTTGAAAGCCAATAATATACCGGA
>CAZMSP010000031.1:0-19283 GCA_964568985.1 uncultured Pirellulales bacterium
AGGCGGCAAGCTGGGGATACGATGGCTTAGAGCTTGCCTGCTGGGGCGACCACTTCGAGGTCGATAAGGCCCTGAAAGACAAGAGCTATTGTAAAGCCAGGCGAGAGCTGCTGCAAAAGTACGGCCTTAAAGTCTTTGCAATTTCGTCACATCTGGTTGGTCAGGCGATATGTGATAATATCGATGAGCGCCATAAAGGTATCCTGCCTCCGGATGTCTGGGGTGACGGAGACCCGGAAGGCGTACGAAAGAGAGCGGCTCAAAAAATGATTGATACCGCAAAGGCAGCAAAAAAACTCGGTGTGAAGGTGGTCATTGGTTTTACGGGTAGTTCAATCTGGCATCTGCTCTACTCTTTTCCACCAACGCCGCCGGATATGATAGAGGCAGGTTACAAAGACTTCGCAAAAAGATTCAGGCCTATCCTTAATGCTTTTCAGGACCTGGGCATAAAGTTTGCTCTCGAAGTTCACCCGACAGAGATTGCATTTGACATCGCCTCGGCACAACGCACCCTTGAAGCCCTCAGAAACCACAAGGCCTTCGGTTTTAATTACGACCCAAGCCACCTTGGCTACCAGGGAGTTGACTACGTCAAGTTTATCCGCACTTTCGGCGATAGAATCTTTCACGCTCATATGAAGGACGCCTGGTGGGGTCATGGTGACGGCACGGTGGGTGTCTTCGGCGGCCATACGGAGTTTGCAGACCCGCGGCGGTACTGGGACTTTCGCTCTATTGGTCATGGCGATATCAACTTTGAGCAAATCATTGTGGCCCTGAACGATATTGGTTATCAGGGGCCGCTTTCGATTGAATGGGAGGACAGCCGTATGGACCGTGAGCATGGCGCTAAAGAGGCCTGCGAGTATATCAAGAGGGTCGACTTTAAGCCCTCGCAGCTCGCCTTCGATGCTGCGTTTGAGAAGTAATCAAGACAGGATTTTTCAAAAGCATTTAGTTAGAAAGAAGAGGCTGAATTATGGTCAGCAAGAACCGTATCAGTCGGCGTCAGTTCATCACAGGCACGGCTGGTGCCGCTTTGGGGGCGATAAGTTTTCCGTACGTCGTCGCTTCATCGGCTCTCGGACAGGCCGGAACTGTTGCGCCGAGCGAACGAATTACCATGGGTTTAATCGGCATTGGCTGGCAGGGGTCAGGCAACCTCAACGCCTTCCTTGCTGAGAAAGACTGTCAAGTAATCGCAGTTTGCGATATAGATAAAAATCATCTGCGAGATGCAGTGAATCGAGTCAATGGGCAGTATGGGAATAAAGACTGTGCGACGTACCATAACTTCCGTGAGCTGCTGGCGCGCGATGATATCGATGCGGTCACGCTAAGTTTGCCCGACCATTGGCATGCGATACCAGCTATAGAAGCAGCGAGGGCCGGAAAGGATATTTACGGCGAAAAACCGCTTTCGCACAGTTTCGATGAGGGTCGAGCAATATGCGATGCGGTAAAACGGTATGGTCGCGTTTGGCAGACCGGCAGCTGGCAGCGGTCGCAGGCAAATTTTCGCTTTGCCTGCGAACTTGTACTGAACGGCCGAATCGGCAAAGTGCATACAGTTGAGGTGGGACTGCCTCCAGGCCAATCTGATTACGAAGGAAGCAGGAGTCAAAAAGGGATATGTCCGCCGCCTAAGGAACTCGACTACGACTTCTGGCTTGGGCCTGCACCTTACGAGCCGTACTGTCCTGCACGGGTGCACAAAAACTGGCGATGGCACCTTGACTACGGCGGCGGCCAGTTAATGGACTGGATTGGACACCATCTTGATATTGCCCACTGGGGCTTAGGATTCGACTACACCGGCCCTTATGAAATTGAGGGTCACGGCACATATCCGAAAGACGCTTTATGGGACAGCCCGACAAGATATCGTTTGACAGCCAAATACTCTAAGGACATTACGATAACTATAGCCGGCGGATATAATGATATCCGCAGTGGAACAAAATGGATAGGTCAAGATGGGTGGGTTTATGTCGACCGTGGACACATAGATGCGAATCCCAAGAAACTGCTCGAAGAGAAGTTTGGGTCCGGCGATATACAACTGTTTCGTTCACCCGGTCATCAGCGTAATTTTCTGGACTGCGTAAAGAACCGTGGCACAACGATAACGCCGTGTGAGGTTGCGCACCGCTCGGTGACGCCGGGCCATCTCGGCCAGATTGCCATGCTGCTGGGATGCAAGATACGCTTTAATCCGGACACGGAAGAGATTATCGATGACCCGACTGCCGCGAGGTTGCTCAGAAAACCGATGCGCAGCCCCTGGCATCTGTAATTGTTATCGTGAAAAGAGAATAGATAGATGGCACAAAATAAAAAAATTAGTCGCCGACGGTTCCTGAGAACAATGACGGGCACCGCCGCAGGCGCGCTTACGTTTCCATATATCGTACCTTCTTCGGCACTCGGAACGGACGGCGCCATTTCGCCAAGCAATCGCATCACGATGGGCAACATTGGAGTAGGTAGTCAGGGCACGTGGGACATGCGGGGATTTCTCAGCAAACCGGAGGTGCGGATAGTAGCCGTCTGCGATGTTGATAAGAGTCATCGTGATAATGCCAAGAGGGAGATTGACCAAAAGTACGGCAACAGTGATTGCGTGACGTACCCTGATTTCCGCAGTATCATCGAGCGTGATGACATCGATGCTCTCGCCATAGCGGTGCCGGACCATTGGCATTCGATACCCGCCATTATGGGAGCCAGAGCTGGCAAGGATATCCACGCTCAAAAACCGCTGGCCCGAACTATTCGCGAAGGCCGGGCGATATGTGACGCGGTCACGCGTTATGGCATAGTGTGGCAGACTGGAAGTCAGCAGCGTTCGGACTCGAACTTCCGCCGGGCCTGCGAGCTGGTTCGCAATGAACGTATCGGCAAGGTAGCCAGAGTTGAGGTTGGTCTTCCGACCGGAAGTAGTGGACCTAATAGTCCGGTGGCGCCCGTGCCTGACGGTCTGGACTGGAACTTCTGGTTAGGGCCGGCACCGTGGCGGCCTTATACAAAGTTTGGTCGCAATGCACCTCATTGGGATTGGCGATGGATTATGGACTACTCCGGCGGTCAGCTTACCGACTGGGCGGGACACCACATCGACATTGCTCACTGGGGTCTGGGTCTGGACCGGACCGGTCCGATTGAGATAGAAGGCCGAGGCGTTTATCCAAGAAACGGTACCTACAACACACCAATGCAGTATAAGATTATATGCAAATATGCCAACGGTATTGAAATAACTGTGATGAACGAGAGACAAATCCCGCGTGGGACAAAATGGTACGGCGAGAAGGGCTGGATTCATGTCAATCGTCAGGGCCTTACCGCCGAGCCGCAGAGCGTTTTAGATGAAAAGATTGGACCTGACGAAACACATCTGTATGAAAGCCGAGACCATGCGCAGAATTTTATAGACTGTATTAAAAGTCGTAAAGAGACGATTGCTCCGGCTGAGGTGGGCCATCGGTCCATCAGTGTTGCGTTGTTGGGAGAGATAGCTATGCTAACCGAGAAGAAACTGCAGTGGAACCCTGAAAAGGAAATCTTCCTCAACAGTGACGAAGCAAACCGGATGCTTTCAAGGTCGATGCGCAGCCCCTGGCATCTGTAGGTGATTAGTGATTAAGGATAAGTAATTAACAAGGGGCGTGAAAACGGAAAGCCATAAAATGAGTCAAAGGTCAAAAGTTATTAACCTTGGGTTGCTTGCCATATTTTGTTTATCGATGGTTACAAACATTTTACAAGCAGAATCGCCAAAAGAGCTGCGTAAGCTGTCGCCTCAGGAAGTGCAGAGAATAGAAAATGCTGCGCCGAACAAGGCGACCGTAAAGCCCGCCAAGCCCCGGAAACTTCTGGTTTTCTGGCGCTGTGAGGGCTTTTTCCACACATCCATCCCTGTGGGTAACAAAGCGCTTGAGCTTATGGGCAAAAAAACAGGTGCATACGAAACCGTAATCACCGATGACTATTCCGTGTTCACGGCGGAGAACCTCAAACAGTTCGATGCGGTGTGCCTTAACAATACAACGTATCTTGAGTTTGACCCCAGAGAGACTCCTGAGCGTTGTAAGGCACTGATGGATTTCATCAAGAGCGGAAAAGGCATAGTGGGTATCCACGCAGCGACGGATAATTTTTACGAATGGCCGGAAGGTCAACGAATGATGGGTGGCAAGTTTACTGGCCATCCATGGGGAGCTGGTGGAACCTGGGCAATAAAAATCGACGAGCCGAACCATCCGCTTACGGCAGCATTTGGAGGAAAAGGATTTAAGATAAAGGATGAAATTTACCGAACGGATGCACCGCTGTATTCGCGAGATAATCAGCTTGTTTTGATGAGTCTTGATATGAGCGACGAAGCCACCTGGAACGCCAGAGGAGTCAAACCCAGTGATGCGGATACCGGCATTAGCTGGGTCAAAACATACGGAAAAGGACGTCTGTTCTACTGCTCACTCGGGCATAATAATCGTATTTACTGGAACCCGGCGGTATTACAGCACTACCTTGACGGGATACAGTTCGCACTTGGAGATTTACTCGCCCCGGCGCTCGACACGGCGGAGCGTGCCGTAGCCGGGAAGGCCGAGACCGTAGCCGGGCAAGCTGATACGAAGCCAAAACCTGCTGATTAGTTCAGGAAAGGGGCAAGAATGAATGAATTAATTGATAAAATTAAGAAGTATGACTGGGGACAAAGCCGTGCGGCACTGGTTGAGTTCAGCGACAATTTACGCGAGGCCTACGGCAATAAAGGGAAATTGAAGAAGATTGAGGACAGCCTGCTGGATGTACTTAATTCTGACGCAACACGGGCCGGAAAGCAATTTGCGTGCAGGCAGTTGAGCATTATTGGCACTGAACGCTCAGTACCTGCCCTGGCTAAAATGCTCACCGGTGAAGAAACATCTGACATGGCAAGGTACGCATTGGAGCGTATACCCGATGCGGTTGTCGATGATGCATTGCGTGAGGCCTTACCGAAAACATCCGGAAAGGTACAGGTCGGTATAATCAATTCGTTAGGTCAACGTCGTGATAGCAAATCAGTTAGTGCACTGGGTAAACTGGTTTCTGATTCGGATTCGATGGTGGCGGAGGCGGCAGTAGCGGCCTTGGGTATGATAGCTGATTCGGAAGCTACGAAAGCGCTGGCCCAGGCCAAAGACAAGACCAGCGGCCAACCCAAGCTGCGAGTGCCGGTTTTGGATGCTTACCTGAAGTGTGCCGACCGGCTTGTAGCTCAGGGCCAAAAAGAGAAGGCATTAGCTATATACAAGGAACTGTATAAACCTGATGAGCCGACACCAATTCGCACCGCCGCGCTGCGGGGTATGATTAACGTAACAAAAGGGGATAAAAAATGAGTAAACTGCATAAGAAAACAAGAGCACTTCTGTTCTGTTCACTTTTAGCCTATTCGCTTATGAATTGTACGATGGTATTGCAGGTGTTTGCCTCAGAGCAGGCGCAAGAAAGTGCCATCGGGATTGTCATCAACATCCTTAAGAGCGAAGATGTGGCAATGCACCCTGCCGCCATATCGATGGTGAAGGAGATGCCTGGAGAACAGGTGACAAAGGCTCTGGCTAAAGAGCTTCCGAATCTTTCGGCTACGAGCCAGGTGCAGTTGTTATCAGCGCTGGCCGAGAGAGGTGACAGGGCGGCTTTGCCGGCGGTCACTGCAGCTGCGAACGCCGAAGACGACTCCGTTCGCCTTGCGGCTTTAAAGGCATTAAGTCAATTGGGAGACGCTTCGAGCGTTACCCTTTTGGCACAGATTGCAGCATCAACAAAGCGTGAACAGCAGAAAGCTGCGCGCGAGAGCCTATATCGGCTGCGCGGCTCGGAGATTGATGAAAAGATTCTGGCGAGCATTCCGCAGGCAGAGGCCAAGACAAAAATTGAGCTGATTCGCAGTATAGGCGAGCGCAATATATATACAGGTGTGAAAACCTTGCTGGAAACCGCACAGGATTCAGACAGTAAGGTCCGGGTGGAGTCGTTTAAGGTCTTAAAGGAAGTTGCCACCGGGCAGGACCTGCCGGCGCTGATTGAACGACTGTTAAAAGCACAAAGCCAGGCCGAACGCAAGGAGGCGGAAAAGACTGTAGCGGCAGTAGCCCATAAGATTGACGACAAGAGTCGACAGGCCGAAGCGGTATTAGCCGTGCTGACTTCGGTTAAAGAAGTGCAAGGCCGGTGCTCTCTGCTGAGTGTGCTTGGTAAAATAGGAGACGACAATTCCATAGAAGTGCTTCGCACAGCTCTTAAAGACGAAGACGTCAAAATACAGGATGCTGCTATTCGTGCTCTGTCGGAATGGCCGAGCCCAGTGCCGCTAACTGACCTGCAGGATGTGACGGAGAACTCTGATAATAACGTACATCGGATTCTGGCCCTGCGTGGGTTTATCCGCCTGATTGGTCTTGATAGTGACCGGCCGGCGGAAGAGACGGTTAATCTGTATAAGCAAGCAATGAATCTGGCGCCGGATGCAACGTTAAAAAGGCAGGTGCTGTCAGGCCTGGCCAATGTCAAATCCATCGACGCACTGCAAATGGCTGCTGAATATTTAGATGATTCAACTCTGCAGCAGGAAGCAGAGTTATCGGTTGTAAAAATCGCTGGAGCCACACACCGCAGCCACCCCAAGGAAACTGAAGCAGCTCTGCAGAAAGTTATCCAAAATACAAAAAGTGATTCGGTGCGCGAGGAGGCACAGAAAGTACTGAAAAAGATTGGGTGATTAGAGATAATGACAAGAGATTAATCCGTTTTCAATAACATTGGAAAAAACAGCCATACATAGCAAGGAGAATTAAGAAGCCATGATTATTCGGTTAAAGCAAAAAAAGGACAAATATATTTTTTCCACCAACAATTTTAAGACTGTCGTTATAACGTCGGTTTTGGTTTTGTCTTCTATCCCTTTGGCTTCGCTCAGGGCAGACATCTGTTCGTCGCCAAATTCTGTATCAAATGAGTTTATTCAAGAAGCCAAAAAGGCGATTGACAGTGCTGATGCATTTATGGGGGACTTCCAGGGCAGCTGGACAATGGCTAAAGGAACTGGAACCGGCTCAGAATCTTTAGCAGCGCAAGTCATAGCTTTAGGCAAAGGAGAGTATCGTCTGAATCTTCTTAATCAGTTCGACACAAAGACACAGCCTATAGCTGTACTCGAAGGCCAACGTGATGATACAGAAGTACGATTTTCAGGCCGTGTTCAGCACGAAGGTTCTGAGTCCGACATACAGGCAACTATCAAGGATGGCAAACTGACCGGCACAATGAAAGAACGCAACAACGAAGGTGAATATGTCTCGGCTGATTTTGCCATGGAGAAGGTTTATCGTGTCTCACCCGCACTCGGCGCAGAGCCGCCGGCTGGGGTGATAATTCTGTTTGACGGCAAAAACTTTGACCAGTGGGAGCATGTTAAAACTTCTGCCGGGATTGTCAGTATTGCCGAAGTTTTAGGCAGTTTCGACAATTCTGTTGCATACCTAAAAAGCAGTATATGGTCAGCGACTGAGCAAAAGGGTACTTTAGAGCTTGGTAGTGATGATGGCATTAAGGTATGGCTTAACGGACAGCTTGTTCACGCCAATAATATTTTGCGAGCTGTTGAGCCGAGGCAAGATAAGGTAAACGTAACGCTGGCGGCCGGTTGGAACGAGCTTTTGATGAAAATCACAAATGGCGGAGGTGGCTGGGCAGCCTGTGCCAGGTTAGTTGACGAAAACAGACGAAAAATGCAGAATGTCAAAGAAAAAGCAACAGATGGCAGAGAGACTGATGAATATTTACAAAAGAACCATGGGTTTCTAACCATCTGGGAAATTGCCGGTCCATATCAACAAGAGGGCAAAGACGCCAAGGCGCTCTTTGATGTGGCCTTTGAGCCGGAACAATCACTCGTCTCGACGAAGGCTCGAGCCGGAGCGGCAGATGCACAAGGCGTACAATGGAAGCAAATCGACTTGAACAAGCCTCAGACAGAAAAAGTGCGATGGACGCTGATTGATGGGGCAATGCAGGTCAGGCCTGGGACCGGCTCTATAGTGACAAAAAGAAAATTCAAGGATTTCAAGCTGCACCTGGAGTTCCGCACTCCGTTTATGCCCACAGCACGTGGTCAGGCACGCGGCAACAGCGGCGCATATCTGCAGGGACGGTACGAAGTGCAGATACTTGACAGTTACGGACTTAGTAGCCAGCACAATGAATGCGGCGGAGTCTATCAGATTTCTGCACCGCGCGTGAATATGTGTGCACCGCCAATGCAGTGGCAAAGCTACGATATTACTTTCCGGGCACCCCGGTTTGATGCAGATGGTAAAAAGGTCGAGAGTGCACAGCTGAGTGTCGTTCATAACGGTGTAACAATTCACGAGAACTTAACAGTCCCAAGGCCAACAACCTTAGCACTAGACAATAACGTAAAGGAGCCCGGCGGAATATGTCTGCAGGACCATGGCAATGAAGTACAATTCCGTAATATCTGGCTTGTTGAATTGCCCCAATTGGAACAGAGGACAGAGAACAAAGAAAAGAAGACAAAGAAACAAAATTCTGATTTCTGACCTCTAACTTCCCAATGGAGGAATACTAAATGAAAAACGAGAAGAAAACAACTACTACTCTGCGAAGGCTGCGTAGCACAAGCAAACAGCAGGATAAGAAGATTTCGCGGCGTGAATTTATTGGTGGTACTGTAGCGACAGCGGCAGCATTTACAATTGTGCCACGGTCTGTGCTGGGAGGTGCCGGTTACACCCCGCCAAGTGAAAAACTCAACGTTGCCGGAGTCGGCCTCGGCGGCATGGGTAGACATAACATCCTTGATATTGCGGGTTTTGAGCTGGATGAGGACAAAAAAATTGTTCCTAAAGAGCAGCCCGGCGAGAATATTGTGGCGCTGTGTGATGTGGATGACGAACTTGCTGCAGGCATATACGAAATTTTTCCCAAGGCTAAGAAGTATCGCGATTTCCGCAGGATGCTCGAAAAGCAAAAGGATATTGACGCGGTAGTTATTGCCACGCCTGACCACACTCATGCTGTGATTGCGATGGCAGCTATGCAGCTTGGCAAACATGTTTATGTGCAAAAACCACTGACGCATTCAATCTACGAAGCCCGTAAGCTCACCGAAGCAGCCCGTAAGTACAAGGTCGCCACACAGATGGGCAACCAGGGCCATTCCGGCGAAGGCGCACGGCTTGCATGCGAGTGGATTTGGGATGGTGCGATTGGCCAGGTGCGTGAGGTACATGCCTGGACAAACAGACCCATCTGGCCACAGGGAATAGATAGGCCCAAAGACACCCCCCCAGTTCCGAAAACACTTGATTGGGATTTGTGGCTCGGTCCTGCTCCTCAGCGTCCTTACCACCCGTTATACCATCCGAGGTTCTGGCGAGGTTGGTGGGATTTTGGAAGTGGGGCCCTCGGTGATATGGCTTGTCATGTGCTTGACCCGGCTTTTTGGGCGCTCAAGCTGGAAAATCCGACCGTTATTGAAGCCTGCGTTTCGCACTATTCCCGTATGGTGGAAGGCAAAGCGTGGGGTCAAATAGACGATAGTGTCGACTCCCATCCCAGAGCCAGCATAGTGCGCTACGAGTTTGCTGCGCGCGGCAGTATGGGACCGATTAAATTGACCTGGTATGATGGCGGACTCAAACCAGCCCGGCCGGACGAACTCGAGCCCGATAGACCGCTCGAACAGGGCGACAGCAACGCCATCATCATAGGTGATAAGGGCATAGTGAGGCACGAGCAGTACGGTGACAGTCCGCGAATTATACCCGAAACTAAAATGAAAGCCTATAAACTTCCGCCCCAGACCATTCCCAGAATCCAAGGAAGCCATGAGCAAAACTGGGTCGAAGCATGCAAAGGCGGTAAACCTGCATGTTCAAATTTCGACTATTCCGGTCCTTTCACTGAGATGGTTCTGCTGGGTAATATCGCTCTTCGCTATCCGGGCAAGAGACTACAATGGAATTGGGAAAACATGAAAGTAACAAATTTGCCTGAAGCGGATAAATACATTAATAAGCATTATCGCAAGGGATGGAGTCTTTAACAGAATACAGAGGAATAAAATTCTGAATTCTGATTGGAAAGGGGAAAAACCAGATGAACAAAAGAGCAATAATCGTTACTATCTTATTGATGTTTGTTACAGGTATGTGTTGCGAGGCTAAAGTGTGGGCTGACAATGTTGAAAACGAGAACTGGCGGCTCGGCATCCAAGCGTGGTCGTTTAACCGTTTTACATTTTATGAGGCGGTGGAAAAGACAAAGGCACTGGGGCTGCACTATATTGAGGCGTATCCCGGTCAGCAGCTCAGCAAGGAAAAGGCCGATGCCAGGTTTGACCACAATATGTCATCTGAGATAAGGGCAGAAGTTCTGCAGAAGCTGCGAGATGCGGGATTGAAACTCGTAAACTATGGTGTTGTTGCACTGCCGAATGACGAAACAGAATGTAGAAAGGTCTTTGATTTTGCCAGGAATATGGGGATTGAGACGATAGTATCAGAGCCGCCGGAAGATGCGTTCGATTTGATAGAGAAATTGTGCGAGCAATACAAGATTAACGTAGCCATCCACAATCACCCCAAACCGTCGCATTACTGGAACCCTGATATGGTGCTGAAGGTATGTAATAGACGCAGTAAACGAATTGGTGCCTGCGCAGATACAGGGCATTGGATGCGCTCCGGTATCAATCCGGTCGAGGCACTGAAAAAGCTTGAAGGTCGTATTAAAAGTCTGCACTTTAAGGACATTGACGGTGGTCATGATGTAATATGGGGGACAGGGAAATGTAATGTCAAAGCGATGCTGACCGAGCTTAGCCAACAAAAATTTAAGGGTGTTTTTTCGATTGAGTATGAACACAATTGGCTAAACTCGATGCCTGAAATTGCCGGATGTATTTCGTTTTTTGAGCGGACGGCGTCCGAGCTGGGTCAGAGCAAATAATTGAGCGCAAACTACACCCGATACTACTCTGCGAAGCAGCGCTTCGCTGCGAAGTACGAGCGTCTTAAATTAGCACCCTCCCTCCAAAAAACCAGCGGAAAAACCAAGAGAAGTTTGCTTGACAGTTATCGACAATGATAGGATAATACATAATAACAGAATTGATGGTAATTTTTCTAAATTTATGGAGTTGATAGAAGCACGATGAGTAATCAAAAAGCTAATAGAGGTATAGACAGACGAGATTTTTTGCGTTCTACCGCAGCAGTTGGGGCTGGATTGGTCCTGTCACCGAGCATTTTTGGGCAGACAGGCGGCAGGGAAAAGGTAGATGATATAAATGTGGCCTTGCTTGGCGCCGGCGAACAAGGACAAGTTCTGATGAATGCCTGTTTGAAGATACCGGGCATTCGGTTTAAGGCGGTCTGCGATATCTGGACGGCTTGGAATCAAAAAAGAGTCTCGCGGATGCTCAAAAAATTCGGCCACGAGCACAATACTTATGCTGACTACCAGGAAATGCTCGCTCAGGAAAAGGACCTCGATGCGGTGCTTATTGCCACGCCTGATTTCTGGCATGCCGAGCATGCTGTCGGGTGCTTAAAAGCCGGGCTGCACGTCTATTGCGAAAAAGAAATGTCCAACACTTTGGAAGGTGCCCGCCAGATGGTCAATGCTGCAAAGGAAACGGGCAAACTTTTACAAATCGGCCATCAGCGCCGCAGCAATCCCCGCTACATTTTCTGCTTTGAAAAGCTGATTAAAGAAGCCAAACTACTGGGCCAAATCACTACTATCAACGGGCAATGGAACCGAAGCAAATCTGCGTGCGAAGAGTTGGGTTGGCCAAAAGGAAGCGATATTGACGAGGTGACGCTGAATAAGTACGGCTTTGAGTCTATGAAACAATTCAAAAATTGGCGATGGTATAAGAGTTTAGGTGGAGGGCCAATTGTGGATTTGGGCTCACACCAAATAGATATTTATAGCTGGTTCCTCGAAGCGAGTCCTAAATCCGTTATAGCCAGCGGCGGCACAGACTACTGGAAAGGTCGCGAGTGGTATGACAATGTAATGGCCATTTACGAATACCAGACCAGCCAGGGGATCGTTAGGGCTTTTTATCAGACAATAACGACCAACAGCAGAGGCGGTTACTATGAAGCCTTCATGGGTGACGAGGGTATGCTGAATATTTCCGAAGCTGCCAGTTCCTGGGATGGTATTTATCGTGAGCCCTGGGTTCAGCCAGCAAAATGGGAGAAATGGGTCAAAAAGGGTTATTTGAAAGCTATCGTTGAGCAGCAGGAGTCTGATACAGGTGCTGCTGTGGATGTTCGCGAGTCACCACCTCCACCCAAGTATGAAATGGAGGTCGAATTCCATGACCCTTACCATAAACCTCATCTTGAGAACTTCTTCGATTCAATTCGTGGAAGGGCGAAACTGAATTGTCCTGCAGAAATCGGGTACGAGACGGCTGTTACTGTACTGAAAGTCAACGAGGCGATTCAGGCCGGACAAAAGCTCGATTATAAACCGGAGGAATTTAACCCGCCTACGGCGGGTTAACATTTAGATTCTGATTTAAGACTGTTATTTTGCGGTGTTTCTTTGTATGATAATCATACGTTGAGAAAAGGATTACTCGCACGTTGAACAAGGAATTGATAGTAACAGTTATCTTAATTTGTCAGGCACTGGCTTGGCCTGTCGTCGCCGATACTGACGAGAAATTATTAGGAGACGAAAGTGACGGCAGCCGAGCTGTTTCCATCCATCTTATCCCCCTGTACCCTGAGAACGAAGACGGCGAAAAAGGTTTTAAGATAGCCGGCGATGACGAAATTCTTTTGCCGTTTTCGACCAACTGGACTTGCGGAGCGTGCCACAGCTATGCAACTATCAAAAGTGGCTGGCATTTTAACGCCGTGGACGCAAATGTTGCGCCCGGTCGGCCGGGCCAACCGTGGATTCTTGTCGATGCTTCTATCAGCACACAGATTCCTCTTTCGTACCGTCCCTGGCCGCAAACTTTCAAACCAGAACAAGTGGGCCTGACCCCTCGACAATTCACCAAGCTTTTTGGCAGACACACCCCCGGAGGCGGAGCAGGAGAGCTTGAAAGCCAGGACCCCGATGAGTTCATGCGCGAGTTTATTTCAGGAAAGTTGGAAATCAACTGTCTCACCTGCCATAATGCCGACCCTGAACAAGACCAGACAGAATACGCTATCCAGATAGCCCGTGAGAATTTCCGCTGGGCCGCTGCGGCATCGTGTGAGTTCGCTGATGTCAGCGGTTCAGCTATTGATATGCCCGATACATACGACCCTTTTATGCCCATGCCGTTGGACGACCCAAAGAAGACTCCGCCAAGTATCACTTACCGTGAAAACACATTTGACGAGGATAACTGGGTGTTCTTTGACATTGTCAGAAAAATACCTAACGAACGATGCTATTTTTGTCATTCCAATCTGGATATAGGCGACAACAATCCTGAAAGATGGGCAGCAGATGAGGATGTGCACTTAACGGCGGGACTGAGGTGCGTTGACTGTCACCGTAACAGTGTCGAGCATAACATTATTCGAGGATATGAAGCTGAAGAGGCAGATTCAAAGAATCCTCTGGTAGCAGTCTCATCGTGCGAAGGTTGTCATCTGGGCCAGAAAAGTTCGTCAAATCTCTTAATAAAAGGTCGGCTTGGTGCGCCTGTGCCGGAACACCCTGGTATTCCTCCGGTGCATTTTGATAAACTAAGCTGCACCGCCTGTCACTCAGGCCCCTGGCCCGGTGAAAAGACGATTCTGACAAAAACATCGAGGGCACATAGTTTAGGTATTGCCGGCATAAATAAATCACCAGAGGTGCTGCCGCACATTATAACAGTTGTTCTTGCCAAACAGTCGAATGGTAAAATTGCGCCTCATAAGATGTTTTGGCCTGCCTTCTGGGGCGCTCTAAAAGATGAGAAAGTAACGCCGATAAATCTTGAAGTTGTCAGGAAAACTGTACGTAGAATTCTCGCTAAGCAGAAGCTGCCCCGTTCCGGCGATTGGCGAACACTGACCGCTGAGAATATTATTGAAGGGCTGAATTCATTACAGAAGAAAACCGAAGGTAAAGCCGTTTATATAAGCGGAGGTAAACTTTATCAAATAGATAACAAAGGCAAACTGATTGCGGTTGAGCACGATGCAGCTAAGCCGTACCTTTGGCCGATCGCCCATGACGTCAGGCCTGCCGCTCAATCACTTGGCGTGCGAAGATGTGAAGATTGCCACGCGACAGATGCGCCTTTCTTCTTCGGTGCTGTTGCTGTCGATTCTCCAATTGCTGCGGAGCGAGACTTGTCTAAAGAAATGATAGAATTCCAGGATATCAACCGTTTTTATACGTGGGCGTTTGCCTTTTCATTTGTATTTCGTCCGTGGCTGAAGGTTGTTGCGCTCGGCTGTTGCGGGATTATAGGCGGCGTTATATTATTATATGCTCTTAGGGCCCTGGCTTGTGTTGTGAAGTTATTAACCGGTAGAAGTTAGTACGTTTTGGCTGAGAATGAGTAATATGTTTCGTACGTTATCAACAATCGTTTTTTTGGCCACCTTTTTAGGTATTGGTATATGCTGTGTGCTATTTCCATGCTGCAAGGAATGCCGGTGGAGACCTCTTGCGATTTTGAGAAGAGCTATTCGTATTTTTACTATGCTGTTTCTGGAACAGAAATTAAGTCTGGTTGGCGCCCTTCGCAAACTGGTATATCTATTAGCGTTACTTTACTTTTTAGTATTGGCGATTACGAGTTTCTATCCGGTATTGGTTCTTAAGGAGCCCATTCACGGTTACTGGCTGATGCTGCACGCAACTTTTGCGCCGGTTTTCGCGATATGTTTAGCTGTTCTGGCCGTAATGTGGGCGGGAAACTGCCGTTTCAACAAAAGCGATTGGCCATGGCTAACGCGTATTCTTGAGCGTGTTACTTTAGTGAAAAGCAGCAGCGAAGAAACTGTCTCTGAAGCTCCTGGTCTTGGGCAGAAAATAACTTTCTGGCTGATTGTTGTGCTGGCACTTCCGCTGATTCTGTCGATTATTCTGAGTATGTTCAGCCTTTTCGGAACCTACTGGCAGGAACTTCTTTTAGATATTCATCGATACACGGCTTTAGCATTTGCGGTTGTTGCAATTGTGCATACTTACCTGGTGTTACGAGCCAAAATGAAAGAATAACGGCAAGAGAATCAAAATCCTGCAATTGGCTATTTTTTTCTGGACATTGTGAATAAATAGTGGCAATTTTATACTTGTCTGACGACAGTCAGGATTCGTTTACTCGTCTTGGCGTAGGCGCCAAGCCGTAGCCAGAGTACCCGGCGAGACGCTGGGGAGAGATAAGTTAAAGTATTTTGATTAGGAGAACAGATTATGAGTAATGGATTACTGCCGAATTATTTGAGTATGGCCAAGCCGAATCCGGCAGAGAACAGGGCGCCGTGGTACAAAGGCACTGCACCGGCCTACGCAGGTATCTTCCTCTGGGTCGTGTTCTATATGCAGATTGCCGATGGCACCCTCTCTAACGCCGGATTGGGATTGAGTCTGCTGGGGCTTGTCATTGCGGCCCTTATCTGTCACTTCCTGTTTTATCTTGTGCCCGGATTGTACGGTATGAAGACTGGATACCCTCTCTATGTGGTGGGTTCCTCGACCTATGGCACAACTGGGGGGTTCCTGATGCCGGGTCTTTTGATGGGTCTGTTGCAGTTTGGCTGGCTCGCTGTAAATATCGCCGTATCTACCGACTTCATTCTACAGGCGACGGGGCACTCGCCGGCAAAGGACCCTGCGACAGGTGCTTTTCATGGAAGTGCCGCGTTCACTATCGTGGCAATTATCTGGGCTGCGATTGCTGTGTTCGTGGCTCTTAAGGGAATTCAATACCTCGGGAAAGTGTCCACATTTCTGCCGATAGTTCCGCTGATAATGATTCTCATTGTTTTCTTTGCAAATGTGGGCACTGCAGGTGACTTCAAGCCAGCCGAAAACGCCCGGCCCATTGTCGGTTTTCTGACAATAATAGCAATCGTTGTTGGCTTTTTCGCTACAGCAGGTGCAGCAGGTGTTGATTTCGGAATGGGCAACCGCAACGCCAAAGACGTCCAGCTTGGTGGTCTTGTCGGGATTGCTCTGGCAATCATAGTCGCCGGCGGCCTGCCACTAATTGCGGTAGCGGGTGCCCACGGTGCCAACCCCGAAATGAAAAGCTTTATCTTCGATGCCGTTATCCGTCAGCAGACAGGCGCCAAGTTAATGTTTATCCTCTTTGCTATAGCGAGCTTTGCACCGGCTTGTTTCAGCTCTTTTATAGCCGCGAACAGTATCGGGACGATGTTCCCCAAGGCCAACAAGACCATTATGGTTTCAATAGGGGCCGTCGTCGCCATTGTTTTGGCTGCTAAGGGCTGGGCACTCAACCTTGTTGGGGTCTTCTCCATTATTGGGGCCTCATTCGGCCCAATTTGTGGCTCTATGGTTGCAGATTATCTGCTGAGCGGCTGTAAGTGGTCAGGTCCGCGCAAGGGCATCAACTTTGCGGGGTACATCGCTTGGGCTGCCGGATTTGTAGTCGCTATTCTTCCGATGGTCGGTGGTGAGAAGTTCAGCTTCATCTCGCCGGCGCCGGTTATTGCATTTGTTATTGGCTTTGTTGTATATGCTATCCTTGCCAAAGCTGGCCTTGAGCCACCTGTTGTTGAGATGCCGTAAGAAAGGAGCCCCAAACGCTGTAACCGCGTTTGGAAACCTATTTTTATATATTGCCTGTTAAGACAGGGATTCGGGAGCACCGAATCCCTGTCTTATTTTTGTCATCATTTTATATGAGGTTTCCCAGCTAAGCCGTAAGTACGGTATTGATAGCTTGTTACGTTTGTATATTATGTGGGTATTGTTTTTATAAATCGCAGAAAGAAAGGACAAATATCCTATGGAACAGCTTGACAAGACCGTATATATCGAATAAAGTGTAGTTAGCTCAACAAGTTATGAAATTTTTATGAGCCATAGGCTCATTAAGGTTTAAAAATGATGAGAAGCCCTTGTAGTTCAATCGTGAAGGTTTCTTTGCTGGTATTGCTGGTGGTACCTCTTTGTCTTATTCCTTCCTGTAAAAAATCAACTCCGGAGCCCCCTACCCAGGGTCCAAAGCAACCAACGGCTGATATTCCAAAAAGAGAGGTCAACGATGCGGAGATTAAGGCGCCTAATACTCCTGCTACTCTGCGAAGTAGCGAAGCTCCTTCGCTACAAAGCACGAGAACGCTAACGGAGCCGGAGTCTCCAAATGTCTCCGCTGAAGATGCAAACACTCCCAAAGATTCCAACGTGCCGATTGAGCTTAAGCTACCTAAACCGACGTTTGTGGGCACACCAGAGGATAGGCGAGTGCCTAACCTCGAAAAACCGCTGGGCAAACCGCGGCCGCCGTTTTTAGCTCCGGTTGGAACGAAAAATGTCGCACTTGGAAAGCCGGTATCGAGCAGTGATGAAGAACCCATTATTGGCGAGCTGGAACTGATAACCGACGACGACAAAGAGGCAGCAGATGGCTGTTATGTCGAGTTAGGCCCATTCCTACAGCACGTAACCATTGACCTTGAAGATAGTTATGAGATATATGCCATTGTATTCTGGCACTACCACAAGCAGGCCAGGGTTTATTATGATGTGATTGTACAGGTTGCCGATGACCCTGACTTTATTACGAATGTCAGAACACTATTTAACAATGATACTGATAACTCTGCAGGTTTGGGTGTCGGCAAGGATATGCATTATACTGAGACTCACGAGGGTAAGCTCATTGATGCCAAGGGTCAGCGAGCCCGTTATGTTCGCCTCTACAGCAACGGCAACAATGGCAACGACTTGAATCATTATATTGAAGTGGCAGTTTACGGTAAGTGCGTAAAATGAAACCTCCGGCTACGGCTCGGCCTCTTGCCTCCGGCGAAGACTTCGGTGGAGCTGGGTCGCCGAGACGAGCGGTGGATTCCGGGTTGTCTGCAAAATCATTCAAAAAATGTTTTGTTCTTATCTTAGCCGCCACGGCCCTTGCGCTAGTGCTGCGTCTGCCACGGTTAGAGCAAAGGCCGATGCACGGCGACGAAGCCATACACGGCGTTAAGTTTGGCCAGCTGCTGGAAGAAGGTGTTTATACCTACGACCCCAATGAATACCACGGCCCGACGCTTAATTACTTCACTTTAATCCCTGCCTGGCTCAGTTCAGCCGAGAAACTAACGGACATTAGTGAGCGCACTGTGCGTATTGTGCCCGTTTTTTTTGGTGTGCTAATAGTGCTGCTGCTTTTGTTGATGTTCGATGGTCTGGGACCGCGTACCATAATCTGTGCCGCTGTCCTGACCGCTATCTCACCGGCCATGGTCTTCTACAGCCGCTATTACATTCAGGAAATGCTGCTGGTCTGTTTTAGTTTTGGGGTTATTACCTGCGGCTGGCGCTACACGCAGAGCAAAAAAATCGGGTGGGTCTTATTGACAGGACTGTTCCTCGGGCTTATGTACGCGACAAAAGAAACGTGTATCATATCTTTTGGCTCAATGTTTCTGGCTCTGCTAATTGTCCTTTTATTACAACGCAGGAAAGATACCTCTTTGAACACTGTTAAGACAATAAAAGCGTCACACCTTGTTGTAGGCATAGCTGCTGCTGTGGTGGTTTCAGCTCTTTTTCACTCATCGTTTCTCACCAACCCCAAAGGGATTTTGGATTCAGTGCACACTTATACAATATATTTCAGCTGGTCAGGGCACAATAGCCTGCATATTCATCCCTGGTATTATTATCTGAAGATGCTCATCTGGTCTAAATATGGTGACGGCCCGCTCTGGAGCGAAGGCCTTATTGTTTTTTTAGCTGTGGTTGGTTTCATAGTTGCGATGAGGGGAAAAAATTTACCGAATGTAAATGTTCATCTGCTCAGATTTATCGCGTTTTACACAGTCATTATGACGACTTTGTATTCTGCAATCCCATATAAAACTCCCTGGTGTATGCTGGGGTTTCTGCACGGCATGATTTTACTGGCCGGCGTGGGTGCAGTTACGCTGGTCAGACTAATGCCAAACGTTTTGCCTCGCTTGATTGTTATTTTCCTGTTGATTGGAGGTTCTCTTCATTTAACCTGGCAGGCCTATTTGAGCAATTACAAATATTATGCAGACACT
>CAZMSP010000032.1:0-19246 GCA_964568985.1 uncultured Pirellulales bacterium
GACGGCTGTTTCCGCGACCTGGCAAGTATACACGGCACATATCGCAAAGTTACCGAAACGATACCGGCTGTGCAGCTTATAGGTGAGTTTCTCAAAGAAATCGGCGTAGTAAAAGTCCGATGGCTGCTGGATAGCCCCGTCTCCAACAGTGGGCGATTAAAAACTTTGATTGGTGAGCTGGCTGAGAAAAACAACTGGCACGGATTCGACCCTTCGACTCCCTCGACCGTGCTCGGGACAAGTGCGCTCAGGGCAGGCAAGCTCACCGCAGGCTGGGAAATCGAACTTTTGTTAAGCCCTGATTATGAACTGATAAAAACAGAAGAAATTGTCGCCAGCAGTGACAGTGTGGTGCTTGATGGCTGCAAAAAATGGCTCAACTTGGCAACGGAGATAATAAAGCAAAAGCTGTCCTCCGCCAAAGTGATAGATTTATCCGCCTGAGGCGGATTTATCCTAAAATCATCATAAAAAAGGGCCGTGGGTTAATTAACCCACGGCCAACCGTTGCTACATATACACCCCCCCAATTGAGTATTGAATTATGTGTATGTCAGCAATTAAAACAATAGGTTCGACAAGCTCACTACAAGTTCGGCAAAAGAGCAGGGTTGCTACTTAGCTGTCAGTTTGAAGCTGTCTCTCATCGAGTTTTTGTTTGAGAATCTTGCCGGCGCGCAAGGCAGCTTCCTTACCAAAATCTATGCACTTGTGCATCCCCGAATTAAAGGATTTGGCAAATTCGTCAGATTTTAATGCCGAAAATGCAAAGCTTTTTTCGCAGGATTTAGAGCTTTGGTTCTCAGGCACCGGCGCAATGCAATAGATTGCAGTGGCGAAGCCGGCAAAATAGACTATGAGCAGAAATATGACTTTCACTCTCCATCCCCTCATTAAGAAATCCTCCCTTCCGAGTGTAAAAATTTTATTCGCCGTAGGCGAATTTATCCGCCAAGAGCGGATTTATCAGCCGTCCCCCCTAACCGGCCTTTGAATTTAGCTGCTGCCGCTCGATGTTTCACTATTAAATACTTAAGATAAAAATGCCGCTATGCCAAATAGAAAATGCGAAAATATACTGGATTTGAGCAAAAATTAACAAAAATAAGCATATTTTGACTACCATTTTTGGGATTGAAAAAAGGGTGATTCCTTTGCACACTTCTTCATCCATACGGAGATTTAAGTATAACAGCGCTGATGATGTGGTAGTATAGAAAAATTTTCCTGAGAAGCGCAAGATAATTGGTGGGCTGACTCGTCTCGGCAAAGGCATCGAGCCGAAGCAGAAAGCCTATCCTACCAATAACAAAAAATGGCAGCGCTAAATCTGCCAGACAAGCGGCAGGCAAGTGCGAGTTATTAACGTCTTGTGTGTGTTCGGCGGCGCCGAGAAGCAAGACGCGCCCTTTTGGCAGTTGGACGCCTGCCTCTGTGCAGCCCCAACAGCGGTTTCGGCGTAACGAGTTTGGTGTAGGTAAAGCCGGCACATTCCACCGGGGTGAATTCGCGTCCTATGAATCTTTCAATACGACGAAGGTACTTTTGCTCATCGCGGGAGACAAAGGTAAAGGCGTCTCCCGTGACTTCGGCGCGGCCTGTACGGCCTATGCGATGAATGTAATCTTCCGGATTGACGGGGACGTCGAAATTGATGACGTGCGAGATTCCGGTAACATCGATGCCGCGGGCGGCGACATCGGTTGCAACCATAACGCGGTATTTGCCGCCTTTGAAGCCATCCATTGCACGCTCGCGCTGGCTCTGGTTGCGGCCTGAGTGTATCGCCACCGATGCAATGCCTGCCCGCTCAAGGTGTCGGTTAATCTTGTCCGCGCCGCGCTTGGTGCGGGAAAAGAGCAGCACACTGGACAAGTGGGCGCCGCTGAGCAGGTGCAAAAGAAAACTAATTTTCTGTTCTGTCTCGACGAGATAGATATATTGTGTGATTGTTTCGATGGGGTTTCGCGGCCTGCCAATCTGAATCATTACAGGCGATTTCTGGACACCCGCGGCCAGCGTGCTTATTTCCGGAGTTACTGTGGCTGAAAAGAGCATAGTCTGGCGATTTTTGGGCACAGCGGCGATGATTTTTCGCACATCCATAATGAAACCCATATCGAGCATTCGGTCGGCCTCATCGAGAACGAGCACTTCAATATGCCTAAAGTTTATGGTCCGTCGCTGCATGTGGTCGAGGAGTCGGCCGGGTGTTGCAACAACGATGTCAACGCCGTGATGAAGTGCGTTAAACTGCCCCTTGATACTCACACCGCCATAAACGGCGAGCGTATGCAAATGCAGGAATCGGCCATAGCGGAGTATGAACTTTTCGATTTGCACTGCCAGCTCACGGGTCGGGGTAAGAATAAGCGACCTGATAACTCTCCTTTTTTTTGACGGGTGTTCGTGGCTTAGCCGGTTCAGGATGGGCAGGACAAAGGCGGCGGTCTTGCCCGTGCCGGTCTGGGCGCAGCCGATAATGTCCCTGCCGGCAATTGCGGCAGGAATCACCTGTGACTGAACTTCGGTGGGAGCGGTGTAGCCGGCAGCAAGAATACCCTGCACCAGCGGGTCGGAGAGACCAAATGTTTTGAATGGCATCAGATAATCCTAACTGAAATTTCCTGTTTATATTTGCCGCAGCGGGGCTAAACAATTTTACGTCGCCGTTGCCGGCGACGGCTAACCATAGTTAAACGCCGGGCAAGTTCTTGTCCAGGACTTCTTTTAATGTCTTGCAGACAATCGCCACTTCATCCTTTGTTAGATTATTATAGAACGGCAGGGCAATGGTCCTCTCGCAGACGGATTCGGTTATCGGGAAATCGCCCTTTTTATAGCCAAATTGCTTAGCGATAAACGGCTGCAAGTGTACAGGAGGAAAGTAGTTGCTCACCTGAATACCCTTAGCATTCATATCCTGCAAAATTCTATCTCGTTGCCGGCCGGTAAATTCCTCAGCGAGCCGAACCACAAAGACAAACCAGCTAATATCGCAGCCATTCGGCTCAGTGGGCACCGTCAGCCGGTCATCTGCTGCCAATATTTCCTGATACCATTTTGCGACCTGCTTGCGTTTGGCCTTGATTTCTTTTATTCTTGAAAGCTGCACAATTCCGAGCGCACAATTGATATCGCTTAGTCGAAAGTTATATCCCAACCGTTCGTGGCTTAGCCAACCATCACCTTTGCCTCTGCCCTGATTGCGAAGTGACACGCACATATCCGCTAAATTATCGTCGTCGGTCAAAATCATTCCGCCTTCGCCGGTGGTTATCTGCTTATTGGGATAAAAGGCAAACACGCTTATCTTGCCGAACGTTCCTACTTTTTTCCCAAATAATTTCGAGCCAAGTGCTTCGCAACTGTCCTCGATTACGACAAGACCGTGTTTTTCAGCGATTTCGCAGACTTTATCCATACCGGCGGGATTGCCGAAAACCTCAACCGGCAAAATAGCTTTCGTTTTATCAGTGATTTTAGATTCTATTTTTGCAGCGTCGATATTCAAACTTTCAGGTTCTATATCGACAAAAACTGGTTTTGCACCTGCCATCATAATTACGGTTGCAGAAGATATAAAGGTGAACGGCGTGGTAATGACCTCATCACCCTGCCCAATTCCAAGAGCCAGCATACATAAAAACAAACCGCTTGTTCCGCTATTGACAGCAACCGCCCGCTTTGTGCCGATGTATTTAGAAAAAACATTTTCAAATTCCGCCAGTTTTGGGCCGAGTGAAAGATTAGGACTTCGTAGTACCGCACAGACTGCTTCGATTTCTTTTTCGGTGATATCTGGCCGAGATAAATATATCTGCATAATAAAAGCTCCTGATTAAAAAGTGCACAAGCCCATAACAACATTGGTGCACACGAGCAACTAACAAAATTATACGGCCTGTAGCCGATAAATCAAGACTTTTAACCGAGGTGTTTATAGGACGCAGGATTGCGCAAACAGCTCTCTATTGGCTGCTCAGTTGGAAATTAGAATTTCTATGTTAAACAGCACTGATTTGAAGCCGAATATGACTACGGCCTTAATACATACTCGGTAGGAATTAAAAGATGGCAAAAGGAAAAGACGTACTGACAACAGGCGATGTGGCAAAGATTTGCCACGTTGCTCCAAGAACTGTTTCGAAGTGGTTTGATAGCGGCCAACTAAAAGGTTATCGCATACCTGGCAGCAAGGACAGGCGAATACCTGTCAGCGAGCTGATTCGATTTATGAAAGTTCATAATATACCTGCCGATACACTTCCGGCAGGCAAACTAAGGGTTCTTGTCGTGGACAGTGACGGCAGTGCCGCATCAGCTCTGTCTGATATATTGCGAAACAAGGCTGATTACGAAGTGCAAATTGCTCGGAGCAATTTTGAGACTGGTACAATCGCACAGAAATTTGCTCCGCATGTTCTATTAGTAAGTCTTTTCGCCGAAGATATAGATGCAACAGAAATCTGCAGGAGTCTCCGTGCGGATGAGGACTTGCAGACTGTTAAAATGATAGTTATTGCCAACCAATTAAGCAGTTCTGAATCAGCCGCATTGCTGCAGAAAGGCTTTGACGATTTTATCTCCAACCCTGCTGATGGCCCCGAAGTTATCAAGAAAATAGAACAGGCAACCGCGATTATCTATTAGTACTACGGACAATAAACAGTGGCTTTGTCCTTCTGCGATATTCACTTTTTCGTTTTATCCTGGAGCATTTGCGCCTGCAGCATTATTAACATGTCGGGACTGACCGTCGTAATACGCAAATCGCTGAAAATTACTCTATACTTGCCATTTGGAAGTTTCCAGTGCATGAGCATCGTAAATCCGTCCCCCCGGTTGGTGCTATCACCATAATACACAATATCCTTTCCTTCCTTAAGCAGTCCCTCGTATATTACCGCCATGTTTGTGAGCATATCGCTCCTGCCGATATTCTCGCGAGCCAGAGAATATTCTATCGCCTCAACTATATCACCGCCTGTTGAACCTTTAGGACCAAAGAAATTAGCGCCGAGAATTATCGTTATAATTATTACTGCCGCAGCAGCAAGCCTGCTTACTCTCAAATCAATCATAATTCTGATAGTATTCATCCCCATTCTATGCGCACGAAGCTGCTGCGGAATTTGTCGCTTCACATCCTCGGTAAGACCGGGGCGAACTGATTCTGTCATCCGCTCTGACAATTTATTCAATAATTTTTCAAGCTTTTCTTTTTCCATCGCACTGTCCTTTTTTCTTTAGTCAGTGTTACTTTCAGATAATATCCTCTCTCAATACTTTTAACGCCCTGCTTAGTCTGCTTTTGAAAGTGCCTTTCCTTACGCCTGCTGCTTCGGCGGCTTCAACAATAGTTAAGTTCTGTAAATAATGTAAAACAACCGCCTGCCTCATTTTCATTGGCAGCCGTGCAATAGCTTCCTCTAACTTTTCCAGCTGCTCTTCATCCTCAGATTTGTCTGAGTTAGCTGTGCTGCTAACCGGCACATCAAATCCTTCGATACTTATTGCCTTTTTGCCCTTATTCCTTCGCCAGTACAGCCTCGAAGCATTTCCTGCAATCCTATACAGCCAGCTCTTTAACGCTTTTCCATCCTGCAATTGGCCTATACGGTTCCAGGTCTGGAGGAAAATTTCCTGCGTCAGGTCTTCGCTGGCCTGGTGATTATGGCCAAGCCGTCTCATATACAAATATATCTGCTGGTAGTATGAATCAACAAGCTCCGCTGCTGCTGCACGGTCACCCGACCTCAATCGAGAAACAAGCAAATCCTGCTTTTGTTCCTCATTTTCGTGGTTCCTATCGGGATTTTGCTGCACATTTATAAGATGCGCAAGTTCTGCTGCCTGTTCCGTAAATTTTACCTTTTTTGACATTATTTTCGCCCGGATTAGCTAAAGACAGTATAGCTAAAATCTGATTTTTTTACAACGTTAAAAGCTGACTGACAAACCGTCGCTATGGGAAGAATTGTTAAATCCAGCGGTCATGCTATAATAGTCACATATAAATTCTGCCGAAGGGAGGTAAAAAATGAAACTATATCTTGCCCAACACGCAAGAGCAGCTTCGGAAGAAGTAGACCCGCAAAGGCAATTGACTGAAGGAGGTCTGCGAGACATACAGAAAGTTGCCGAATTTATAAGGCCTCTAAATTTATGTGTTGATTATTTGTGGCACAGTGGAAAGAAACGCGCTGAGCAGACCGCCGAAGTCCTGGCTGATGCTATTAAGATAAATGAAGAGCACATCACCCGTGATGGCCTTGGCCCGAACGACGATGTTACGGCGTTAAAGGGCGAACTTGGCACCAGCCAGCAGGACATTATGATTGTCGGACATCTACCTTTTTTGGCCAAGCTAACATCGCTGCTTTTAGCCGGGTCAGCATCAGCTAATACAGTCGCCTTCAAGCAAGCAGGTATCGTATGCCTTAACCATTCAGGCGGAGATCAATGGCAACTCGAATGGATGATAATACCAGAGCTTCTAATATAAAACCTTTTATGGTCATACTGAGCGAAGCGAAGTACTTTCATATTTAGCCCCACGTTGCACGTGGGGTTTTTGCCTTCTATTATTTATGGTGATATCATCATCAAATCTAAGTTCTTTTAACAAGCCCGTGCAAAAGCTATGGGAGATGACCAGTCCCTGCGTACTCTGTCCGCGCAAGTGCAAAGCCAACCGAAGTAAGGAGCAAATCGGCTTTTGTGGCATAGCCGATATGCCTGTCGTTAGTTCTGTTGGACCGCATTTCGGCGAGGAATCTGTCCTTGTCGGCACAGGTGGTTCAGGGACAATTTTTTTTGCCGGATGCAATTTGGGCTGTATCTTCTGTCAAAATTTTGATATCAGCCATCTTCGCCACGGCCGACAGATGACCGTTGAGCAATTGGCTCAATCTATGCTTGATTTACAGAATTATGGTTGCAGCAACATCAATTTTGTTACCCCTACTCACGTTATAGCGGCTATTATGGCAGCTCTTGAATTAGCCAGAAAAGAGGGCCTGAAACTGCCGACCGTTTACAATACCGGCGGATACGATTCTGTCGAAACGCTTAAATTACTCGACGGCTATATAGATATTTATATGCCGGATATGAAGTATTCAGACTCGGCGGTCGCAAAGGATTTTTCTTCTGCGCCGGATTATCCACAGGTGAACCGGGCTGCTGTCAAAGAAATGCATCGCCAGGTCGGCGATTTACAGGTCGAAAACGGGCTGGCTACACGCGGACTTTTGGTAAGACATTTAGTTTTACCGGAGAATTTAGCAGGTAGTTTTAAGATTATAGATTTTTTAGCCGAGGAGATTGGCCCAAAAACAACCATCAATGTAATGAACCAGTATCGGCCCTGTTATAGGGCCTCCCTCTATCCTAAAATAAACCGCCGACCTACACTCGAAGAATTTTTATCCGCCCGGCGGTACGCCCTCCAAAAAGGCCTGAACATTCTTGTCTAAGAACGTTCGGTTGCGCTATTTCGGTACACAAGCCGGATTTTCCGGGGTTATGTCACAATCGATTAACCAGTTTACTGCCATCATCGCAAAGTCGTAAAAGTCAACCTTGCAATCATCATTTAAGTCACCTGCAAGCATATACGGGCAGGGCTGCGCCTTTATCGCCAGACTGTGATTACGGCCGGCTGAGACGGCCACAAAGTTGGTATTGGGTGGAGGGACGTCGCATTGGCCGTAGTCGTTGTATCCCCAGGTGACGATGGAACCGTCGTCCTTTAGGCCCAGACTATGATGGCCATCTGTGGAGACAGCCACAAAGCCGGTATTGGGTTCAGGGACATTGCATTCGCCGTAGGTGTCGTTCCAGCCCCAAGCGACAATGGAACCGTTTGACTTTAAGCCCAAACTGTGATAACGACCTGCTTCAAAAGCCACAAAGCCGGTATTGGGCGGAGGGGGTTCGCATTGGCCTTGGCCGTTGTATCCCCAGCCGACGATAGAGCCGTCGTTCTTTAGGCCCAGACTATAGTAGCCGGCTGCGGTGACCCCAACAAAGCCGGTATTGGGTGGAGGGATATTGAGTTGGCCGAAGTTGTTGAATCCCCAGGCAAGGACGGAGCCATCGTCCTTTAGGCCCAGACTGTGATAGTAGCCTGCGGCGATAGCCACAAAGCCGGTATTGGGCAAAGGGACGTCGCATTGGCCGTCATTGTTACTTCCCCAGATGACGATGGAGCCGTCGTTCTTTAGGCCCAGACTGTGATACTCACCGGTAGCGATAGCCACAAAGCCGGTATTGGGTACACCTGGAGGCGGATCGCTTTGGCCGTAGTTGTTGAGGCCCCAGCCGACGATGGAGCCGTTGTCCTTTAGGCCCAGACTGTGCCAGTAGCCTGCAGAAACCGCGATAAAGTCGTTTCCGTCAGGCGGGCTGGCCTGACCATAATCATTCAAGCCCCAGCCGACTATAGAGCCGGCAAAGGACGCCTGGGCAATGCAAAAGGATAGAATAGTGGCAATTGCTACAAAAAGCACTAAATTGTGCTTAATACCATTACTGAATTCCATTTTTGTCCTCCTCCGTTTAGTTTTGGATACAGATTGGTACTGTTTTTTGGTAGTGAACTGAATAGTCTTTGCTCTTATAAACTAAGATTATACTATTTATTGGAACGATAGTCAAGGATTTTTTAGGGAAATTTGATGCTCGATTAACGATACTACAGATATGAGCATCGGGCATCCACTATCGAACTCCTGTCCTCCTTCGCAATATCACAGGAGTAACCAACAAACATCAGTTACGCCCGAAGCTAATACTCCTCGCCATCTTCTTCTACATCCTCTTGCGGTTCTTCAGATGGTTCTTCACTCGGCTGCTGCTCTGTCTGTTCTTCGAGCTGCTGAATAGCTGCCTGTAGCTCTTTGTTTTCTTGTTCGAGCTGCTGGATTGTCTCTGTTTCCTCTTTTAACTGGGCCGTGAGATTCTCAACCATTGTCTGTGCTTCGTTTGCCGTAGCAACTGCGGTGTTTAATCGCTCGGTAAGTTCATTAATCCGGCCTTGTAATAATTCTTGATTTTGGGGGGCATCAGCAAGCACCTGCCTTGTATTGGCCAGGGCTTCTAAAAGTTTGGTTATATTTTCCTGCAGTTGGTCTCTTTCGTTTCGAGCCTGTTCTAACAGTGCATTTGCTTTTGCCAGCTGAGCTTTTGCCTTTTCCAGTTCGGTACGTGCTTCGTCTCTCTCTTTCGCTGCCTTACTACAACCTGCTAATACTGCCAGACAAATCGATAAGAACACCAGCATAGAGGCTAATTTGGCTTTTTCCATTTTTAATCCCTTTCGTTATTTGAAATAAATTGTTATTCGAAAATCTTACTCCACTTTCTTTGTGGTCTACTTTCCCAGCTTCGCTTATGATATACGAAACTGACTATCAACGGCAACACGCTGGTTGCCTCAGCAAAAACCATCTGCTCATATACATTATCCACCTTACCCCAGGAGCCGGCCTCTCTGAAGGTAGAACCTGAACAGCCGCCGTTCCTGACCGAAGCTTATGGCGGAGCTGGGTCGCCCTGGCGAGTGAATTTGTAACTTAATAGTTTGTAGATGAGCTTTGCAGCCATAAAGTCCGGCGATTTATTTCTTTCATCCGGACACAGTTCGACGACATCAAATCCGACAACATCTCTTTGCTCGAAAACAAGCTTCAGGAATCCAAGCACTTCATACCACAGTAGTCCGCCCGGCTCAGGTGTTCCTGTCGATGGCATTATAGAAGGGTCAAAGACATCAACGTCGATGGTTACGTAAACTCTGTCGGACATTTTTGAAACGGCCTGTGCAAACCAGTCTTTATTATTATAAACATCCTTCGCAAAGAAGATGCTGTCGGGGTTTACAAACGGTTTTTCCGAAATATCCATACTCCTGATGCCTGCCTGTACAATGGGGCAAAGCTCCCTGACTCTGGCCATAACGCAGGCGTGATTATATTTTGAGCTGTTGTACTGCTGTCTTAAATCAGTATGGGCGTCAAGCTGCAAAACCGTAAGCCCCGGGTAAGCACGACAATGGGCCTTAACCGCACCTATACTAACCGAGTGCTCCCCTCCTATTACCACGACAAATTTGCCCTGTTCAATATAACTTTGAACCTTCTGATTAATCACTTCAACTACTTCAGAGACAGGAGCATCAGCTTCTATAATACTGTCTGTAAAAACACCTTTCTTATAAACTTCAGAATCGGTCTCTATGTCATACAGCTCCATATTCCCTGATGCTTTGATTATGGCTTCGGGGCCTTTGTCTGCGCCTTTGTTCCATGTGCTTGTGCCGTCATAAGCAACAGGAAGGATAACTATCCGGGCACTTTCAAGATTAGAGTATTTGTCCGGCAGCTGTCCAAAATTGAATACCTCTTTCATATTCAGCGGACCCAAAGATTTTTTCAATCAAACAAGAATACAGCTACTGCTACAGTCGTTGTCCAAAGGCCTTTTTGCCCCCTGCCGGTCTGCGTTACATTAGAAGTCCTGATTATTAAGCCGCTGGCTCTATACTCCTGCTCCTTTTCCGACCATGCCTGGTTCGGGTCGACTTCCAAACCTAACGTTGTACCAAGCATCTCCGCGGCAAGGTCTTCAGCCATATCTGCCGCCTCTTGCTGATTCATTCCATAGTTGTGTACCTCACTGAGATAGCCCCAGTTATTTCTGTCTTTAGGTAAAGCAATACCAACTGATGAAGCAATCAACCTTCCATGCTCATTGGTATCGGCCCTGGCCATCACGCAATAACATATCTGTCCTGGAATTAACCTTTTCAATCCATTTTCGCAGCTGATAACCTTGCAATTAGGCGGCAGAATCGATGATACCTGAACCAGGTTTTGCTGAGCAATGCCTGCCTTGCGTAGTGCCTCTTCAAAGGATTTCAGCCGGTATGGATGCTGACCAACTCCCTTGGTTAGAAATGCTTTAGTTGGTACAAGACCGTCCATCTGAAACTCCTTCTCTTAATCTATTCTCTTATATCATATTACCTAACCGATTAGCGGCATTCGTGCTGCTGTAACTTAATCAAACAAAACAAATATAATATTTTTATTGAAAAGTCAAATTTTTATTGATTTTTTAGTCAGGATTGACTAATCGGTCAATATATGAATGTAAAAACTATGAAAACTAAAAAAGCACTGGACACGATACCGCCTAAATTGTGCAAATCTTTCAGAAAAAAGAATTCTCATCAGAGAAGAGCAATTTGAAGAATCGGATTATGACCAATCCCTCAAGGGGGCAAAGTGACAATTTTGACAATATCGACGAAGAGTAAAATATCAGCTAATAAAATAAGCAAAGGGTTCATATTCCCAAGCGCTGCCATTGCAATCAAGTCAAGCAAGGTCAAGTATTACCGTTTTCCTGACAAGATACCTCTGCCTGGGGACCTCGTTTATGGAACAGTCAACCGTATCGGACAGCACTCATCTTTGGAAAACGCATCAGGACGAATACATATGATACACGACGGCACAAAAGCAATTTTTGTCTTCGGAAACAGGTATGCCCCGGATTTTTATGAGGGAGTGGTGCCTGATAAAATAACAGAAGAAGTTGACCTTATTGCACGTTCCGGAGTAATCGGAATTGTTAAAACAAAGAATTCTCTAATAAAAGACCCGACTAAAGTAAAAGTTTTAGGATACGTTTGTGATGAAAATGGTAATGTCTTAAACACGCAGGATTTCCCACTTATAAAACCCAAAAATAAAATAAAAAAACAGCCAAGGTCAAAAATGATTTTAGTTTGTGGAACGTCGATGAACTCCGGTAAAAGCATGGCTGCCGCAGCGTGCTGCTGGGCATTAACATCTATGGGTTATAATGTCAGAGCATCCAAAATAACAGGGACAGCTTCACTAAAAGATATTTTACTTATGAATGACGCGGGTGCTAATTCATATGCCGATTTCACATATCTCGGCTATCCGTCAACGTATCTTCTGATGAGTGAACAATTGCTGGGCGTTTTCAACCAACTTGACTTAAAGTTTGCGAACAACCCAAAGAATTTTTGGGTCGTTGAACTTGCTGATGGTATCATCCAGCGCGAAACTGCTATGCTATTAACTGCCCCGGAATTAGTATCAAGGATTAACAAACTGATTTTTTGCGCCAGCGACGCTTTTGGTGCTATCGGGGGCTTAAGAACACTAAAGGAAAATTTTAATTTGGTCCCGGATGCCATATCGGGTATATGTTCAAGCTCCCCACTGCACATAAGAGAGCTTTCTTCATTTACTGATATTCCGGTATTTAACAGCGCTGAGACGGACAAAAATCGTTTAATGGAGATTTTAATTCGTCCAAAAAATAATTCGAAAGTTGGAAAAAGCGGCGTTTGTTTGTATTAGGCCGCTTATTAACAATTACATTTACATTAATTAATGGGAGGCCTTAAAATGGCAAAAAAGAAAAAAACCGCCAAGAAGGCAGCTAAGAAGAAGAAATGAGGATGAAATTTTGTTAAGCATCCATAAAGCCATCAATGCGTTTGCATTGATGGCTTTCTTATTTATTCACCAGGCCGAATATATAATGACCAAAAATTAAAAAAATTTACTCTGTGAAATGAACCCGAGTGTCCTCCGCAATCTATGCCGTTTGCTCTGCGCCACGTAAATCAAGAATCCTTAAATTGCTCTTTCAGTGTCTGTGCGTTATAAATAGCGTAGGCGTTGTAGTCATTATTGAAGTAAGCGAAGACGGCCTTTTTGCCTTTTATATTATCCTTCACCCAGTTTGCCCACTCCTGCAAGGCAGATTTTGAGTAGTTGCCTTGATACCTGCCGGTTGGGCCGTGAAAGCGAATATAAATCACATCGGATGTCACCACACGAGGGACCTTCATACCCGGCATATCGTGAATGCAAAAGCTGGCATTAAACCTTCGCAGCAAATCATAACTATCTTCCGAAAACCAGCTTTCGTGCCTGAATTCAAAAACAGCGATTAACTTTTTAGGCAAAACCTTCAAGAAACCCTCTAATCGGTCAAGGTCTTTATGAAAACTCGGCGGCAGTTGGTACAAAATCGGCCCGAGATTTTCCTTCAGAAGTTTTGCCCTTTCCAAAAATCTCTCGAGCGCTTCTTCCGATTCTTTTAATCGTTTAATGTGAGTGATATAGCGGTTGGCCTTTGTGGTAAAAAGGAAATTTTTTGGTGCTTGTTTGTGCCAGTTTTGGAAGGTGGTTTCTTTCGGCAGATGGTAGAAGGTATTGTTAATTTCGACAGTGTCAAAATCTTTTACATAGTGTTCAAACCACTTGCTCTTGGGCAGCTTGTCAGGGTAGAACCGTCCTTGCCAGTCGGCGTAATGCCAGCCGGAAGTGCCTATCCAAATATCACATCTGGTCTTGCCCATGACAGATATTTTAACAGTTCAGTTGAACCTTTTTGAGAAGTATTATAATTTAGCGTTAGCTGCTGAAAAGCGAACTGTTTGTTACTCCACCCTACTTCGCTAAAGCTACGCAGGGCAGGCAAACCTAAAAATTACAGATTT
The DNA here is from genome assembly GCA_964568985.1 of uncultured Pirellulales bacterium. Lineage (GTDB taxonomy): Bacteria > Planctomycetota > Phycisphaerae > Sedimentisphaerales > Anaerobacaceae > CAZBWE01. Next base: position 13,559 of record CAZMSP010000032.1, read on the forward strand.
GATTTTACTGTCGAACAGGTATAATCAACCCTGTTAGAAGCTGTCCTTTTCGTAAATTTAGGCCTGTTTGTCAAGTTTCTAACGGGGTCAATCTTATGAAAAACGCTGTACTAAGCGAGCTTTTCGGCCAGATGGCCGATATTATGGAAATCCTCGGCGAGGACCGCTTCCGCATCAATACCTATAGAAAAGTCGGCCGAATCATCGGCGATATGCCAACCGATGTCGAAACGCTTTTGGTAACCGGCGAGTTAGCTAAAATACCCGGAATCGGCAAATCAAGTCTTGCTAAGATTGAAGAGTTCGTAAAGACAGGCACGATAACTGCCCACAAGCAATTGCTCACGAAGATTCCGCAGACTCTATTAGAATTATTAACCGTACCAGGTATGGGACCCAAGGGCGTAAAGGCGGTCTATGAAAGGTTAAAAGTCAAAACCATCGACGAGCTAAAAAAAGCAATCAAATCTGGACGTTTAGCAGAACTACCCGGCTTTGGTGACAAAAGAGCCGAGGCAATAGCAAGAGGCATCGAATTTCTCGAAAAATCCACCGGCCGAATTCGACTCGACCAGGCCCTTCAAGCCTCGGATATTGTCACTGCATTTCTTCAGCAGCTATCCGGTACCGAAAAAATTCAGCCCGCTGGCTCACTGCGGCGCCGAGCTGAAACCATCGGTGACGTTGACATACTCGTCGCAGCAAAAAAGGGCAAAAAAATCATAGATGCATTTACCAGTGCAGGATTTGTCCAGGAAGTCCTCGCCGCCGGGACGACAAAGGGTTCGGCTATTATTCAAACCGAAACCATTCCCGTCCACGTCGATGTGCGTGTTGTGCCGAAAAAAAGTTTCGGAGCTGCGGCCCAGTACTTCACCGGCTCAAAGCAGCACAATGTCCGCTTAAGAGAAATCGCTGTAAAAGCAAAATTGAAACTAAACGAATACGGCTTATTTAAAAAAGATAAAATGGTTGCAGGTGAAATCGAGGAAGAAATATATCAAAAGCTCGGCCTGGATTTCGTCAATCCATTATTGCGAGAAGACCGGGGTGAAGTCGAGGCAGCAAAGAGCCACACCCTGCCTGAATTGCTCGAATTTGAAGATGTAAAAGGCGACTTACACGTCCATACAAACGCATCCGACGGCAATGCAACCATATCCGAGCTTGCCCAGGCCGCAAAAGATATGGGTTATAAATATATCTGTATTACGGACCATTCAAAGTCATCTGCAATCGCTAATGGTTTGTCAGCTAAACAGCTCGCTGAACAAATCAAGCAAATTCGCAAACTCAATGAAAAGTTCAAAAGCATAACAATCCTGGCTGGAACCGAGGTTGATATCCTCGCGGATGGCACTTTGGATTTCGATAATAAATTACTTGTTGAATTGGATTTTGTAATAGCTGCCATACATTCCAGCTTGGCCGGTCCGCGAGAAAAGGTAACTATGCGCACACTCAAAGCTATGGATAATCCTTATGTTAATTGCATCGCTCATCCGACAGGCCGGCTCATCGGCCAGCGTGAGCCAATGGCTCTCGATATGACAGCAGTAATCAGACACGCCGCCCAGACTCGTACCGCCCTGGAGGTAAATGCAAACCCCTGGCGTCTGGACCTGAAGGACACGCATTGCAAAATGGCAATCGAATCGAAAGTTATGCTGGCTATCGGTACCGATGCTCATAGCGTCGGCGGACTCGGCTTGATGGGCTACGGCATTGCAACCGCCGCCCGCGGCTGGGCAACGAAAACAAATATTCTGAATACTTTCACCGCCAAAAAACTAAAAGACTTTGTCAAAGCTAAAAGACCATAATTTGCACTTATGGAATCTAAATCAACTAAAATCTTACTGACTGGTCTTCCGGGCTGCGGCAAGACAACCGCTGTAATGAAAATTATTGCCAATCTCGACCCTGGCAAAGTGGCAGGTTTTTATACGCAGGAGATTCGCCAGAATAATACCCGCACTCGTCTCGGCGAAGCGCCGAGCCGTAGCCGGAAAGGTTTTAGCTGGACACGCCTTGATGGAGCTACAGGAATATTAGCTCATGTTGACGTCAAAAGTCCCTGGTGGGTGAGCAAATATGGAGTGGACGTTGCTGGCTTTGAAAAATCCGTAGTGCCAATTTTGGACATCGATCGTAGCGACGCAGAATTATTCGTTATAGACGAGATTGGCAAAATGGAATGTTTTTCTGAAAGGTTTGTCTCTGTGGTGAAGCATCTCTTTGCTTCGGATAGGTCGGTATTAGCCACCGTAGCCAAAAAAGGTAAAGGGCTTATCTCTGAGGTAAAAAATTATCCGGACACGCAATTATTTAACTTAACGACCCAAAACCGAGATAAAATCATAGCCGAAATTTTACAAACCCTTTCTTTTTTTGAAAAACATTATAATACCTAACGTGATGTACAGGTTTTTAATTTTCGGCAAATTTTCTTTTACGAACCGTTATTTCGACCGAAGTGAAACCGCCGAAAGGCGGTTGAGCGAAGCGGAGAAATCTATGAGACTCGCGACTTTTGTTAGATTTCTCGACTTCAGCCCTGCGGGCTTGCGCTCGAAATGACCATTTTTGAGATTTTCAGCAGCCTTTAGCAAAACTCGCACAATGCGTTAAGTATCAGCGAATTGTTCTGAAACGGCGTCTAAAATAAGCTGTTTTGCTTTTTCCAAAGGTCCGGGTAAATGGGCTCCGGCGGCCATCTTGTGCCCCCCACCTCCAAATTTCTCGGCGATTTTGCAAACATCGATGTTGTTGCTGCTTCGCAAAGAGCACTTGATTCGGCCGTCTTTTAGCTCTACAAATAAAGCAGCTGCCTCAACAGTGCTTATCCTCCGACATTCGTTTATCAGGTTCTCAGTATCCTCGTATGTAGCGCCGGTTTGCTCGAAATCCCTCTGGAGCAGGTATTGGGTTGCGAAACGGCCGTCAAGATGCAATTCGAGCGTGTTGAGCATTGCGGTGGTCAGCTTGAGCCGTTTTGGTGAAAAATTCTGAAATAATTTGTGATAGTTCTCTGTTGCATTTGCACCTGCGTCGATTAGCTCAGCACAGGTTCTAAAAACTCTGCTATCAGTGTTTGGAAACTGGAACCAGCCGGTGTCAGTGGCTATCGCAACAAATAGTGCCTGAGCAATCTTCTCTGTTATCGGCCAGTTGGCGTATTTTAGAAAATCAAAAAAAATCAGACCTGAGGCTGCGGCGGTCCTGTCAATCAACCGAATACTACCAAGGCCGTCACCAGTCTTGTGATGGTCGATTACTAAAATGGGAATATCAATCTTTTTTAGGTACTGCTCGAATTGAGGTAGCTGGCTGAAACTGTCGGTGTCGATAATCATAATCAAATCAAAATCGCCGAGTGGTTCGACGGTTCGACCGAGCTCACCGCAGGATTCGCTCACCATTAGCTGTTGAAGGTCAATATCCTGGCCGAGGATGGGGACTTTTTCTGCAAAGAGAAATTCGTACCATTTGGGCATCGGCGACAATAATAGAAGCTGGGGCTTTTTGCCGAGGGCGGTCAGGACATCAGACATTGCTGCGAGACAGCCGCAGGCATCGCCGTCCGGCTTGGTATGGCTTGTGAGCAAGATGCTGCTCGATTGGTTTATTAACTCAATCGCTTTTTGAAAATTGGCACTGCTTACCATATTAATCCTGCTTATCTATTTAGAATTGCTGTATTATTAAAGAAATTGATGGTATTGTCAAGACCACGCCTTGCTGAAAACTAAATTTGCGGCTAAAATTTAATCTATGAAATCTCGTTTTGGATTTTCGAAACTAATTATTCTTTTCCTTGCCACTCGGCCGAAGTTTTTAGTTGCAAGTGCAGCGCCTGTTTTGGTGGGCTCGGCGCTTGGTTATGCAACTACCGGTGCTTTCTCGCCTGTCCTTTTTATTCTGGCACTTTTGGCAATAATGGCTTTGCATGCCGGTGCCAATATGGCCAACGATTATTTCGACCATATTTCCGGAAACGACTGGGCCAATAAAAATCCAACTCCCTTTTCAGGTGGGAGGCGGTTCATTCAGGAAAGAATTTTATCGCCTAAAGCGACCCTGCTTGCCAGTCTGTTCTGGTTAACTGTCGCCTCAATAATTGGTGTTATAATTATTTTACTGACACAGAGTATTTTTATTTTGGTTCTTGGTCTGGTTGGTTTGCTCGGCGGATTTTTTTATACTGCTCCGCCTGTTAAGCTTGGCTATCGTTGCATCGGCGAGTTTGTTATTGCACTGTTATTTGGCTTACTTGCTGTTTATGGCTCATATTATTTGCAGACAGAAACGATTGATGTCACACCAATTTTACCTGCTGTTATTGTCAGCATCCTGATTTTTTTGGTGATTTTAGTAAATGAATTTCCGGATTTGAAAGCCGATGCCGCAGTAAACAAAAGAACGCTTGTTGTTCTCTTTGGTGTGCCGGCTGCCATCTGGATTTATCGAGCAGTGTTGTTTGCCAGTTTTGTCGTTGCAGCGGTGATGTTGATTTACGGCCGAATGTTTTATGCAGGGTTCTTTTATCTGTTTACACTACCTGTTGCAGTTGTGGCAATGAGGTTTGTGAACAAAAAAGATTTAACCGCACCGGGCAAATACCGCGCCAGTCAAATCACTGTTCTTTTGCACGCACTTGGCTCATTGGCTCTTACCGCTGGTTTCATAGTCTCCAGTCTATTCAATCCACTGCTCTAACCGCAATGTCCCTTACCCAATCCAAAGTGGAGACTCTTAGTCGGCCTTGCGGGTTCTGGTTGTACTGACGGTGTGGCAACGGCTCATTATGAGTTGTATACCTGATGCCTGCAGGTTTTGGCGTAGGCGAATTTACGAATGACAAGCTCGATACTTTCGGCGGCTATGGCGTGATGAAGATTGCGAATCTTCAGTCCCTTATGGGATACATTTGTGCGATGGGCTTTGAGCATCACGTTGCAGTGAGCAGGGTTGAAAAAGCCGATGCAATTACCGAGGCCCTCGACAACTATATGGGCTGGGAAGTCTATCGCCACGAATAAAATCGGCAGGGCTTTGTAGAGTCTCTAATGACAAAGAAGCAACAGCACGTATTTACTTGTTAATATGGATAATCGCGGCGCCATCGAAACCATTGAATTTTGTTGAGGAGGCGATGCTGTATGCCCCTATGTTTTCAGTGCAAAGGTAATCACCGATTTGAAGATTTGTCGGCAGATGTTCCGAGACGGAGATTTTGTCGAAACTATCGCAGGTAGGCCCGACAACGGCGCAAACTTCCAGCTTGCCCCGTTTGGATGCCCGGAAATTCGGTATCCAGTGGTCGAAAACGATGCCTGAAAAAGTCTGATAGACGCCGTCATTTATATGGTAGAAGATTTTTCCGTCCCTGTGCGCCTTTCCAATTATTTCTGAAACCAGCACGGCAGTTGTCGCAACCATAAATCGTCCCGGCTCAGCTATAAGTTCTACATCAGGCGGAAAAAGCCGTTTACATTCGGCATTTATTATCTTCGCAAGCTGCTTGAATCTTGGGACCTGTGAGTCGTACGGCACCGGGAATCCGCCGCCTATATCCACTATTTTCGTGTCGTATCCTTTCTTTCGGCAGTCATTAAAAATATCAGCCGTTATCCCCAGTGCCGCAGTGTAATTATCGAAATTTGTGCACTGGCTCCCGACATGAAA